>NZ_JADGRI010000302.1 GCF_017881085.1 Bradyrhizobium sp.
CGGGCAGCCCCGCCTATGCCAAAAGACAGCCCAGTCTAGCGGAAAGCGTGGAATTTCGGTGAACACTTCGCACTGAAAATAAAGCGAAATTGATCCAAAGCGGGGCAAACGATAACGGCGGTCCGGCGCTTCGGTTCCCCCTCTGAGCAACCGGCGACATGAGTAACAGTTCAGACCGACGACATAGGTAACACAATTCTCGGTTCGTTCACGTCTGCTGTTGTTGTGCCTGTGGGCTTGTGGGCGATGCGCTGGCATCGTCCACAAGTCCACAGGCCTGTTGTTTTGGTTTTCTCAAACGGTCGTCGCGATGAGCGATCGTACCGAGCATGATCGGGCCAAAGCAGACCGTCCATCCGGCAGAATTGTGCTTGCGCAGCCCAACCGGCTCGCCGATCAGCGCCTCGCTAATGTAGATCGTCTGGCCCTGCCATCTGATCTCGCCGTTATGACGCACCCGCCGGACCTCTTGTTCCTCGTCATATTCCGGCTCGCGCAGTACGCCGTCGAAGCGTCGAGGTGATGGCGTATAGTGGTCCGCTGGCGTGGCATTGCCGAGGGCCTGATGAGGACGCTGTTCGTTGTAGAGACGCCGGAAGTTGCGCAAGCGCTTGAGCTGTTCGCGCAGACTGGGCGCTGGCGGTGTGGCGGTGTCCTGCAATAGCGTCAGATGCATGCGCTCGTGGCGGCCGTTCTGCTGCGGCTTGCCGGGTGCAATCCGCTCCGGCGTGACGCCGGCCTTGATGAGCCTGACCGATAGCTTCGAGAGTCCACCGGCCCCACGGGAAGCAAACGGCGAGCCATTGTCGGAGCGCAGCCGGTGCGGCAGGCCGAACTCGCGGAACGCGGCATCGAGCACCGGCCAAACATGATCGGTGTCGGTGCGAACCAGCGCCTGACAGCGCAACAGATAACGGCTGTGGGCATCCGTTAGCGTCAGCGGTTCGCATCGTCTACCGTCGCCGGTCAGGAACCAGCCCTTGAAGTCAATGCACCACACATCGTTGGCGGCTCCACAATGCGCAAAAGGGGGCGCTCGAAGGTGGGCTACGACGGCGCAGCTTCCGCTTCACCGTCAACCCTTCGCGATCGAACAGCGCTCCGATCGTGCTCGCTACCGGCCAGTCGATCCCAGGCGCCTGACGTTCAAGAAAGGCCCGCACCTTCAGAGGACCCCAACTCGGATGCATCCGGCGCACGGCAACGCACCGCTCGGCGATCTCCTCAGCAATCGCCTAGGGATGATGTCGTGGTGCTCGTGGGCGGTCCCATAGGCCCTCAACGCCCGCTTCCTGATAGCGTCAAGCCACTTGTACCCGACCCTCCGGCTCACGCCGAAGCGCCGGCATACCGCCGCAAATGGCTCATCCTGCTTCTCGGCCGCAATCACAAAGCGCATCCGCTCATCCACGGAACAGGTCTCCGTCCATCCCATCGGCAAGGTCCTCCTCGCCGATCAGTTGACCCGTTACCCATGTCGTCGGTCTATTCTGTTACCTATGTAGCCGGTTAGGACCGGCCCGCCACCCTCCCCACGAGGGGGAGGGATAAGAGAAGAAACTCAATCCGGCCGGACCATCTCGAACATGGCCTCGGGGCGAATTTCAAAATAGTCGCCGCGGCGGCCGGCGCGCACGATCGGGCGGGCCAGTGCGGTCTGGTAGACGCCGTCCTTGATCATGGCCTTGTCGATGTGGACGGCGACGACCTCGCCGAGCGTGAGCCAGGCCTGCGCCTTCTTGCCGTCGGCGCCCTGCAACTGGATGATCTGCGTCAGCTTGCATTCGAATGAAGCCGGGCTTTCCCCGACCCGGGGCACGTTGACGAGCTTGCCGGGGACCGGCGTCAGCCCGGCGATCTCGAATTCGCTGACGTCGCGGGCGACATGCGCCGCGGTCGCGTTCATCTGCTTCGCCAGATCCATGGTCGCGAGATTCCAGACGAATTCGCCGGTCTCCTGGATATTGGCGACGCTGTCCTTCCAAGTGGTCGAGGAAAAGCCGATGATGGGTGGATTGTAGCAAAAGCCGTTGAAGAAGCTGTAGGGCGCGAGATTGATGTTGCCCTTGGCATCCCGCGACGAAATCCAGCCGATCGGACGGGGAGCGATGATGGCGTTGAAGGGATCGTGCTTGAGACCGTGGCCGTTTTTCGGCTCGTAGTAATGCAGATCTTTCGGGCTTGATGCGTCCACGCCGTGGCTTCCTTACCGTTCAACAGATGACATTGGCGATCAGTCTAGTCATGCCGGGATGGTGCGCCAGCACCAAACCCCAGATGCGCAATTGCGCATCGGGGATTCTCGAGTTCCGGGCTCGATGCTTCGCATCGCCCCGGAATGACGGGAGAAGCTTCCGGCTCTCAGCGCTTCCCCGTCTTGCCGCGCGAGGTCAGCCCGGCCAGGACAAAATCGACCATCTGGTCCAGCGACGGCCCCGGCTTGCTGGCGGCTTGCGCGATCATCTGCGGATGGAAAAACCGCATCATCGCGGTGCAGGTGCACATCGCAGCCAGCGGCACGTCCGGGGCGTCGAATTCCCCGGAGGCCGCGCCCTCGGCAATGACCTGGGCAATGGTCTCCGTCAGCCGCTGCATGTGGGCGACGCAAACCTCCCAGCTCTCCTCCATCGCGATCTCGACCATCTCATGCAGCTTGGAATCGCCGACATAGCGCTCCGAGTTCATGCGGTGGATGGTGACGATGAGTTCACGCAGGCGGACGGCCGCGGGTCCCGGCTTGGCCGCGATGGCCTGGGCCGCGTCCTCTACCCCGCCCATCAGGGTGCGCGCGACGCCCTCGTGGATCGCCTTCTTCGAATCGAAAAAGCGATAGACGTTCGCCGGGCTCATCCGCAGCACCTTGGCGATGTCGGCGACCGTGGTTTTCTGGTAGCCGATTTCGCGAAACAGGCGCTCCGCCACCACGAGAATCCTGTCCCGGGTGTCGTGTTCGATATGTTCGGAAACCAGCGTCATGTCGGTACTCAATTCAGTGCGCATAATCTTCAATTATTCCGCAGCCTCAGCAAGCGGAAATGCGGGCTCGGCTTCGCCGTGATGCTGCGGTGCGAGATCAACGTCCTTGTTCTTGCCGCTCTCTTCAAGGCTGTTGCGGAACCAAAGCGCGTAGAGGCCCGGCAGGTACAGCAAGGTCAGGAAGGTTGCAACAAACAAGCCGCCCATGATGGTGATCGCCATCGGGCCCCAGAACGCGGAGCGCGACAGCGGGATCATCGCCAGGATCGCGGCCAGCGCCGTCAGCACCACCGGCCGGGCGCGCCGGACGGTGGCTTCGACGATGGCCTCCTTGCGGGTCAGGCCGTGGGACACATCGGTTTCGATCTGGTCCACCAGGATCACCGCGTTGCGCATGATCATCCCGGCGAGCGCGATCAGTCCGAGCAGCGCCACGAAGCCGAACGGCTGGTTGGCGACGTTCAGTCCCAGCGATGCCCCGATGATGCCGAGCGGCGCCGTCAGGAAGACCAGCAGCAGGCGCGAGAAGCTCTGCAGCTGGATCATCAGGAGCGTCAGCATGACGACGACCATCAGCGGAAACAGCACGAAGATCGACGCGTTGCCCTTGGCCGACTCCTCGAACGCGCCGCCGGCCTCGATCCGGTAGGCCGGCTCGAGGCTGTCCCGGATTTCCTGCAGCTTCGGCCAGATCTGATTGGTCACGTCGGGCGCCTGCACGCCGTCGACGACGTCGCCGCGCACCGTGATCGCCATGTCGCGGTTGCGCCGCCACATGATCGGCTCCTCGTGCGCGTATTCGATCTTGGCGATCTGCGTCAGCGGCACCGCGACCCCGTTGCGCGAGGTGATGGTGAGATCGCCGACATGGGCGAGATCGAGCCGCTCGGACGACACCGCGCGCGCCACCACGCCGACCTTCTCGATGCCGTCGCGGATCGTGGTTACCGGCGCGCCCGAAATCAGCATGCTGAGCGCCTGCGAGACGTCCTGCGGGGTCAGGCCGAGCGCACGGGCGCGGTCCTGATCGACCACGAGCTTCAGATAGGGCGACTGCTCGTTCCAGTCGAGCTGCGGATCCTTGACCTTGTCGTTCTGCCTGACCACGTCGCGCACCTTGTAGGCGATGTCGCGCACTTTCGCGGGATCGGGACCGATCACGCGGAACTGGACGGGAAAGCCGACCGGCGGGCCGAAATTGAAGCGGTCGACCCGCACGCGGGCTTCCGTCAGCGCCCCGTCATCGACGGCCTTCTCGATACGCGCCTTGATCCGCTCGCGCGCCTGCACGTCCTTGGCGACGACGACGATCTCGGCGAACGCCTCGTTGGGCAGCTGCGGGCTGAGCCCCAGCCAGAAGCGCGGCGAACCCTGGCCGACATAGGCCGTGTAGGTCGAGATGTCCTTGTCGTCCTTTAGCAAGGCTTCCGCCTTCTGCACCGACTTTTCGGTCACGCCGAACGCCGTGCCCTCGGGCAGGCGCAGCTGCAGGAACAGCTCGGGCCGCTCCGACAGCGGGAAGAACTGCTGCTGGACGTGCCCGAAGCCCACGATCGAGAGCGCGAACACGCCTGATGTCGCCAGCACCACCTTGATGCGGTGCTCGACGCACCACTGGATCATGCTGCGGAGAATCCGGTAAACGCGCGTCTCATAGACCGCGTGCGGGTCGTGGTTATGGTGCAGCGTGATGTTCGGCAGCAGCTTGACGCCGATATAGGGCGTGAAGATCACCGCGACGAACCAGGACGCCACCAGCGCGATCGCCACGATCCAGAAAATGCCGCCGGCATATTCGCCGACGGCCGAATTGGCAAAGCCGATCGGCAGGAAGCCGGCAGCCGTCACCAGCGTTCCCGTCAGCATCGGAAACGCGGTGGACTCCCAGGCAAAAGACGCAGCCCTGACGCGGTCCCAGCCCTGCTCCATCTTCACCACCATCATCTCGACCGCGATAATGGCGTCATCGACCAGAAGGCCGAGCGCGATGATCAGCGCGCCGAGCGTGATGCGGTGCAGATCGAGCGACATCGCGTTCATGACGATGAAGACGATCGCCAGCACCAGCGGCACCGACAGCGCGACCACGATCCCGGTGCGCCATCCCAAGGCGACAAAGGAGACGAACAGCACGATCGCCAGCGCCTCGACGAAGGAATGGACGAATTCGCTGATGGCGTGCTCGACCACGACCGGCTGGTCCGCGATCAGCTCGACATTGATGCCCTGCGGCACCGCCTTCATGAATTCAGCGGTCGCACCGGCGACGTCCTTGCCGAGCTCCAGGATGTTGGCGCCCTTGGCGGTGACCACGCCGATGCCGAGCGCGGGCTTGCCTTCCTGACGCACCAGGAAACTCGGCGGATCGGCATAGCCGTGGGTGACGGTGGCGATATCGCCCAGCCGGAACACCCGGCCGTTGCTTTCCACCGGCGTTTCCGCGACCGCCTTGACGCCGTCGAGCGCGCCGGTGACGCGCAGCGGCACGCGCTGCGAGGAAGTCTCCACCGTACCGGCGGGCACGACGTTGTTCTGCTTGGCGAGCGAATCGAACAGCGCCTGCGGCGTGATCCCGAGCGTCGCCAGCTTGGCATGGGAGAATTCGACGTAGATCTTCTCGTCCTGGGTGCCGTAGAGATCGACTTTCGTCACCCCCGGCACCTTCAACAGCCGCTGGCGCATGCCTTCGGCGGCCTTTTTCAGCTGCGCGAAATCGGCGCCGTCGCTGGTCATCATATAGAGAATGGAATCGACGTCGGAAAACTCGTCGTTGACCACCGGACCGAGCAGATTGGCGGGCAGCTGCGGCTGCGCGTCGGCCAGCTTCTTGCGCAGCAAATAAAACAGATAGGGCACGTCCTTGGGCGGCGTCGAATCCTTGAACGTGACCTGCATCGCCGTGAACGCCGGCTTCGAATAGGTCTGCACCTTCTCGAAATACGGCAGCTCCTGCAGCTTCTTCTCAATGGGATCGGCGACCTGCGTCTGCATTTCGGCCGCCGTGGCGCCCGGCCAGATTGCCGAGACGTTCACCACCTTGACGGTGAAGAAGGGATCCTCGGCGCGGCCGAGCTTCTCGTAGGAGAAGAAGCCCGCGGCGCCGAGGGCTACGACGAGAAACAAAATCAGTGCGGGATGGCTGACTGCCCAGGCCGAAAGATTGAAATGCTTCATCGCGCCCTCCTCGGATTAGAACGATAGCGACGAGACGACCCGGACCTTCTGGGCCGGATCGAGCTTCTGCACGCCGAGCGCCACCACCTTGGCGCCTTCGTCGACGCCGCCGGATATGACGACGTCGTTGCTCTCATAGGATTTGACCGTGACGGGCTTCAGCGACACGTCGCCCTTGTCGTCGACGACATAGAAGGAGGGATCGCGGCCTTCGCTGAACAGCGCCGACAGCGGCAGCCGCGCCACCCGCATCGTGGCGGGGTCGGCCAGCGTCAGCGTCGCGGTCATGCCGAGCGAAACGCTGTCGCCGGCATCGGGCAGGGAAAACTTCGCCAGATAGGTGCGGGTCGCCGGATCGGCGTTGGGTGCGATCTCGCGCA
>NZ_JADGRI010000303.1 GCF_017881085.1 Bradyrhizobium sp.
CGCCATTTCCGATCGGCAAGGCCACGGTGTCGAGCGCGAACGCCCTGACTGAGCCGAACCCCGTCGCAAGCGCCGCCATACCGGCGCGCTTCAATATCTCTCGTCTGTCGAGCATCGCGCTTCCTCCGAAGCTTTATTGTCAAGGCCGGTCGCCACCGGACTCAAGGTGCCGCCATAGTCACATCGGAAACGGCCAAGTCAATTCATGCTTTGGGCGCGTGAACAGGACGCTGCGACGCAGCAAGGCCACTGCCTTTGCGGAGGCATTTACAGACACAGCCTCGCGATCTCGCCGCTCGTTTCGCGCGAGGTTTTATCGGTTCGTTCCGCCCTCTCGCTTCGGAGGGCGCAGGGAATGCCGGGCGCCCGATGCGCCCGCAAGCCGCGTGTGCAAGAATAGTGGTAGTGAGCACACGCGTTAGTCAGGTCACACCGGAATCACCCGGCATTCCCCGCGCAATGGTTTTACGGCTTATTTCGCGCTCTCCTCGGTGACCGGCTTTCTTGCCACCGTCGCCCCTGAGAAGCTTGCTTCTCAAGAACTTGATGCCAGCGTCGGGGCATCAGGACCACACGACTTCGCCGTCCGCATCCGGCGCTGTTCGTCAAAAGCGCCAACGCGTCCACCGCATCCCGCCCCGCGTCCGTGACGATCGCGAGCCGCCCCTCTGTGGGACGGGACCAAATCGCTCTATTCCTGTTTCTACCAGGCCGTCAAGCAGAATTTCGGAAAATCAGAAATAGACCGGAGAATCCTCGGTGGGGGGTTGGTGGGCGCCGCTGGCCTGTTCGGCGCCGGAACCAGTGCCGCGCGCTGGATTCATGCGCAACTAGTCACACTGGGGCTTCAGACCAGGGTAACAGACCGCGATCAAGATTGAAGGATGGGGCTCAGGTCGAGTCAGTCGGCGACTGATAGGTAACTGCACAAGCCATGCAGCCTCGAACCAGGTTATGAACCCATAGATTCAGAGTGCTTGGCGGACGTCCGTTCCAGTGAACATTCCGGACTCAAGTCAGACATTACTGCAATTCCGAAATGTGCCCATGAACGGAAGTCCCTGGCCCTATTCGATCACTTCGTCCGCGAGCGCCGTCAGGGTCGCTGGAATTTCGAGCCCTATCGATTTAGCGGTCTTTAAATTGATGACGAACTGGTACCGCGTTGGTTGCTCAACCGGGAGGTCGGCTGGTCTCGTACCCTTGAGGATGAGATCGACCATAGCTGCGGCGCGTTCGAAAGATTCGCGTGAATCGGCTCCATAGGACATCAATCCGCCGTCGCGAACGATCGAGTCTGCCTCATAGATCGCCGGCAGACGGTGTGCGGCGGCATAGTCGATCACTCGCTTCCGGTTAAGCAGGGTCAGCGAGTCCGAAACCATCAGGATGGCGTCGGGCGGATCTCGTGTCATCGCCTCGAAAGCTTCATTGAAGTCGTCAGGCTCCCGAACGCCAAGCGGCTGTACGATAATTCCAACCCCCTGCGCAGCCCTTGCCGATGTCTCGTAACGCATCGACATGCCGAGATCATCCCTGTTCCAAAGCATCGCTACACGGTGAAGTCTGGGCAACAACGCTTTCAGCAACGAGAGGCGCTTTGTGGAAAGTGTCGATGCGTCATCAGCTATTCCGGTTACGTTACCACCGGGATGGGCGAGACTTTCGACCAACCCGGTCTTGACCGGGTCCCCAGAGCCGGACGCGAGCACAGTTGGAACGCCCGATACTTTGGCCGCGGCGGCGGCTGGGTAGCTAATAGTGACAACAACATTCACTCCCGCCGCCTTCAGCTCCTGCATCAGGCGCGGTACCAGCTCAAGCTTGCCCGACGCGCCACGCGCCTCGTGGACTAAATTTTGTCCCAGCACGTAGCCACGCTTCGCCAGTCCGTCGAAGAGAACCGCACCACGATCCACCCTGGGAGAGATTGGGGGGCCCGCAGTGAGCGTCCCAACGCGATAAATCTTTGCCGTCTGAGCATGCGCTGCAAGCGGCCAAGCCGCTGCCCCGATGAGACCAATGAACTCGCGTCGCCTCATCCAGCCGTCCCCCAAGCCTCGGATTGTGACCTGTGCAATAGGTAAGACTAGCGCACTTTGCAAAAGGCGGCGACGAGTATTGCCACTATCGGTAAGAGTAGCGAATTGGGCCACGCGGCTATGACGAGTGCAAGAGAATCGCCCCATTGAGGGGGCCAACGCCTAATAAATTACGTCTTCGGTTGGTGCAGACGGCCTGGTCTATGTCGGCTCTGGAGCGCGGGACTTGGGGATTACCTGGATTGAGCGCGACCACCGAATTGCTCCAGAGGAAATCCGAGCGTAAGCCCTGCGCGCACTTCGCTGACTGGATGGCCGTTGGTGAGAGCATGACGCAGCCCGATGTCGAAGCTGAGGTTGTCACGGACGCGCAAAATGAGGCCGACCAAACCGGATATCGTCTCGGATTGGCCAAATTCCTTTTCATAAAACAACTCCGCGACGGGCCGGATTGACCATTTTGACGGTCCCTCGATAATACCGCCAAGAAACACGTCCGCATGATGGTCACGGGTAAGCGCGGTCTCAGCGTTCAAATGGATCGTTCCCCAGTCCCAGCGCTGCGAGACGATCCCAGCCAGACTTGCTCCGACGCCTGAATTCCCGGTGCTGTCTGGAAGCAGCACGCCAAATTCCGTCGCGACGCTGGGCCCGGTCTTGTCTTGCAGGCTGCCGGGCTGCAAGACATGTTTTAGGAATGCTCCCGCGGACGTGAGGCTGGTGGGACCTGGTGGTATCAGCGGTATTTGACCCTGGCCTTCGAGCACCGCCTCCCATCCCTCGCTCAATCCGTAGTTAAGGACCGTTGCAGGCGCGATCAGCGTGGTGCTTCGCTGTTCGCGCAAGCGCCCCCCGGGCTGCAGCTCGATTTCTACCTCTCCCGGCGCTGCTATGGCGGCATCGGTTCCGTCGAAGGGGCGATAAGCAAAAGCGGAACTGCTCCATGACATCAGGCCCAGCGCGATGATCGATCGCGACGCGAGCCGTCTCGGATATTGCCGTTTCAGATATTGGCGGCATGCGGACATGCGCGGTCTCGCGGCTTCGACCTAAGGCGTTGGTCGGAACATCCAAATGGCTGCTAACGTTCCAGAACTTGCCCGCACAGCAACAAGCAGACGATCCATCTCGGGCACAAAAAGCGATGTGCGCGCACCTGAAACCGTGGGAATACGCGCGATCCGTCGATACACCGCTTCTTTCACTTCCAGAACATCGAGGAAGCCCGCCCCGCAACTGACGTAGACGCGGCTGCGCTTGGCATCGATGAACAGGTCGTCGGAATCGCCGCAGGTCTCAGTGGTCGCGATCGGCTTGCCGTCCGTCATGGAGAACGCGCCGAACTGGGCAGGAGTCCGAAAGATCACGAGGATCTGGTGGCGAACAGAGTCAAGGGCCATCGGAAAATTGGTGCCCCCATTGGTGAGCGGCCATTTTCCGATCTGCTTTTGCGAAACACGGTCCGCGACCGCGACGCCGCTGGAATCGGGCACATTGACGAAGATCTGGTTTGTATCGGGGTCGATCTGGAAACTTTCGGGGTGCCCCGTAAGGAGAATGTCCCCCACCTTGCTGCGGGTCGAAGGATCGATCATAGCCAATCCTCCGCTACCATACCCGATGAAGACTCGTTTGGCGGCCGCATCAACGCGGATATTATCGGCATCGCTGCCGAGCTCAATTCGCCCCGTCGCTTTGTAACTATTGCCATCAAACAATCGCACTGAGCCGTCGCCGGCATTGGCAACATAAAGCGTATCGGTCGTCGGCTCATAGCCGACGCCCTGGGGCTCCTTCAATCCCGGAATCCTGGCAATCACCTTGCGGCTTTGGAGATCGACAATTCCAACGGAATCGTTGCCCAATTCGGCAACGAACAGTCGTTGCCGTTTCAAATCAACCGCCATGTGGTCGATCCGGCCACGCACGTCGCCCAACGGGATTTGGGTCTCGAGTTGAAGCGGACCAGCGACGGTTGACTGTGCAGACGCTCGGTCTTGGGTGTTAGCGAGCGCCACGAGGCCGGTTAAAACTGCAACTGCCGTCCGGAGTGGATGATCCATGCGCAAATTTCCTCGACAAGTCGAGTGCTGCGCAGTGCTTGGACCGAAGTCTCAAGGGGAGACCGCATTCCCCTCCGGTTTTTTTAGTAGGAGCCGATCGCAAACGCAATAGGTGGGTTAAGCACGGCCTTGATGACGACCGAGTTCCGCCAGGGTCATTCGCATCGATCTTGGCATGTTCACGGCACGTCTGGTTAGGGGGAATCTTTTTGTCGGTTGAAGACGTCGTTTGGAGGTGATTCAACCGCCCAAACCGGCCGCTTGCTCTAATGGCTGCTACGGGCAGCGGCGCAGCAATTCGGATTGTGGATCGAAGGTTGAGAGGTGCCGAGCCGGACCGCAAAAACAAAATCCCCGGCCGCGGCTTCGCGACCGGGGATTTGCGTTGAGCAACGAACTTCAATCAATATTCGCAGACGTTGATGGTGCGCAGGCGATAGCCGAACGGGGTGGGCACGCGGCGCACCACATAGCATCCGTCGCCGCCGCCGATATAGCCGATGCCAAAGCCGGGGCCGAAGTGGTGATGATGGAAGCCGCCGCCCCAGCCGCCGCCCCATCCGCCGCCCCACGGATGCGCGGAAGCGGCGGAGGGAGCCAGCGCAACGGCGCTGAGAGAAGCTGCGGCAACGAGTGCGAGAGTGAGTTTGCGTAACATGGTCGTTCTCCTTCGATGTGCGCCGTGGCGCGGGTTCAAGTTGTCGTCTTTCAGTCCTGGCCCATCGCCCATCAGTCGCGGCCTTGCGAAGCGCGGTTCGAGAAAACAGCGTTGGAATAGCGGACAATTTCCTGAACGTTCGTTCAGGTGTGCGCTGGATCACACAAGCGTTCAGGCCGCGGCGATTTGCACATCGTTAACCAGCGCGGACAGCGCCTTCGCATCGGCGACGGCGCGGACGACCATCGGCTCGCCGCGTCCGCGTATCGTTACTTGCTGCTGCGGCAGCGCATCGTCCGCGACGCCTGCGGTGATGCGGACTTCTTCGGAGACGATCGCCTCGCAGCCGAGGCTCTTGGTCATGTCCTGCAGCCTTGCCGCGACATTGACGGCGTCGCCGAGCGCGGTGAACACCATGTGGTCGCGGTAGCCGATGTCGCCGATGATGACTTCACCGCCGTGAACGCCGATGCCGAAGCGGATCGGCTCGCGCAGATCGTGACTGAGAAATTGATTCAATTCGTCGACATTGACCGCGATCATCGCCGCCGCCCGCAACGCCTGGCGGCAGGCGGTTTGCGGGCTCGTCGCCAGCCCGAACAGCGCCAGTTGTCCGTCGCCGACGAACTGGTTGGGCTGGCCGCCGCATTCGATCACGGCCTGCGACACCGCGCCGAGGAAGCGGTTGACGATGAACACGGTATCGAAGGGAAGCTGGTTTTCGGCGAGCCTGGTCGAGCCGCGCATGTCGACGAACATGCTGACCAGATAACGCTCCTGGCCGATGCGGTGCGGATGCGAGGCGTGCGCGTTGGCCGACATCGCGTGCGGCATGAACAGCTGGAAGAACGAGAGGTCGCTCTCCGGGCGGAGCTGGCAGGCGAGGCGGATCGACGGATCGGACGCGCCGACGCGGTTGAGCACGAAGGCTTCGCGCGGCGACGGCTCCGGCAGCGTGCTGACGTCGCCGATCACCCGAATGCGGCAGGTCGAGCAGCGGGCGCGGCCGCCGCAGACGCTCGCATGCGGCACGTTATAGCGCAGGCTCGCCTCGAGCACGCTGAGGCCCTTCGGCACCCGAACCGTCCTGCCGTTGCCATAGGACAGGTTGATCATGCCGCCGCGCCGTTCGGCCAGCGCGCGCAGGCCCCTTGCCACCAGCACCAGTCCGAGCAGGCCGAAATAGCCGACCAGGAAATACTCCGTGATGCTTTCCAGCACATCCTGCTGGGCGGCGGTGCCGACCTGTTGCGGTGTCAGGTTCTCCGCTCTCCACTCCTTACTCCCGCTGTCGGCGACGACGCTCCGTCCGCCCTGATAGAGGCCGAGCATCGCCAGCGTCGGAAGCAATACCGCGGCGGCGAGCAGAAACGGCGCCGCGCGCTGGAAGAACGGGCGCATCCGCAGCCAGAAATAAAGCCCGATGCAGCCGTGGATCCAGGCGATCAGCAGCACCGCGTACATCTGCAGGATCTTGTACGGCCACACCACCCAATAGGCATAGAACACCTGCGGATAGAGCTTTTCATGGCCGAACAGCGTCTCGCCGAGCCGGACGCCGGTGATATGGGCGATGATCAGCGCGGGGATGCTCAAGCCGAGCACGAGCTGCAGCGGCTCGATCGCCTTCCAGCGGAATTCCCGGCGCCGGTACAGCGCCCAGACCCCGAGACCGGCATGGACCAGTGCGGCGGTATAGAAGGCGATCGCGACCGGCAGAAATTGCCAGAACACCGTGTGGTAGTAGA
>NZ_JADGRI010000304.1 GCF_017881085.1 Bradyrhizobium sp.
CGATGTCGATGCCTTCCGGCGCGACGAAGGGCTGATCCTTGGCGATATCGATTACTTGATGGTGCCGGGGCTTTCCAATGAGGCGCGTTCAAAACTGGAGGCCGCGCGCCCGCGGACCGTGGGGCAGGCGGGTCGGCTTGATGGCATGACGCCCGCAGCGCTCGGCATCCTAGCAGCCTTTCTGCGACGGGAAGCCCGGCGTAAGACGTCTGTCGTCGCGTAAATCTGTTTCACGTGAAACAAGGCCCCCACGATCCCATGGCCAATACATCGAAAGAGCTCGCGTCGCCTCAGCCAGCCCTGGACAAGGCTGAGGCGCTGAAGCTTACGCCTGTTTCACGTGAAACGGAGGTGCGCTTGGATCGATATCTCGATCTGCTACTGGAGTGGCAGGCCAAGACCAATCTGGTAGCGCCATCGACCCTTCCGAATCTGTGGACGCGCCACGTCTCCGATTCGCTACAGCTTCTGACCATCGCACCGTCTGCCAAGATCTGGGTCGACCTCGGCAGCGGCGGGGGTTTTCCCGGCGTGGTCCTCGCCTGCGCCTTGGCGGAAACACCAGGAGCGAGGGTCCATCTGGTTGAGCGCAACGCCAAGAAGGCCGCCTTCCTGCGCGAAGCACTGAGGGTCACCCAATCACCAGGCACTGTTCATCTCGCCGACATCGGGGATAGTGTGGATAGAATCAGCGGCCCCGTCGATTGCGTCACCGCCCGGGCAGTAGCTCCGCTACACCAACTGATCGGTTTCGCAGAACCGCTGGTGAAGCGGGGTGCAAAAGCCCTGTTTCTTAAAGGCCAAGATGTAGAGGCCGAATTGACGGAGGCCACTAAATATTGGAAGATTGATCCGCAATTGCATTCCAGCCGCACCGGTGGACACGGCTGGATCGTCGAGCTCGACCGCATCGAGCGACGTGAGCCGTCCGCCAAAGCTTATGGCACCCGCGCATGACCGTAATTGATCAAATTTATCAAGAGGATAAGGCGCCAACCCTACCCGGCCATCCGCGCATCCTGGCGCTGGCCAACCAGAAGGGCGGCGTCGGCAAGACCACCACCGCGATCAATCTCGGCACCGCGCTCGCGGCAATCGGCGAGCGCGTGCTGATCGTCGATCTCGATCCGCAGGGCAACGCCTCTACCGGTCTCGGCATCGATCGCCGCAACCGCAACTGTTCAACCTATGACGTGCTGATCGGCGAGGCCAGTCTGCGCGAATCGGTGGTGCCGACCGCGGTGCCGCGGCTGCATATCGCGCCGTCGACCATGGATTTGTCGGGCCTCGAACTTGAACTCGGAACGACTCCCGGCCGCGCCTTCCGGCTGCGCGATGCGATCGGCGCGCTGAACACCAACGTCTCGCCTGACTCCGATTACACCTATGTGCTGATCGATTGTCCGCCGTCGCTCAATCTTCTCACCGTCAACGCGATGGCGGCTTCCGACGCGATCCTGGTGCCGCTGCAGTGCGAGTTCTTCGCGCTCGAAGGTCTGTCGCAATTGCTGCAGACGGTGGAACAGGTGCGCTCGACGCTCAATCCTAGCCTGTCGATCCACGGCATCGTGCTGACCATGTTCGACTCCCGCAACAATCTGTCCAACCAGGTCGTCGCGGATGTCCGCCAGTTCATGGGCAGCAAAGTCTACAACACCATGATCCCGCGTAACGTGCGCATCTCCGAGGCGCCGTCCTACGGCAAGCCGGTGCTGGTGTACGATCTCAAATGCGTCGGCAGCGAGGCCTATCTCAAGCTCGCGACCGAAGTGATCCAGCGCGAGCGTGAACTGCGCACGCATTAGCCCGGACAAGTCATTCCGGACGATTCGCGTCAGCGGATTGATCCGGAATCTCGAAGAGACGATACGATTCTAATCGGGATTCCAGGTTCGCGTCTGGCGACGCGCCCCGGAATGACGGTGGGTAAAACAGGAGCGCTCAAGTTGAATCCAAGGGAGCTGGCGATGGCCGACGAAGCGCGTTCGCGACTGGGCCGCGGTCTTGCAAGTCTGATCGGAGATGTGGGCGGCGAGGCCGCGCATGTCGAGCGGCCGCGCGCGCAGCGCAAGGTGCCGATCGAATTCCTGAAACCCAATCCGCGCAACCCGCGGCGCACGTTTTCCGATACCGAGCTCGGCGAACTCGCCGACTCGATCAGGCAGCACGGCGTGATCCAGCCCATCATCGTTCGGCCGGTCAAAGGTGCGCAGGACCGCTTCGAGATCATCGCTGGCGAGCGCCGCTGGCGCGCTTCGCAGATCGCGGGCCTGCACGACGTGCCGATCGTGCCGGTCGACGTCAGCGACAGCGACGCGCTTGAGCTTGCCATCATAGAAAACGTGCAGCGCGAAGACCTCAATGCGATGGAGGAGGCGCAGGGCTATCACGCGCTCGCCAATGAATTCAAACGCAGCCAGGAAGAGATCGCGAAAATCGTCGGCAAGAGCCGCAGCCATGTCGCCAACATGATGCGGCTGACCAAACTGCCGGCCGAGGTGCAGGCCTACATCGCGCTCGGCCAGTTGTCGGCGGGCCACGCCCGCGCGCTGATCGGCGTGCCCGATCCGGTAGCCGCCGCCAAGCGCATCGTCGAGCAAGGCCTCAACGTGCGCGAGGCCGAGGCGCTGGCGCATGTCGAGGGCGTCCCGGAGCGCAAGCCGCAGAAGGCGCGCGCCGGCAAGCTGAAGGATCCCGATACGGTCGCGCTGGAAAAGACCGTCAGCGACGCGCTCGGGCTCGCCGTCAACATCGATCACCGCGCTCCCGGGGGCACCGTGCATATCCGCTACCGCGACCTCGACCAGCTCGACGAGGTCGTGCGCAGGCTGGGTAGGGGAGCCTGAATACCGCCCGCTCTTGCGGGACGCATCGGCGGCTGGGGCACCAAGGGTGCAAATGTCCCTCGTCCTGATGCCGGTCGCTCAGGCAAGTCCGACATGGTTCGGGTATCCTGCCGGCCGATTTCGAAATTCAGTCGCCCGATACATTTTCCGAATCTCGTCTCATCCCCGCCTCCGCGCGTTTACCGCAATCGCCAGCAGCGCACGTTGCGCGATCACGGCCGCCAGCGGCGCCTGCTTGCGCATCTCCAGCGCCGCGGCCGCAAGTTGATCAATGATCGACGCCAGCCGCGCCGGATTGAAATTGCGCAGAGCGGTTTCGACCATCGGCTTTCGCGAAAAGTGCAGGCGCGGAAATCCGCTGTCGAGCAACGTCGACAATGGCGTCCCTTCCGCCAGCGCCAGCGCCGATTTGTGCAGCCATGCCGCCTGCCGCTGGGCTGCGGAGATAATCATGCCAGGATAAGTGCCGGCGATCATGGCCTTGGCGAATTCGGTCTCGACCAGCTCCGGCTTTCCCGCAAAGGCGCCGTCCACGATCGGATCGAGCTTCAGCTCGGAGGCGTCCGCCACCACCGCCATCACATCGTCGAGCGTGACCTCGCCGTTGCCATGGGCGTACAGCGCAAGCTTCTTCAATTCGTTGCGCGAGGCCTGGCGGTCGCCGCCCAGCAGCGATACCAGCGTGGCGCGCGCATCCGGTGCGATGCGCAGACCAGAGACCCGCAATTCGTCGTCGATCAGTTTGGCAAGGTCGCGCTCGCCATCGGGATAGCAAGCGATCGCGACCGCGGTTTTGGCGCGCTCGCAGGCCTTGCGCAGCGGCGATTCCGGCCGCAGCTCGCCAGCCTCGATCACGATGCGGCAATCCTTCAGCGGCGCCTCCGCCAGCGTGTCGACGCCGCTGGCAAAGCTGCGGGAACCGGCACGGACGCGAATCGCGCGGCGGCCGCCGAACAGCGGGATCGTCATCGCCTCATCGACCAGCCGCGACGGCTCGGCCGAAAGCTCGTCGCCATCCAGCCTCACCAGCGCGAAAGGATCGTTGGGATTATCGACCGCGGATGCCAGCAGCGCGTCGGCGCGCTCCCGGACGAGGCCGGCATCGGGGCCGTAGAGCAGGATGATCGGCCGGCCCGGATCGGGCCGGGCGAGAAAGGCATCGATTTCTTTTCCGCGAAGCGCGACCACAATCAACCCGTTCCGAGTTAGCCTCAGTCATGCCGGAAGCGGCCTGGCAGCCGTCCGGAATCCATACTCCCGATCACGGTCATGGATCCCGGGTTCGCGCCAATGCGCTTCCCGGAATTGCGAGGTTTCAGGTGCCGGCGACGAAGAACGAGGCCAGCCGGGTCTGGATATTTTCCGCGATTTCCTGGGCGGCGCGATCCTCGGCGTCCCGGTAGGCGCGGGCACGGGCGAAGCGCTGCAAATAGCCAGGAATGTCGTAGGTCACCCGCGAGAACGTCGTGCCGGTCATGACCGACTTGTTCGAAGCGAGCTCGATTAGATTGTATTGCGCATCGATGCCGTAATTCTCGCTGGAGGGCAGCGCGGTGTTCGGGTCGATCATCAGCGACGAGCGGCTGCTGCTGAACCGGATCACCAGCCGATGGGTGGGCGGCATGCCGGTGGCGCTGCCGTAGAGCTTGAACGCGAGCGCATTGCGGATTTCGACCCCGAGCCGCGCGTCCCGCGAGGCATTGGGCTTGTCGATCGGCGGCAGTTCCACGCCCATCAGCTTTTCGCGCAGGCCGGGGGTACCGTCGGCATGCTCGGCATACATCGGCTGGAAGCAGCCGGCCGTCAGCGCCGCCAAGGCGGCCACGGCCAAAAGCCGGGCGGCGATGCTAAACCTAGCCAACGACATTCACGATCCTCATGGGAACAACGATCACCTTGCGGACGGCCTTGCCGCCCAGGGCCTGTCTTACCGCATCGAGGGCCAGAACGGCAGCCTCAATCTCCGGATTTTCGGCACCCCGTGGCACGGTTACATCACCCCGTTTCTTGCCGTTGACCTGAACCACCAGCGTCACCGTGTCTTCAACCAGCAAATCACGTTCGATTTTGGGCCAATCGGCTTCCGAGACCAGGCCGGTCTGTCCCAGCGCCTGCCAGCATTCCTCGGCCAGATGCGGCATCATCGGCGCGACCAGTTGAACAAGGATGACGGCGGCCTCGCGGATCGCCCACCCCAGATCGGGGGACGGCTGTCCCTCCCGCGCCAGCGCCTCGCCGAGCGCATTCGAGAATTCCCGGATATAGGCCAGGCAGACGTTGAAATGCAGCCTTTCGATACCGGTGGAGACCTTGTCCAGAGCTCCGTGCGCCGCCTTGCGCAGGGCCAGCGCATCGGGACCGAATGAAGCCGGCCGCGCCGCCGGCGCCGCCTTGGAGCTTTCGGCGGATTCGTTGATCAGCCGCCACAGCCGCTGCACGAAGCGCGAGGCGCCCTGCACCCGCTCGTCGCTCCAGATCACGTCGCGGTCGGGCGGGGAGTCCGACAGCATGAACCACCGCGCGACATCGGCGCCATAGGTCGCGATGATGTCGTCGGGATCGACGGTGTTGCGCTTCGACTTCGAC
Organism: Bradyrhizobium sp.; assembly: GCF_017881085.1. Classification (GTDB taxonomy): domain Bacteria; phylum Pseudomonadota; class Alphaproteobacteria; order Rhizobiales; family Xanthobacteraceae; genus Bradyrhizobium. The sequence goes on from NZ_JADGRI010000304.1 coordinate 5,433, forward strand.
ATCTTCTCGATCGGGCCGACCGAGATGTCTTCGCCCGTCGTGATCAGGCTGGCGCGGCGCCCATTAGCGCCGGACTCGACCTTGACCTCGGCCGGCGTGACGTAGCTGCCATCGGCCTTTTGATAGGTCTCATGCACCACCATGCCCTGCGTGAACATGCCGGCGAACGGCTCGTCGATGCCGATATGGCCGGTGGCCTTCATGGCACGGGTGAAGAAGCGGCTGTACAACAGATGCAGGATCGCGTGCTCGACGCCGCCGATATACTGGTCGACCGGCATCAGCCGGTCCACCACGCCAGGTGTGGTCGGCGCTTTCTCGTTCCAGGGATCGGTGAAGCGGGCGAAGTACCAGGACGAGTCGACAAACGTGTCCATGGTGTCGGTTTCCCGCAGCGCCTTGCCGCCGCATTGCGGACATGCGACGTGCTTCCAGGTCGGATGGTGGTCGAGCGCATTGCCGGGCTTGTCGAAGGTGACGTCCTCCGGCAGCACCACCGGCAAATCCTTGTCGGCCACCGGCACCACATCGCATTTCGGGCAGTGGATCACCGGGATCGGGCAGCCCCAGTAGCGCTGGCGCGAAATGCCCCAGTCGCGCAGGCGGAAATTCACCTGGCGCTCGCCGACCGGCATGTTGCCGCGCAGCTCCGCCTCCAGCCGTTTTGCAATTTCTTCCTTGGCTTGCTCGATAGTCATGCCGTCGAGGAAACGGGAATTGATCATGCGGCCGTCACCGTCATAGGCGGTGTCGGTGATGACAAACGTCTTGGGGTCCTGGCCTTCGGGGCAGACCACCGGTGTATTGCCGAGCCCGTATTTATTGACGAAATCGAGGTCGCGCTGGTCGTGCGCCGGGCAGCCGAAGATCGCGCCGGTGCCGTATTCCATCAGCACGAAGTTTGCCACGTAGACCGGCAGCTTCCAGCCCCGATCGAACGGGTGGATCGCGCGGATGCCGGTGTCAAAACCCTGCTTCTCGGCGGTGTCGATGATTTCCTGCGCGGTGCCGATTCGTTTTGTCTCGGCGATGAACTCCGCGAGTTTTGGATTCTTCGCAGCTGCTGCCTGC
>NZ_JADGRI010000305.1 GCF_017881085.1 Bradyrhizobium sp.
CTGGCGCACTGTCCTCGACGATCTCATCAAGCGCGGGCTGCGGCGGCCCGAGTTTCTCATCGTCGATGGCGCGCCGGGGCTCGACAAGGCCATCGCCTCCGTCTGGGACGGAGTGCCGGTGCAACGCTGCACGGTTCACAAGCACAGAAACCTGTTCGCACATGCACCCGAGCGCCTGCATGACGAGATCACCGCGGATTACAACGACATGATCTACGCGACGACACCCGAGGAGATAGAGGTCCGTCGCAAGGCCTTCATCCGCAAATGGAGGCTCAAGCATCGTGCTGTCGCCGACAGCCTGGAAGAGGCAGGGGAACGCTTGTTCACCTTTACTCGCCTGCCGCCGAGCCAATGGCGCAGCTTACGCACCACAAATGCAATCGAGCGTTTGCACGAGGAATTCAAGCGGCGGATCAAGACGCAAACTGTTCTGCCGTCGGCCGACACCGCCGCGATGTTGTTCTGGGCGCTGCTCGCTTCAGGGCAGATCAACATGCGCAAAGTGGATGGTTGGCAGACCCTCGCCACAAAGCCCATCGATCAGCCGATTGACCTTGCCGCCTGAAACGATACCTTCATGTTACCGGAGAACGCGCCACACCGAATTCCAACCGCATTCCGGACGGCACCGTGAGAACTCCGAAACCGCTTGAGAACAAAGCGAACGAAGGTCGAATCGGTCAACTTGAGCAGAGGACGCCGGACGATGGATTTCGATCACAGCCCAAGAGCGCTGGAATTGCAGGCGCAGCTCTCCACCTTCATGGCGCGACACGTCTATCCCGCCGAAACCCTCTATGGAAAACAAGTCGAGAGCGGGCATCGCCACCATAGACCGCCGATCCTCGAGGAACTGAAACGTCTTGCCCGCGCGGAAGGGCTCTGGAACCTGTTTTTGCCCGGCGATCATGGCGCGGGCCTCAGCAATCTCGAATACGCGCCGCTTGCCGAGATCATGGGACGAATCTCGTGGGCGTCCGAAATCTTCAATTGTTCGGCGCCCGACACCGGAAATATGGAAGTGCTCTCGCTCTACGGCACCGCGGAACAAAAGAAGCGCTGGCTCGGGCCGCTCCTCGCGGGTGAAATCCGTTCGGCCTTCTCCATGACCGAGCCTGAGGTCGCGTCAAGCGATGCCACCAACATCCAATGCAGCATCCGCCGCGACGGCGAGGAATACATCGTCAACGGTCGCAAGTGGTTCACGTCAGGCGCCATGAGCGAGGATTGCAAAGTCCTGATCGTGATGGGCAAGACCGATCCCGGCAATCCGAACAAGCATCTGCAGCAATCGATGATCCTCGTGCCAAGGGAGACACCGGGTATCCGTATCGTGCGCGACATGCGCGTGTTCGGCTACGACGACGCGCCGGTCGGCCATCCCGAGATTGTCTACGACAACGTACGGGTTCCTGCCACGAACATTCTCCTCGGCGAAGGCCGCGGGTTTGAGATCGCGCAGGGTCGTCTGGGTCCCGGCCGCATCCATCATTGCATGCGATTGATCGGCTGCGCGCAGCGCGCGCTTGAGCTCATGTGCGCCCGCGCGCAATCACGCGTCGCCTTCGGAAAGCCCCTCGGCGAACAGGGTTCGGTGCGAGAGGATATCGCCAATTCCTGGTGCGAGATCGAACAGGCGCGCTTGCTGACGCTGCGGGCTGCCGAAAAGATGGATCGTGAGGGCAACAAGGCGGCGCGCGACATGATCGCGGCAGCGAAAGTCGTCGTGCCGAACATGGCCGCCCGCGTGATCGACCGTGCCATTCAAATCCATGGAGGCGCCGGCGTTTCCCAAGACACCTTCCTGGCGGAGGCCTATACTTATGCGCGTTTCATGCGGATCGGCGACGGGCCGGATCAGGTCCATCTCTCGCAGCTTGGGCGAGGACTACTGAAGCGCTATGGCACGTCCGCCTGATCGCAATGCCTTCTGTTCGCGGGAGCCAAGTATGACGAAGCAATATACCGAGGCGGAACTTGCGGATATCGCAAAGCCGTTCGAGGCCCATGCCATCGACGCTTTGCGCCGGGGCGATATCGGACGCGTCGGAACGCTGCTCGAGGCGATGCGGCAGGGTTCCGCCGGCCTCGACGCACTCTCCGGCCATACCCTCGCTCGAAAGGCCGGCAAGTTGCGTCGCGATTTCGGTGAGCAGCGCGCACGCGAGGTCCTGGCACGCATTGGCGCACAATTGATGCGAACCTGGGTCGAGCAATACGAGCGAGGCGACGAGCGCGGCGCGATCGCCGATCTCATTGCGATCTTCCGCGAGCAGGGCGGTGCAAAGCTTGCACCGCTGCAAGAAAGCAACGAGACCGTCGTGCTCGAACTCGCGCCCTGTGGCAGCGGCGGGCGCCTCGAGCGCCAGGGATTACCTGAGAAGCATCCGGACTGGTACGGCGGCTGGAGCGACGGCGTCAGCTCATTCTGCCAGATTTGCAAAGCTTGCCAGGGCGCGCTCAATGAGGCCGTGGGTTTCGACGCCTGGACGACGCAGAAAGGCCCGCAGGGTGCCTGCCGGCTAAGCTTCGCCAAGAACGCAAGCCGCAATCAAGCATTGTTCGACGAGGCCGAGCGCACGACGATCGTACAAACGCGCCTTGAACAAGCACGGACGAACCTCGCCAGTGGCGATATCGACGTCGAAAGCCTGCTCGCAGGCCAGCGCAAGGACTGGAAGCCCTGGCATGATTTCGGCGTTGTGTGCCTCGAATATTTCTACGCTGTCGCGATTGAGATGGGCGGACCCGACTATCTCGACGAAGTCCTGTCGCAAACCTACGAGCCGGCCTTCAACGCGGGGTTCCCGCGCTACGCGGCCATGAGCGACGATGAACTCGTGCGCGAGATCGCGCGCACCTGGAACTACCATTGCGCCGATTTCACGATCGAAGAAGAGGAGGATCGCTTCGTATTCCGGCTCGATCCCTGCGGCAGCGGCGGGCGTCTGTTCCGAGGCGAAATGTGGCGCGACATGTTCCACTATGGCGAGCCCCTGTCGCCGATCATGCCCGACCCGCACAACATAAACTTCAACCGCACCTGCGCGCCCACCTATTGCACGCACTGTGCGGCTTCGAACCGGGCTCAGTTGAGCGGCGGCTCGTCGGAAACCCATCCGTTGTTCTTCGTGATCGACGGCCATGCCCAAATGAAGCCCGGCGAGGCGTGCCGGCAGTTTTCATACAAGAAGCGGGCCGCCCGCGAGAAGGTCGATCCGGCGTTGTTGCGCCAGATCGGCTTGTCCAACCCAAAGCTGGGAGCCGGATGAGAATGGCAACTACCGCAGCAACGCACGCAAACCCGTTCGATCTTGCCGGCAAGGTTGCGCTTGTAACGGGGTCGACAATGGGGATCGGCGAGGGGATTGCGCGCACGCTCGCGCAGGCCGGTGCGCATGTGGTCATCAGCAGCCGAAAGGCGGAAGACTGCGTGCGCGTCGCGCAACAGTTCCGCGACGAAGGGCTGAGTGCCGAGCCGCGCGTTTGCCACATCGGCCGAATGGAAGACATAGCCTCGATGGCTGCCCATCTCAACATCACGCATGAGGGACTGGATATCCTCGTCAATAATGCCGTTTTGAGTCCGTGGCGCTCGATCGAGGACACCGACCCTCCGCTCTTCATGAAGGCGATCGAGGTCAACCTGCGTGGCAATTGGTATCTTTCCGTCGAGGCCGCGAAACTGATGAAACTTCGCGGCGGCGGCTCGATTGTCAATATTGCCTCGGTCGCAGCGCTCCATCCGGATAAAATGCTCGCGCTCTATTCGACGCTGAAAACCGCGATGATCGGCATGAGCCGCTGCTTTGCGCTCGAATACGGCGAATTCGGCATACGTGTGAACACAATCCTGCCAGGCGTCATCGAAACGAAGCTCGCGGACGCCTTCGACGGCCCCACGCGCGAGAATATCCTTCGGAGCACGCCCCTCGGGCGGATCGGCGCGCCTCAGGAAATCGGATATGCTGTGCTCTATCTGTGCGCGTCGAGCGGTGCGTTCGTCACGGGCGCGAGTCTCGTCGTCGACGGCGGCCTGTCCATCGCCTCGCATTAACTATTGCAGATGAAAGGAGGTTCGCGATGGGTCTCGACGGCAGGATCGCTCTTGTCTCCGGCGCTGCGCGCGGCATCGGCCGTGCCATCGCGCTTGCGCTCGCTTCGGACGGCGCGGATGTCGGCCTGATCGATATCGACGCAGGGGCCGAGGAGACGGCCGCGGCCGTGCGCGGCCTGCACCGGAGGTCTTGCGTCGTGCGCGCAGACGTCAGCAGTGCGGAAGAGATCGCAGCCGGCGTGGCGACCATCGTCGCCGAACTCGGATCCGTCGATCTCCTTGTCAACAATGCAGGCATTGTCAACAATATCGCGCCGTTCGCCAAGATGAAGCAGGCGGCGTGGGAGCGCGAGATCGGCGTCAATCTGACGGGCGCGTTCAATCTGGCGCGTGCCGTGATCGGGCCGATGGCGGAGCGCGGCTTTGGCCGCATCGTCAACATCTCGTCGGTGGCGGCGCGCGGCGGCCTGTTCAATCAGGCCGGCTATTCCGCCACCAAGGCCGGACTGCTCGGCCTCACGCATACGATCGCGCTTGAATACGCGCGTTTCGGCGTGACCTGCAACGCGGTCTTGCCCGGCCTCATCGGAACGGAAAACGTGCTCGGCATGCCCGCGGAGATCCGCGAGCAGGCAGTGGCGCAAACGCCGGCGCGGCGGCTCGGCAGACCCGAGGAGATAGCGCGATTGGTTGCTTTCCTTTGCGGCGAGGACGCCGGTTTCATAAACGGTGCCGAGATCGACATATCAGGTGGAGGTCATCTCAACACAATGGTACTCGGCAGCCGCAAGGAACTCTCGGGCGGTCCTCCAAAGGCATGAGAGTTCAAAGGATTTCCCGGATTTGGATGGAATGATGTGACCTCGTTGAAGTCGGCAAACGTGGATGACGAGCGCACGCGGAACTTGAGCCGGATTTTCGCTTCCCAAATTCAGGAGGTTGTGCGCGCCGCGTTGCAAGGCATCGACCATATAACCGACCTGCGACGCCTTCCGGGCGGCGCCAGTCAGGAGATTTGGACTCTTGAGGCTGTCGGGCCAGGCCTGCGTCGGCGGTTGATCCTCCGCAGGCAGCCGCCCGGTGCCACCTATCCCGACAAAATCAATCTCGAGATTGAGGCTGAGCTGATGCGGGTGGTGGAGGCGGCAGGCGTTCCAACGCCGCATGTCATTCACGTGCTTACTCCCGCTGACGGCATCGGGCGCGGCTTCCTGATGGAACACGTCGAGGGTGAAGGGCTCGGCCATCGGATCGTCCGGAGCGAAGCGTTCGCGGCGATCCGCCCGAAGCTCGCCTTTCAGATCGGCGGCATTCTCGCGCGCATCCATGGTGTGGATACAGCGCTGCTGCCCATGCTGCCCCGCAAGTCCGCGGCGAGCGAGGTTACCGACATGCACGAGACATACCGCCGGTTCAGCCAGCCGCGGCCGGTTTTCGAGCTCTCCTTTTGCTGGCTGCGCGAGCGCATGGACACAGATGCCGCGGCGCACACGCTCGTGCACGGCGACTTCCGCAATGGCAATATGATCGTCGGCCCCGACGGATTGCGAGCCGTACTCGACTGGGAACTCGCCCACCTCGGCGATCCCATGAGCGACCTCGGCTGGCTGTGCACCAACTCCTGGCGCTACGGCGAGATCGACAAGCCGGTCGGTGGATTTGGCGACCGCGACGACCTGGTCGCCGGCTACGAGGCGGCCGGTGGCGCGAAGATCGACCCAGCTGCCCTGCATTATTGGGAGGTGCTCGGGACTCTGCGATGGGGCGTAATGTGCATCGAGATGGGAGCGCGTGCAAAACAGTCAGATCGCCCGGTCGAATTGTCGATGATTGGACGGCGCGCATCAGAGGCGGAAATCGATCTCTTGCGCCTGATCGCGCCGCGACGGACGTGAAGCACATGCAGGACGATCCGACACCTGCCGAACTCACAATCGCCGTCGCGAAATTTCTGCGGCGCGATCTTCTGCCCTCGCTGAAGGGGCTACCAACGCATGGCCGGCATCTGCCCCTGGTGGGACGAGGCGCGCGGCAAGGCGCGCTAGAATCTTTGCGGTTCAGACTCGTCTTGGTCAATCTCGACCGAATTGGGCTGTCCGCGCCACGTCCGCTTTGCCCCCGTTCGCGACCTGATAGCGGATATCGCTCAAGGTCCGATTCGTGCCAACAAGCGACATCCCACGTGCTGACGGGCTAAACAAAAGCCGCCCGTGGGCGGCTCTCAATTCAATTCTGAGTATCGGGGATCAGACGGCCATCAAAGCCGGCTTTGGCTTCCGACGATGGGCTGCGCTCGCGGACAATGATTTCTAAAGGTCCCCGCCTCCCAGGATTTTTCTGCCAGCCGCAGCCCGGGACATCGCATCCTTGCAAGGATCGCTCACCGCTGCCAT
>NZ_JADGRI010000068.1 GCF_017881085.1 Bradyrhizobium sp.
CAAGAACGTGCCGCGGCTGGTGCCGGGCTGGACCAAGCCGATCATCATCGGCCGCCACGCCTTCGGCGACCAGTACCGCGCCACCGACTTCAAGTTTCCCGGCAAGGGCATCCTGACGATGAAATTCGTCGGCGACGACGGCAAGGTGATCGAGCGCGAGGTCTACAAATCCCCGAGCGCCGGCGTCGCGCTCGCGATGTACAATCTCGACGATTCCATCGCCGATTTCGCCCGCGCCTCGCTCAACATGGGCCTCACCAAAGGCTACTCGGTCTATCTTTCGACCAAGAACACCATCCTCAAGGTCTATGACGGACGCTTCAAGGACATCTTCCAGGATATTTTCGACAAGGAGTTCAAGTCCCAGTTCGATGCCAAGAAGATCACCTACGAACACCGCCTGATCGACGACATGGTCGCTGCGGCGATGAAGTGGTCGGGCGGTTACGTCTGGGCCTGCAAGAACTACGACGGCGACGTGCAGTCCGACACCATCGCGCAGGGCTACGGCTCGCTCGGCCTGATGACTTCGGTTCTGATGACCCCGGACGGCAAGACGGTCGAAGCCGAAGCCGCCCACGGCACGGTGACACGCCACTACCGCGAGCACCAGAAGGGCAAGGAGACCTCGACCAACTCGATCGCCTCGATCTTCGCCTGGACGCGCGGGCTGTCGCACCGCGCCAAGCTCGACAACAATGCGGAGCTCGAGAAGTTCTCTGCGACCCTTGAGAGGGTCTGCGTCGAGACCGTCGAGGCCGGCTTCATGACCAAGGATCTCGCGCTCCTGGTCGGCGCCGAACAGCGGTGGCTCTCCACCACCGGCTTCCTCGACAAGGTCGCGGAAAACCTGACCAAGGCGATGACCGCGTAACCGACCTGACGCGAAGAATGAGATGAACCGCAATTGCGAGCCCCCGCTCGCGGTGACAACAGACTTGGAAAGTGTGCCATGCCATTCCCAAAGACGACAACTCTGGCGTTGCTCCTGCTCTCGGGCTTGCTCGGGAACGCGACGGCCGCCGATACGCCGCTTCCCGATGCCATCGCGGCGCCGGGAGAGGCGATCGTACTCACCGCGCACGTCGAAGGCGCGCAGGTCTATGAATGCAAAGCGGGCGCCGACGGCAAGCCGGCCTGGGCGTTCCGCGAGCCGATCGCGACGCTCTTGGTCGACGGCAAGACCGTCGGCCGGCACTATGCCGGGCCGAGCTGGGAACACAATGATAGCAGCGCCGTCGTCGGCAAGGTCGCCGGCAGCGCTCCCGGCGTGGCGGCGAACGATATTCCCTGGCTGAAGCTCGACGTGGTTTCCCGGCGCGGCAGCGGCATTCTCAGTGGCGCTACGACCGTGCAGCGGATCAACACAAAGGGCGGCAAGCTCGATGGCGCATGCGACCAGCCCGGCTCCTTCCGCAGCGCGCCCTACTCCGCGGACTATGTGTTCCTGCGCAAGGGGTGAGATTGACCATGCTGTTCATGGTGATCGAACGCTTTAAAGACCGCGACCCGATCCCCGTCTACAAGCGCGTGCGCGATGCCGGAATAAACTTTCCCGAGGGACTGAAATATATCAGCAGCTGGATCGAACCCAATTTCGACCGCTGCTTTCAACTGATGAATGCGACGACGCCCGGCTGCTGCAAGAATGGATCCTGAACGCGTTGCGGCGGCGATCAATTCGGCGCGCAGTTCCTGTGCGCGGCGGCCTTCTATGAATTCAGCGGTGCGCGTGATGCCGATGTCAGCGGCCGTCTTGAACAGGCGCTCACGCGCGATCGCGGCACTGGCGTCAAATCGCTGCGTCGCGCGCCTCACGCTGAAGAGGCGACCTGCTGGCTGCACGGCGACGGCCGGTGCCTCTCCCGCCGCGAGATCACGGCAAAACCGATCGGTTAGCAAGCAGGGAAGCCGCCTGCCCCGCAACCGCGTTTACGCCTGGTTCAACAACCGCGACAGATGTTCTTCAGCTTGGCGGTGGTTCGGGCATCTTCCTCGAGGAACGGGTCCTTGTATGCGGCTCGCGAGACGTCGTTTTCGACAATAGCGGGCTTTTGTAGTTTCGGAGGAGACGCCGCATCGTAACAAGCCAGCCGCCCGCTGGTGTTTTCGATGGCCCGGCATTCCGGTTCCTTGGCGGAAGCGCTTTGCGTGAATGCGCAGAGCGCCAACAATGCGAGAGTCGATTTCATCCGGTTTCCTTTGCGGGCGACATTACCCACCGCCTTTCCGCAATCGAAACGGGCCGGGTCCACGAGTTGACGGACCGATGACGTCCGCTATCGCGCCGCTACTTCTTCTTGCCGGAACCAAAGCTCGGCTGCCATCCCGCGGTCTTTTGGCTTGGCGCGGCGGCGATGGTCTTGATCTTCTCTTTTTTCGGTTTCTTTGATTCCCGATTACCTTTTTGTTCGCCCTTGGCCATGCAGATCTCCCAACGTTCGATGATGCAGATTGAACAGAGTATTTTCACATCGATGCGTAGCGCACCGCTGTCTTGATCGCGCCGTCGATCTCGTCCGCCAGCTCGGCTTCGCCGATTTCGTGAAGAACGGAGGCCATCGTCGATGCCTGCACCGCACTCATGGAGAGCGGCTCTCCCGTTTCGTAGTTGAACTTGATGCGCCAAATTCCTCCGGGGTTGCGGTGCGGCTCGATCAGCACCACCGGAAGATTGGGCAGCCCGTTCTCGAAAAGCAGTGCGGATAGCGTCGGCATCGCTGCACCAGATTGACTTCGTGAGGCGCAAGGAGCGCTCGGTTCAGGAGCTTTGAAAGCGCGCGTGCGGCGCAATATGTCCCGCATTAAGTTACTCTGCGCCCTTTGCCGGCCAATAGCCATGCATTAGTTGAGATCTATCGCTGCAGCGAGATGGCCATCAATCCTTCATCGACTGCATCAGCGCCGAAATCTTGATGGTCGCGAAGTTGGAGAAGGTGTCCGACACCGCGTATGGCAGGATGATCTGGTCGTTGTGCCGCATCGCCCCGCAGGTATAGACCACGTTGGGAACGTATCCTTCGCGCTCGGATCGCTCGGGCCGCAACAACGGCTCGCGCGAGCGCGCCAGCACCTTGGACGGATCGCTCTTGTCGAGCAGCGCCGCGCCGATCGAGTATTTGCGGACCGGGCCGACGCCGTGCGTCAGCAGCAGCCAGCCTTCATCGAGTTCGATCGGCGACCCGCAATTGCCGATCTGGACGAACTCCCAGGGAAATTCCGGCTTGAGAACGGCCTGGCCGCCGTTCCATGTGTACAGGTCGTCCGAATAGATCAGATACAGGTTCTCATTGTCCTGCCGCGCGATCATGGCGTACTTGCCGTTGATCTTGCGCGGGAACAGCGCCATGCCCTTGTTCTGCGCGGCGTCGCCGCGCAACGGCGCCAGCCAGAACGACATGAAATCGTGGGTCGCGATCAGTTCGGAACGGATCGCCCGCCCGCTATAGGCGGTATAGGTGGCGTAGTAGGTTTTCCGGCCCTCATCGCGAAACTCGACAAACCGTGCATCCTCGATGCCGTTCGACTGGGAATCGGTGACCGGGAAGATGACGCGCTCGCTGAGTTCTTCGTCGGGATTGAAAGTGAGCTCGATATGGTCGCCGTCCGGTGCGGACAGGCGGCGGCTGATCCGGGGGCTGGAGGCCAGGCGTGCGGTCGGATCGACGCTCAGGCTGCCATCGGCTGCGATCGTGCCGGCCCGAAACGTCAGTGACGACACATGCCCTTCGCCGATGGCACGCAGACTGAGAATGAAGCGCAGGCCGCCTTTCGGCGCGTCCGATTGGTCGGGGTGCGGCACGATACTGGGGTTGAACAGGGCCGAGGCCTCGAACGAATATTCGTTGAGGAAATAGGCTCCGATCAGTTGGCGCTGGTCCCTGGAAAAGGTGCCGTGCGCGGCCAGGGCCTGTTCCATGACCTCGGCGCGGGCCTCGAACGTCTCCAGCAGATTGCGGTGTCGGCCCTCGAAATTCTCCAGGACGTCCGCAAGCTGAGCGGCAACCGCTTCGGAATCGAGTGCCAGAACCCGGTCGACGATATGATTGGCCCGCGTCTTGTCGGTCGGGTTGAGATCGCGCGGTTCGGTGGCCGGCTTGAACGGGCGCACGATGACCCGCGCGGGGTCTGGACGCAGAAAAAACGCCTGCCGGTTCAGGAAGGTGGCTGGTTGCACGGTATCCTCGGTCGCTGGAGCAGAAAGTGACCTTCAGGCCCCCACGGCGCGCAATGCCGTGGGTTTCGTCAGGCCGGCGTTGACGCGCGCAAGCTGACGAATCTCCGCGAGTGCAAGGAGATAGCACACAACTGACTCGCCACCGCGATTTTCATTGGCGCGATCGGGGTGCAGCCCATCGCGGCAACTGCCGGTATGCGGATCGACCAGCGCCACGGACAGATCGTTGCTGCCGAGAAACCACGCGAAAGCGCCGTTGGCGAGGGCCTTCCATTCGGCATCGCCATCCGCCCGCCATGCCGTGAGGCAGGCAGCGATCGTCGCCGTCGCTTCCAGCGGCTGTTGATCGAAGGCGCGGGGTGGTTGCCGCTGTTCGCCGAAGCCGGCGCTGCCGACGGGGCGGAAATGACCCGCCGAATTCGTCTGTTGCGTCATCAGCCAGCGCAAGGACCTCAAGCCAGCATCGACATAATCAGGTGTTTTCGTCGCCATGCCTGCCATCATCAAGGCCTGCGGCAGGCGCGCGTTGTCGTAGGCCAGCCCTTCCTCGAACCACACCCAGTCCGGCGCCTCGACCGCCGCGAGAGCGGACATCAACCTGTCGGCAAGGGAATGCCGGACTTCCCTCGCGTAGAGGTCATCCGGAGCTACGGCGCAATAAGCGTCCAGACCCAATAGCGTGAACGCCCACGCCCGGGGCGAGCGAAACGCAGCCGCGGTCGGCAATGCCTGGGCGAACAATGCGGCAGCCCACCGGCGCCGCGACGGGCTTGCGTCTCTGCGCGCGGCCTCGCCCAAGGCCCAAAGCGTTCGCCCGTGACTGTCTTCGGAGCCACTGTCTTCAAGCCAGGTTCGGTTGAAGCCCATGAAGTTGCGGAACCGGCCGGTGTCGGGATTCCAGGCATGCTGCACGAAAGACGCGAAGCGGGACGTCAATATCTCCGACAGCGGCTGTTCGCCCGGACCGTTGAGAGCGCAGGCCAGCAGCAATGCGCGGGCATTGTCGTCGACGCAATAACCGTGCGAGCGATCGGGCACCGAATGTACGGCGTGCTGGAACAGGCCGATATCGTCGCACATCGACAGGAAATGGCCGATTTGCATGTCGGGCGCCGCGGGGCTGCGCGGCTCCGGCGGGCTCGCGTCGGAGCGCGCAATGACCTTGAGCCAGTGCCCCTGGCGCGCATGCTCGAAGGCCGACATATAACGCTCGGCTGTGCGTTCCCATGTCATCGTTCGGCTGACCGCATAGGCGCGCTTGCACAGCGCTTGCCGGCGCGCGTCGTCGGTGAGCAATTCCGCGATCTCGTGGCCGATCGCGGCCGCGTCGCCGAAAGGCACCAGAATGCCGCGGCCATCGGCCAGCAGTTCGTTGGCGTGCCAGTACGGCGTCGAGACGACAGGCTTGCCGAGCCCGAAGCTGTAGGCCAGCGTTCCCGACGTCATCTGCGCCTCGTTGAGATAGGGCGTGACATAGACATCGCACATCGAGATGAATTCGAGCAGCGTGGCCTGATCGACGAACTGGCCGAGAAACACCACGTGGTCTTCGACGCCGAGTTCGCGCACCCGCGCCATCAGGCTCTCGCGATAGGCCTCGCCCTGATCCCGGACCAGATTGGGATGCGTTGCGCCGAGCACGACATAGACCGCATCCTGGCGGCGTTCCAGAATCGACGGCATGGCGTCGATCACGACTTCGATGCCCTTGTTGGGGGACAGCAGGCCGAATGTCAGAATGACCGACTTGCCGGCAAATCCGAGCCTGGCCTTCGCCGCATCGGGCGCGACAAACGCGACGTCCGGAATGCCGTGGGCTATCACCTCGATCTTGTCGTCCGGCACCCGGTAGACGCTGCGCAGCAACTCCCTGCCCTTGTCGGCCATCACGACGACCTTCGACGAGGCGTCGACAATGCGATCCATCACGCCGCGCTGCGCCGCCGTCGGATCGGCCAGCACGGTATGGAACGTCGTCACCACGGGCATCGTGAGACGCGACAACAACACGAGGATGTGGGCGCCGGCTTCGCCCCCGAAAATTCCGAATTCGTGCTGAAGGCACACGGTGTCGAACCGGCCGGCGTTCAGGAAATCCGCCGCACGCGCGTACTCCTCGATATTGCCGTCCTCGATCTGGAAAGCGACCGCCGGAGGATAATCGTAGGCTTGACCGTGATCGGTCATCGCCACGATGCAGGTCTCCAGATTCGGTCGTGAAGTCGATATCGCCTGCTGCAGGTCGGTCGTAAAGGTCGCGATCCCGCAGCGGCGGGGCAGCGAATTGCCGATAACGGCGATGCGGCGGAGCGGCGTCATGTCTGTACCTCGGCACTCTCGTTCGGCTTCGGCGAGCCGATGATGGACGTGCCGACGGATGTGGTCATTTGTTCTTCGGATTCCCCGAGCAACGACATCGTTGGATCCGGTCCCGGATAGGCGATCAGGCCGCTCATCCCGTCGGGCCCGACTTCAATGTCGGCCCGGTCCGCTTCGGCAAAGACGGCATCGCCGACCGAGGCGCCGATGGAGCCGATACGTGCGCGTCCTTCCATCACCATGAGCCAGGTTTCCCGCTTCGCATCGAGCGACCATCGGGAATTCGCCGGAAGATCGATCCGCTCGAGCACGAAATACGGATTCGCAGTCAGGACTGTCCGCGCCGCCGTGAGACGCCGCGGCTCGGCCTGGGCGCGTGCCGGCCCCGCATCGGAGACGGCGACGGCGCTGTCTTCATGCAGTTCGCGCTTCCGGCCATAGTCGAACAGACGGAATGTCGCGTCGCTGTGTTGCTGTATCTCGGCGAGCACGATACCGGCGCCGATGGCGTGGATCGTGCCGGCGGGGACGAAGATGATGTCGCCTTTCTTGACGGAACGCCATTGGGCAAGAGAGGCGATCGAGCCGTCCCTGATCGCGGCGCGCAATTCCTGTGTCGTGAGCTGCCGCTTCAGTCCCAGCGCAACCCGCGCATCCGGCGTTGCCGACAGGATATACCACGCTTCGGTCTTGCCGTTCGGCAGACCGACGGAACGCGCAAATGCATCGTCGGGATGAACCTGGATCGACAACGGCTCGCTGGTGAAAAGTAACTTGAACAGCAAGGCCGGGTCTGGCGCGTTCTTGTCGGCGCGCCGGAACCACAGTTCTCCGACGGCATCGCCTGAGCCGTCAATGCCGCTCCAGGGATGGAGATCAGCAACCCCCCAAGGCTTGCGCGCAACCTGCACGGAGGCATGTTCGATGGCCATAGGCTCTCCTGACCGATTACGTGCATATCGAGAATATGCCGTTGGTCTGTTCCGCTCATCGGATTTGGCGTGGCTAAGGCGTCGCGTTTCGGGAGGCGCGCTGCTGCCGCGGTCCCATTGCGCTACTTGAAGATGGCTACTGCGGAACCCGATAACAAGCTCTCCCGCATCCCAGAGGCCTGCTAACCTAAGCGATTGCCCAGCCGCCCAAGCTTCAGGCAGCATACGGCGGGGACGCGCGATGTCCCACTTTAGGGCAGGACTAGGCCCGATTCTTTCTGTCTCCAGCGGGGTTTAATTCCCTCGCGGGCATCCCCACATAGTGAACATGGCTCACTGGCAAGCATCTATCACGCGGGCGCCCCCGAAGACGAAGGCAGAGTTGCGCCAAATGCTCACCGAGGCGGTCCGCAATACGCAAGCTGGCGAGGCCGATGGGGCGGAACAGCCGCCGAAGGCCAAGAAAGACCGCGGCTAGGTCGTACCCACTCCGTTGCTTAGCCTGACAATCCAAAGGCCGGACCGGCCTGTTCCGTGAGCATGATCTAAATCAACGCGAGCGCTATCGAGACTGTCGTAGAATTCCCATGGCAGGCTGGAAGCCATTTGAAGGGGCCTCCGATGAAAAAGCCAGTTCGCGTTATCGACGAGTCAGGACCGGAGAAGGCAACGCGAGCCGACAGGCCTCCTGCGGAAGGCTTCGTGGTGGTTGTCGATGGCCACTTCAAGTCAGAGTTTGACACCGCCGAGGCTGCCGAAGCATCGGGCCAAAAGCTCAAATCGACTTATCCGATGCTCCAGATCCAAATCTACGACGCCGCAACAAAGGTCCGCACGTTATTGGCCTAAGAAGCAAGGTGGCATATGAATGATCTGTCCAGGGAGTTTGAGCTCTTGTTGGGTCACGCCGCGTTCAAGCTGTGGCCGGAGCTGCCGCGGGACATGCAGGAAACGCTCTTTGAGGCTGCCGTTCCTGACAACCCTCTCCTGAGATACAGCTTCGCTGTGTTTCTTCATGCTCATCATCCGAGAACTGCGCATCCCCCCAGGCCGCCGCTCTCGGAAAATCAGCAGGCACCGTAGCTCGAGCGCTTCACGCGGGTTTTCACTCCGAGTCGCACGGGCGGTCACGCAATGACCCATCGTCCGCTGTGAATATCGAATTTCACTACGCCTTCGTCACGCATCTTCAACAAGAGCGCCTGGCAAACTTCCTCATTCGCGACATTGGCGCGTCTCATGATCTCGCGCACATTGAGCGCCTTCTGGCGAAGTGAGCTCAGGATGTTTTCCCGATCATTCAGCATGGCTATTCCCCTCCGAGCCGACAATGTCCGATATGTTCACCATCGAACGGGCCGTTAGACCATCACGAGTTTGATCTCGCCGTCTACCATGGCTCCCGCCGCGAGAGCATCGCGCGCCATCTTTTCGATGATCGACCAATTTGTAAGAAGGTACTTCTGCGCCTGCACCTTCGTTGGGAGCTTGGTTTGCAGAATGCAGCGCTGCCGCTGGTTACCATCCGCGATCTGAAAGGTTATCGATTGCGGTCCCTCACTGATTTCCTGTTCGGTAGGTTTTGCAAGTTTCCGCATAGGTCGTTCCTTTATGAAGCGCTGGTAATACCAGGACTATTGGTGTGAATCACCTAATAGCGTCTCGGTGCGGCTTTACTAAGACGCCCGGCGCATGGCGGTAACAAGCGCGAACACAGCGCCTCGCATCCTTGATCCAAATCAAGAGATCTTGCGAGATTTCGTGTTTGACTAAAGCTGAACGCTTCGCAAGCAAGCGAACCAGTTTCCAGCATTAAATTCAGAGGAGACGTTTTGGGGCAGCGTTGCGCGCGCTGAGGCTGCGGCTTGCGCGCTTATCGGCCTGACTCGTTGTGAGCGGCATGGATCTCGCTCCCAACGGCAAGATTTGGAGAATATCGTGGCGATGAATATCGACATTCGCTATCTCGAACAGCGGTACCTGGCGCTCGAGAATGAAATCGCGCATGCCTTGCTTCTCGGCCCTGCCGATGACCTGAGGGTCGCCGACCTCAAATACCGCAAGTTCACTATCGCGGACGAGATCGAACAGCACCATCTCGCCGTGCAGCGCTCCGAACTCGTCGATTGATATTGGTTGACGATGTAGCCCGTCAATAAATTGAGGTTGCAGCAGCCCACCTGTCCGGCGCCAGGGCGGGTCCAGCGGACCCACCCCCTATATCGACGCCCTCGGCTATTACTTGCAAGTCTTGTCAGCCTTCAAGGCTGTCTCGGCTGATGCCTTCGTGCCGTGCGCTGCACCGACCACCTTCATGCTGCCGCCGGCAGCAGGCTGTGCTTCGACGATCTGACATTTCATCGTCGCAGTATCCTGAGCGAGGTAGAACGAGCTCGCAGTTGACGGCGGCGCCTGACCGACAGTCTTGGCCGGTTCAGCTGCGAAAGAAGGCGCTGCGAATGCGAGTGTAGCGACCGTTGCTAAGAGAATCTTCTTCATGGTGTCTACCAGTTGTCGCGCGTTCAGTATTGAACACAGGGCAAATGGGAACGGTCGACAAAAGTTCCGCCGACAATGGATTTGTTTTTTGCGTACCGACCGACGATCGTAGTCTCTTCCACTGAGAGGATCACGCTTGGCACTCTAGAGTGCCCCGTGGCTTTCGGGGCCCTGCTGCATTTTTATGGTCGAGATTGGCCACTTTCCATCGTGCCCCTTGATGGAGATTCGCAGGCCGTGAAGCTCATCCAGCCAGATACTCTCGACCGTTCCGGCTTTCCCGTCCGTGAGAACGACGGCTTTTCCGACGAGCGCAGACTGCGCGTCCCCGAGCGCGGTGAGTATCGTCGATGCGTGGAGCTTTACAGTTGTCATGGTGTCCCCAAAGGCGGTCGACAGATGCGAGACGGCGCGGTCGTGTTGGATTCGAAAGGTGCGCAAGTCGTGGCGCGGACGGGGCAAACGAGTGTCATGCCGGCGCGGCGAAACCCCGTCGCGACGCGCTCGGCCGCCGATGCGAATCTCCACTCGAAGGATCTCGCTACTGCCGTGGATTTGCGCTTGCGCGACCAGACGCACGATGCATCGAGCGCACGCGCTGGCGCTAGAAATTCGCGGCAACCAGATTATAGGAGCCCCTGCTCCCTCGAACATAAATTCTGGCGGCAGCGGCACAGATCAAATCACGATTGCAGTCGAACGCGTTCAAGAACCCGGACGCATCGGGGTGGGCATCCGGTTGAATTCGCCTCAACGCATCTTCGTCTATGAAAAATGAGGCCTCAATGGCGCTGTCGTGCCCCCAGAATCTCACGGCGCGCCGCGTCTGGTCATACGAACGACTGTGATTTGGGAAGTCAATCACGCGATCGTCCCTGATCCCATCGTCGCCGGTCCGCGTCCGCTGGTATCGGGATTGGAATGAGCCGATCCTCAATGTTGAACAATCGTCGCAAGGCTCGCTCCGCCACCGCGACGATCTGGCCGTGAATTTGAACCAGCGATTTGATGCGTTCAGCCCACGACGGTTCACTGCGGTGGAGGTTCAACGGAAATTTTCTGCTCATAGGTCAACCTCGCTGACATGCACTCACGTGCCTCTGTCATGCTAAGATAGGTGCTAATTCCGCTTTTGCGAGCCGTGGGGGAGCGGTGCCATCGCTGCGGGAAGTCAGCGATTATCTGAAAAGCGGAACCGATCGGCCGACGGAACATTGGCTCGTCGCCGCGATCGCGCGGCGTCAAGGAGATCATGAAATGAAACGTTTGTTGCTGATCGGCGTCGCCGCCTGCGCATTCGCGGCAATGCCGATTCTGTCCGCCTCGGCGATGCCGCGGGCGACGGCAGACACACTGGTTGGAGATAACGATAGTTCGGTTATTCTGGTCCATGGCCATGGCCATGGGCACGGCCATCTGGGCCATGGCGGCCGCGGGCATCACTATGGTTGGGGCAGAGGCCGCCATCACGGCTGGTGATTCCCCAACAGGCCGGACAAGCCGGACCGCGTTTCCTGGAAGCCGCCACGCTTGGCGGCTTCTTCATTCATGACTGCACCCCAGCCGGAAATCCCGGTTCGGGAGGGACTCGCTGCCTTAATTAATCGATTCCGCTGCTTTCGCAGAGACTCGCCGCGATATTCCATTATTGTTAAGGCAATCGGGATCAAATGCACGCCGGTATCCTTGTCTCCGTGTCCGCTTCCATTCTCCGAGCCATGGTACGGACTGATATTCACCGGTCACCTTCGAAATGCCGTCATGATGATGCTGGATCACCCCGTTGTTCCCACAGTCGTTCTCGTCGTCGAAGACGAGATGCTGCTGCGCATGCGTGCGGTCGATATGGTGGAGGATGCCGGCTTTACGCCGGTCGAAGCTGTCGATGCCGACGAAGCTGTGGCCATCCTTGAATCACGTTCGGATATCGCGCTGCTTTTCACCGATATCCAGATGCCGGGCAGTATGGACGGTCTGAAGCTCGCGCACACCGTCCACGAGCGCTGGCCGCCGATCAAGATCATCCTGGTGTCCGGACAGGTGAAGCCGGGAAACGATATTCCGGCCGATAGCCGCTTTTTCGGCAAGCCGCTCGAGGCCAGGGAAATGATTGCCGAAATCCAGAATATGATCGGCCACGCCTGAAACCGGCATTTTCAGGCTGAAAATCACCATAATCGACCGATTGCGGCAGAAACCAAGGCCGCGAAAGATGTATGAGCGGAAGCCGACATAAGGTGATATGGTCAGCAATGCTTGAAACCGACCAGCACCAGTACGACCGCGTTTCGAGCGGCGGCGCAGCGCCTCCGCAGGAGTTTTTGGCTGCGGAGAACATCAGCCTTCGGCTGCTGCTCGCGCAGGCCGAAATCAATGCGAGGAGCTTGCTCGCCCAGGCCGGTATTGACGCGAAGGAGCGCGAGGCGGCCGACAAACTTCAGAAGCTGATCCTCGAAGAACTGCACCACCGCATCAAGAATACGCTCGCGACGGTCAGCGCCATTGCCTCCCAAAGCTTGCGCAGCGTGCCGGGCGCCGAACACGCGCAGCACGCCATCGAAGGCCGCTTGCTGGCGCTGGGGCGAGCCCACGACCTTCTCCTGCAGGCAAGGTGGACGAGCGCGGATCTCGAGAAGATCGTTCGCGGCGCCACCGAAGCCTTCGATAATCCCGACACGCCCAGGTTCACCATTGCCGGACCTGACGTCCGGATGACGTCGGGAGCCGTGATCGCGATTGCGATGACCCTCAACGAACTCTGCACCAACACGACGAAATTCGGCGCATTGTCGGTGGCCGCCGGCCGCGTCGATATCGCCTGGACGATCGATCCCAAGACGCAGCGACTTCGCCTGACATGGACTGAGCAGAACGGCCCCGCGGTTCGGACGCCGGAGAAGCGCAGCTTCGGCACGCGTTTGGTCGAGACGCTCGGCAAGCAACTGAAGGGCGACGTTCATCTGGGGTACGAGCCCAGCGGCTTCGTCTATGCCCTCGACGTGCCACTGCTATCCCTGATGGCGATAGCTGCCGATAGCCCTTAGGGATTTCTCCGGGGAACGCCGAAAGCAGCTACCTGCCATCGCGCTCCGACAGCGATCCAGGACGCGGCATCTCTCATGCCGGGAACACTAGCGCTTGGTGAGCCAGGAAGGCCGGGCGCCGGTCCAGGCGGGAAGCGCATCCCATTCCGCCCACCGCATCCGGCGCTCTTCATCACCGACCCTGATAAAGACGAAGGGAGCATCGTCCTGGCCGGTTTTTGAACCAGCGAAAGTCGCCGGAACGCCGTATGCATCCCTGATAATTGCGGTATTTGCCATTCCGGCTCCACTTTCTGTCAAGCGCTCGGATGCTCACTGCCTGATGTCGGCGGCGGTGGACTACCGCTGGATAATGACGGCAGCGGCAATCAGCAGCGCAAAGAAGATCGGCATCAATACCGGCGGCACCAGCCACTCGCGAAGATCGAACTTGCGGGTATCGGGCATCACACCGCCTTCTCTGGATTGAGGCGGGAGCGCAACGCTCTCAGTCACCGATAACAGCCAGGGGGCGCGCGGCGATGTCGGACGTGTAGCAGTGGAATCGCCAAATAGCGAGGCGAATTGCAATCTATCCTGCCGAAGCGTCTGGCTGCCAACTCCGCCGCCTCACACGACCTCGTCAGTCCATACTTTGAAGCTCACGAGCGTGTTCGGTCCGAACGTCTGGGTAATCGGAACATCTGCGGCATCGCGGCCCTGGGCGATCAGGACGCGGCCGATTCGCGGAATGTTGTTGCGCGCATCGAATGTGTACCAGTGGCCGCCGAGATAGGCTTCGAACCAGCCGGCAAAATCTCCCACGCCGTATGGCGGCGGCATGCCGATGTCACCGAGATAGCCGGTGCAATATCGCGCCGGGATGTTCATGCAGCGGCAGAACGCGATGGCGAGGTGCGCGTAGTCGCGGCAGACGCCCTTGCTTTCGTTGAACGCTTCCCACGCCGTCATGGTCGGGCGCGCGTGCTCGTAGCCGAACGCGATGTGGTTGTGAACGAAGTCGCAAATCGCCTGAACCCGCGCCCAGCCCGGCGCTGTCTTCTCAAACAGCTTCCATGCGATATCGGAAAGCCGGTCGGTCTCGCAGTAGCGGCTGCCGAGCAAATAGACGATGGCCTCCGCCGGGAGATCCTCGACCGCATGTTGCGAGGCCGAAGCAACGATCACATCGGGCAGGCCGCTGTCGCGTACCGTGCCGTCGGCAGCCAGCCGCATGCGGCCGGCCGGCGCGACGAGCCGGCTGCACCAGTTGCCGAAGCCGTCGCGGTAGGGCGTGATGGGCACCGAAGGGCTGGTGGTGAGGTAATCGGGCACGATGACGTCGGAAGCGCGCGTAAAGTGCATCCCCAGCACCGCGAGCAAGGGCGTCGGTTGCGGAAAATCGTAGATCATCTCGTAGCCGACTCTGAGCTTCATGCGCCCCCCGATTGAAATTGCCTGTGCCGTTTGCACGCCGCCGGCGATGGTCCGGCGTATTGCCGGAGATGGCTACGAAAGCCGCCGAATACAAGATAAAGTGGCTCTATTTGCCCGATGGCGCTGGATGCGGCGAGAAAGCATTGGCAAATCGGGACGAAAGCGCGCAAGGTAGATGCATGCACACCAATATCGCCGGCGCACAGCTGTCCGATGCGCAGCGCATCAATGCGAGCGCGCTGCGTGACTGAAAAGCCGCTCGATCTCGACAGGCACCGCGGCATGGCGGCGCAAAAGGCGACCGATATCAGACGCATTCAGGCTGATGTCGAGACCAGTGCAAAGGATACGCGCGACCGGCAGGCGGCCGTCGAAAGCCAGCTTCTGTCGGTACCGGCCGCCTCGTGGCTGGAAGCTGCCGCCAAAGCACGCCATGTCCTGAGTCTATACGCCGGAGGGCTTGCTTCGGACGACACCCATCATCGCGACTTGGTGGCGGCCGTCCTTGCGGATTTTTCCCGGCTCTCCGGGCAGAGCTGAACGAACGGCTGTTCGCCGAACAACCGGAAAATTCCACCCCGCGCTCGACAGAAGATCGAACGCTCCATTTGAAAGTTTACACTCCATGCAGAATCTTTCGCCGCGCCACGTCAAGACGGAAGAAGCGCTTTGGCTTGGCGTCGTGTCGGGCTGGTACAGCACAAAAGTGAGCGGAACGTTCGTCTCCGGACCCCACGATTCCGAGGCCGAGTGCCTTCGCAAGATCGCCGAGATCAATCCGCCGCCGGCAAAGGTACGAAAAGTCGTCCACGCGGCGTAAGGGATAGTCCCATGGTGCATGATCCCCAGACCTCGCTGAGCTCCGAGGAATTCACATCCCTGCTTGAAGTCAGCAAGGGTGATGCCCAGAGCGACATTCCCCAATTGCATTGGGAACGCCTGGTTGCTTTGGGATATGCCTTGAGACGGCTTGGCGTGCTTGGGCTGACGGAGGCCGGTATTCGCCGGCTTGCGGTGGGAGATGACCAAAGCCGTCCGTCGACGCCTGCGCCTTCGCAATAAGTAACTCTGCTCGCCCCGGGCTATTTGTGCTCGGCAGGCTGATCGTCGTGCCCGGCCTGGGCGATTTCGGCCGCGGCGAGATCGCCCTTGGCCGCCTCTGCGGTATCGGCAATCCGGGCTTTTGCGGTCCTGTGGACGTGGGCGGCCAGCGCCGGCATGCGCTCGATCAACGCATGGAAATCCTGGGCATCGAGCGCGAGCAGCCGCGTCTTGCGCGTCGCGGTCACCGTGCCGCTGCGCTTGGTTCGGTGCAGCAGCGCGATTTCGCCGAAGAAGGTGCCGTCGGCGAGCCGCACGCGCTGGCTCGGCAGCTCGATTTCGACTTCGCCCGCGGTGATGAAATACATCGAGGAAGCGGCATCGCCGCGCCGCACCAGGATTTCGCCCGATTCGATCGTGCGCGCCCGCAACAGCCGCATGATGTCGGCGATCTCGGTGGCGGAAAGATGCGAGAACAGCGGCACCCGCGCCAGCATGCCCCAGGTGACGACGAAATCCCGCCGCCTGATCTCATCGGCAAAGGCGGTGGAGATGATCGCCACCGGCAGCGCGATCATGGTCAGGCCGCCGACGATGGCGAACACCGACACCAGCTTGCCCAATGGCGTGACTGGAACCACGTCGCCATAGCCGACCGTGCCCAGCGTCACGATCGCCCACCACATCGCCTGCGGAATGGTGCCTAACTTGTCGGGCTGCACGTCGTGCTCGATGGCGTAGAGCAATGAGGCAAACACCAGCACCGCGCCCGCCAAAATGACGAGGCAGCCGACCAGCGTGCGCCGCTCGGCGTGAAGCGCGGCCAGCAGCGAACGCATCGCCGGCGAATAACGCACCAGCTTGAAGAACGGCAGCACGCCCAGCACTGCCAGCATCGCGTGGCCGCCGGCGACCAGCGCGATCGACGCCGGCAGAAAGGCAAGGAGGTCGATGATGCCGAGCGTGGAGAATGCGTATTCGAGTCGGTCCTGCGCCGGCGACAATTTCCGCGGCGAGTGGCCGACCACGCTCCAGAGCCTCGCCAGATATTCCAGCGCAAACACGATCACCGCGCCGACCTTGATGCCGGTCAACAGGGTGCCGAAGCGCGCATCGTATTCCGGCACCGACGCCAGGATCATCGCCAGCACGTCGGTGACGATGATGGCGATGATCAGCCGGACGAAGCGCGAGCCGACCGAATAAGGCAAATGATCGTGCTCGAGCAGTTCGTACAGGCGATCCCGCAAATCGGGGTCGTTCAGCCGCTGCCCTTTGCGCAGAAGAATCGCCACTGCCTGTGTCCGGTTTCCCAAGTTAGCGCGCTTCGCGGTGCCCCCTGACGCGAACGCTGGAATCAGAGAGACAGCCTTTATAGCCCCTCAGGCGGCCCGCGATTTGATGTTCCTCAAGGGTTGCCCACCGCTCGACGGGCCTAAACGCCGGCCATCGCCTTCTCGATCGCCGCGAGCGCGGCGTCCGCCTTGGCACCATCGGGCCCGCCGGCCTGCGCCATGTCGGGACGCCCGCCGCCGCCCTTGCCGCCGAGCGCCTCGGAGGCGATCTTGACCAGATCGACCGCGCTGAAGCGCGCGGTGAGATCGGGTGTGACGCCGACCACGACGCCGGCCTTGCCATCGTCGCCGACATTGATGATCGCAACCACGCCTGAGCCGAGCTGCTTCTTGCCAGCGTCGGCGAGGCTTTTCAGATCCTTCATCTCGATGCCCGAGACACTCTTGGCCATCAGCTTGACGCCCTGGACGTCACGGAAATCGTCCTCGGTGCGGTGCGAACCGGACACGCTCGGGCCGCCGCCCATCGCCAGCTTCTTGCGCGCCTCCGACAGATCGCGCTCGAGCTTCTTGCGCTCTTCCATCAGCGAGGCGATCCGCGCCGGCACCTCTTCGACCGTGGTGCGCAACTCCATGGCCGCGGTCTTGGCGAGCGTCATGGTCTCGTTGGCGTGTTTGCGCGCATGCCGTCCGGTCAAGGCCTCGATGCGGCGAACGCCCGAGGCGACCGCGCTTTCGCCGGTTACCGAGATCAGCCCGATGTCGCCGGTCCGCCTGACATGGGTGCCGCCGCACAATTCCACCGACCAGCCGAACGCGTTCGTGCCGTGCTCGCGCGCGATCTCGCCCATCGACACCACGCGCACCTCGTCGCCGTATTTCTCGCCGAACAACGCCCGCGCCCCGGCTTCCCGGGCATCGTCCACCGCCATCAGCCGCGTGGTGACTTCGTCATTTTCCAGCACCACGTCGTTGGCGATGTCCTCGATGCGGGAGAGCTCATCCGGCGTGATCGGCTTGGGATGGACGAAATCGAAGCGCAGCCGATCGGGCGCCACCAGCGAGCCGCGCTGGGCGATATGATCGCCGAGCACCTGCCGCAAGGCTTCGTGCAAGAGATGCGTCGCCGAGTGATTGGCGCGGATCGACGAACGCCTTGAATGATCGACATCGAGCTGGAGCGCCGTGCCGGGCTTCAGGGTGCCCTGCTCCACGGTGCCGAGATGCACGAAAAGATCGCCGGCCTTCTTCTGGGTATCGGTGACGCGGAAGCGCACGCCCTCGCCGGCCAGCACGCCGGTGTCGCCGACCTGGCCGCCGGACTCCGCATAAAACGGCGTCTGGTTCAGGACGATCGCGCCGGCCTCGCCGGCCTTGAGGGTCTCGACCTCCTTGCCGTCCTTCACGACCGCTCCGACCACGCCTTCGGCGGTTTCCGTCTCGTAGCCCAGAAATTCGGTGGCGCCGAGCTTCTCGCGCAGCGGAAACCAGATGTTCTCGGTGGCGGTATCGCCGGAGCCGGCCCAGGCCGCGCGCGCCTTCTCGCGCTGCCGGTCCATCGCATCGGTGAAGGAGGCGATATCGACGCCGATGCCGCGCGACTTCAGCGCATCCTGGGTGAGATCGAGCGGAAACCCATAGGTGTCGTACAGCGTGAACGCGGTATCGCCGTCGAACATGTCGCCCTTCTTCAAGGAAGCGCTCTTCTCGTCGAGGATCGACAGACCCCGCTCGAGCGTCTTGCGGAAGCGCGTCTCTTCCAGCCGCAGCGTTTCCTCGATCAGGTTTTCCGCGCGCACCAGTTCAGGATAGGCTTGGCCCATTTCGCGCACCAGCGCCCAGACCAGGCGGTGCATCAGCGGGTCGCGCGCGCCGAGCAACTGCGCATGGCGCATCGCGCGGCGCATGATCCGGCGCAGCACATAGCCGCGGCCCTCGTTCGACGGCAGCACGCCGTCGGCGATCAAAAACGACGAGGCGCGAAGGTGGTCGGCGATCACCCGCAGCGAGGCCTTCTGTTGTCCGTGCGGATCGGCGCCGGTGAGTTCGGAAATGGCCCGAATCAAGGCGACGAACAGGTCGATGTCGTAATTGTCATGCTTTCCCTGCAACACCGCGGCGACGCGTTCCAGCCCTGCGCCGGTATCGATC
>NZ_JADGRI010000306.1 GCF_017881085.1 Bradyrhizobium sp.
TCGGATTGAAAAAGTGATCGCCATAGTCCAATAGCGCCCGCGCCGACAGGCGCGCTTCCTCGATCATTTCGGAAAAATTGGGGGCCATGCGGGCGGGAAGAACTCGATTTGCGGGCAATTGGCTGGAAACCTACCCGAAAGGTGGCGATTGGCGGTCCAAAATCAAGTTTCATACTTAGAACGCTATTTGAGCCGAAGGGTTTGAAGGGTTCGTTGACCCCCAAAGAACTATGATTTATCGCTCTCGCTGCGAAGCTTGCCGGATCGCCATGACCATTTTCAAACTGAAGCAGCTTGCCTCGACGTCCGTCCATGCGGCGGCCGGCGCCATGCGCTGGAACTACGATCGGGCCGAACTGATCGCCGACGGCGTCGTGCATGGCATCGGTGTGTTCGGCGGGGTGGTCGCGGCCACGGTGCTGATCGTGCTCGCCGCGATCTACGCGACGCCGCTCGAGGTGGCGGTGGTCTCGGTTTACGTGGCCGGCCTGCTCACCATGCTGGTGCTCTCGGCAACCTATAATCTGTGGCCGGTGTCGCGCGCCAAATGGGTGCTGCGCCGCTTCGATCATTCGGCGATCTATGTGCTGATCGCGGCGACCTATACGCCGATCATCGCCCAGATGAAGGACAGCATCTTCGCGCTCGCGCTTTTGATCGGCGTCTGGTGCGTGGCGGTTGTCGGCATCGTGATCAAGCTGGCGTTTCCAGGCCGCTTCGACCGGGTGGCGGTCGGCCTTTATCTGGCGATGGGCTGGAGCGGCTTCATGGTCTACGACGCGGGTATGTTGTCGCTGCCGACGCTGACCCTGTGGTTCATCGCCGCAGGCGGCCTGCTCTACAGTTTCGGCGTGATCTTTCACGCCTGGCAGCGGCTGCGTTTTCAGAACGCGATCTGGCATTCCTTCGTGCTGCTGGGCGCGGCCTGCCATTACACCGCCGTGCTCGATCTCGTTCTGAACTAGATTCTCGAGGGCGCAATGCAGGTGGCGGGCAAGGTCGTGGTTGTCACCGGGGGCGCCAACGGCATCGGCCGGGCGCTGTGCGAAGCCTTTCATCGTGCCGGCGCGGCCAAGGTGATCGTCGCCGATCTCGACATCGCCGGTGCGCAAGCCGTCGCGGCCTCGGTCGACGGGGCGGCGTTCAAATGCGATGTCGGGCAGGAGAAAGACATCGTCCACGTCATCGAGGAGACCGAGCGGAAGTTCGGCCCGATCGCGCTGTTCTGCTCCAATGCCGGCATCGGCGGCGGCTTCGATCCGATGTCGGAAAATGCCGGCGGAGCCTCCGACGAGCCGTTCATGAAAAGCTGGGCGATCCATGTCATGGCCCATATCTATGCCGCGCGGCATCTCATTCCGCGGATGAAGGCGCGCGGCGGCGGCTATTTCCTCAACACAATATCAGCGGCCGGACTGCTGTCGCAGGTCGGCAGCCCCGCTTATTCGACGACCAAGCATGCCGCGGTCGGGTTCGCCGAAAATCTCGCGATCTCGCACAAGGCCGATGGCATCAAGGTGTCGATTCTGTGCCCGCAGGGCGTCGACACCAATATGCTGCGCTCGATCCCCAAGGGGCCGCAATCCGGCGACGGCGATCTGACGCCGGAGCAGGTGGCCAGGGACGCGCTCGCCGGCATCGAGCAGGAAACCTTTGTCATTCTGCCGCATCCGCAGGTGCTGAACTACATGCGCAAGAAAACCGAAAATTACGATCGCTGGATCTCAGGCATGGCCAAGATCCAGGCCAAGATGCGGGAAGATTTCGGGAAGTGAAAGATGCTCGTGGCGACGAGCGCAGTACGCTGTCTCGTCATTGCGAGCGAAGCGAAGCAATCCATGCAGCGGCAAAAGGAAAGCTGGATTGCTTCGTCGCTAACGCTCCTCGCAATGACGGTGTGAGGTCAAGCCTCAGCTCTTCCGCGCGTAGAGCAGCGGCACCGCGGAATCCACCATCACTTCGATCAGGCTGACGCCCTTATGCGCCAGGCCGCGCTTCAGCGCCGGCGCGAGTTCCGATGATCTTGTCACCCGCACCGCGTCGCAACCCATGCCTTCCGCGATCTTCACAAAGTCGATGCCGGGCAGCTCGAGGCCGGGTACGTTGCGCACCTGCATCACCTGGCTGAACGAGCGCATCGCGCCGTAGCCTACATTGTTGATCACCACCACCGTCAGCGGCAGTTTGCGCTGCGCCGCCGTCCACAGCGCCTGGATCGAATACATCGCCGAGCCGTCGCCGATCAGGCAGACGGTGCGGATGCCGGGACGGCCGAGCGCCATGCCGACCGCGGCCGGGAGGCTGTAGCCGAGGCCGCCGCTCGCCATGGTGTAAAAACTGTCCTGGCCGCGCATCGGCATGAATTTCTGCATCGCCGGGCGGTGCGACGGCGCTTCCTCGACCAGCACGGCGTCATCAGGCATCGCGGATGAGAGCGTGTGCAGCAGGTATTCGACCGGAATCGGTTCGCCCGCGGATGGAGCGGGCGGCAAAGTACGTCCTGCCGGCATCGCGCGTTTGGTTTCGGGCAGGAGGTCCAGCAGCATTGTCAGCGCGGGCTTCATGGTGGCGACGATGCTGCTGCCGAGCGGCGTGACCGCCGCCGCGGTCGGATCGTCGGTGATCTGGAAAATCGTCGTCGCACCGTCGAAGATCGCGGCACGGCCTTCGACGTGGAAGGTGAAGACCGGCGCGCCGATCACGACCACCAGATCGTGCGCGCGAAGCGCATCCGAAAGCTGCGCCGGCGAGGCATGCAGGAACCCTGAGAATTGCGGATGCCGCTCCGGGAAACTGCAGCGCGCCGAAAACGGGCTGACCCACACCGACGCTCTTGTCTTTTCCGCGACCTTGACCATCAGCTCGACCGCGCCGGCGCGATCGACGCCGGGGCCGACCACGAGGGCAGGGTGCTTGCTGGCCGAAAGTGCTGCGGCAAGCGCTGTCATCGCGCTCGCGTCGGGGCCGAGTTCGCGGCTGACCTGGCGCGCCTCGACCGGTTGGGTCTGATGCGTCCAGTCGTCGATCGGCACTGAAACAAACGTCGGCCCGCAGGGCGGCTGCATCGCCACGTAATAAGCACGCGCGATCGCCGCCGGCACGTCTTCGGCGCGCGCGGGCTCGACCGAGAATTTGACGTAAGGCCGCGGGAATTCCGAGGCGCGCTCGGCATAGAGAAACGCCTGCAGCGGCAGGATGCTGCGCGCCTGCTGGCCCGCCGATATCACCAGCGGGGTCTGGTTGCGGTGTGCGGTATAGATGTTGCCGAGCGCGTTGCCGACGCCGGCTGCGGAATGCAGATTGACGAAACCGGCGTTGCGCGTGGCCTGGGCGTAACCGTCGGCCATCCCGATCACGGAGGCTTCCTGCAGGCCCAGAACATAGTCGATATCGTCGGGCCAGTCGGCGAGAAACGGCAGTTCCGTCGAGCCGGGATTGCCGAACACTTTCTTGATACCGAACGACCGCAAGAGGTCGAGGGTTGCCTGTTTGACGCTGACCGATGCGCCGGTGGTCTTTGTCGGCTTACGGGACAATGTTCCACTCCGTCATTCCGGGACGGTGCGTTAGCACCAGACCGGGAATCTCGAGATTCTCCGATGTGCCGTTGCACATCGTGGTTCGATGCTTCGCATCGCCCCGGAATGACGGGCCGGTTGCTACCACGTCGCGGTGCCCTTCATGGTCGGCTGACCTTCCGAATTCGCTGTCCACAATTCCATGCCGGCGGCGGCGTCGTTGGCGTTGACGCTGAACTCGCTTCCTTCGAACAGCGGCTGCAGCCCGCGATAGCTGAATTTCTTCGGCGCCGCGCCGTCATGCAATTTGGCTGCGAGTTCCACCAGGAACGCCGCCTGCATCGGGCCATGGAAGATCAGGCCGGGATAGCCTTCGACCTTGGTAACGTAGTCGCGATCGTAGTGAATGCGGTGGCCGTTGAAGGTCAGCGCCGAGTAACGAAACAGCAGAACGGGATCGGCCATGTGCGTTTCGCGGTGCTTTGCCGCCGGCGGCGGCGGCGCGGCCGGCCTGGCGGGGGCTTGCGCGGCCGACATGTCGCGATAGACGATATCCTGCCGCTCGCGCAGCGCGGTGCCGCGCGGCGTCGTCACCAGATGGTCGACGGAAACGAAGCACAACACCCCGGAGCTGCCGGTCTTCATCGTCACGTCGGCGATGCGCGACGTCCGCATCGTCTCGTCGCCGACGCGCAAGGTGTCGAAGAATTCCAGTTCCCCGCCGGCCCACATCCGGCGCGGCAGCGGCACCGGCGGCAGAAAGCCGCCACGGGTGGGATGACCGTCGGGGCCAAGCTCCGACATCGGAAAAACCGGCTGCGCCAGGCACCAATGAACGGTCCATGGCGCGGCATCGCCCGGCCTGGGATCGCCGATCTCCATGAACAAAGTGGCGCGCAGGCCCTTCACCAGTTGCGCGGTGACGATGTCGGAGGCCTGGGTGCTGCGGCCGATCCACTGGCGCAAATGGTCAAGGTCGGGTTTGTCGGTCATGACGATCTGGTCCGGATAGGAGGAGGGCTCGCAATAGTGGTGCGCTCGCCGATCGCAGGCACGGCGCCGTAATGACGCGGCTGATCGACGACGATGGCGGCCGGCGCGGGATAGCTCACGGGTCCCGCCGGGGTGTCGACCTCGATCCGCCGCAGATGCGGATGATGGGCGAGGTCGGCCATGGTATTGACCTCGGCAAAGGCGATGTCGGCGTCGGACAGCCGCTCCAGCAGCTCGTCGCGCGTCATGGTCGCAAAGGCGTCGCCGACGGCCTTGTCGGTGAGGGCGCGGTTGCGGACGCGCTCGACCATGTTGGCAAATCTCGGATCGTTCGGCAGCTCAACCTGGCCCAGCACGTCGGCGCACAATTTCTTCCATTCGCGCTCGCTCTGGATCGAAATCAGGATGTCCTTGCCGTCTTTGGAGCGGAACACGCCGTAGGGCGCGATCGAGGGATGCGCGAGGCCCAGCCGTTGCGGCGGATTGCCGGCTTCCGCATTGAGCAGCGGCACCGTGAGCCAGTCGGCCATCACGTCGAACATCGAAATCCGGATATCGGCGCCTTTGCCGCTGCGCGAGCGTGCGATCAGGGCTTCGAGGATCGCGGCATGGGCGGTGGCGCCGGTGGCCACGTCGACGATCGACACGCCGACGCGGGAGGGGCCTTCCGGGCCGCCGGTGATCGACGCCAGTCCGCTCTCGGCCTGTATCAAGAGATCGTAGGCCTTGCGATGCGCATAGGGGCCGTCGTCGCCATAGCCCGAGATGGTGCAGCAGATCAGTTTTGGGTAATCCCTGCGCAGGCGCTCCAGCGCGAAGCCGAGCTTGTCCATCGAACCGGGCTTGAGGTTTTGCAGCAGCACGTCGGCACTGGCGATCAGTTGTTCGAGACTGGCGCGCCCTTCTTTGCTGGCGAGATCGATCACTACGGAATCCTTGCCGCGGTTGAGCCAGACGAAATAGCTGCTCTGTCCCTTCGCCGCCGCATCATAGCCGCGGGCGAAATCGCCCTCGGGGCGCTCGATCTTGATGACATGCGCGCCGGCGTCGGCCAGCCGCGAACTGCAGAACGGCGCGGCGACCGCCTGTTCGACGGCAATGACGGTCAGTCCTTCAAGCGGCAGCATTTCTTGTTCTCAGTAGGATCGGGGCATGCCCAGCACGTGCTCGGCGAGGTACGATAAAATCAGATTGGTCGAGATCGGCGCCACCTGATAGAGCCGGGTCTCGCGGAATTTGCGTTCGACGTCATATTCCTCGGCAAAGCCGAAACCGCCATGGGTCTGCACGCAGGCATTCGCCGCTTCCCAGGAGGCATCGGCCGCCAGCATTTTTGCCATGTTGGCCTCGGCGCCGCAATCGAGCCCCGCCTCGTATTTGCGGGTGGCTTCCTTCACCATCAGCTCGGCGCCGCGCATCGCCGCATAGGATTTTGCAATCGGGAACTGGACGCCCTGGTTCTGGCCGATCGGGCGGCCGAACACGACGCGTTCCTTGGCGTAGGCGGAGGCCTTGGCGATGAACCATTTGGCGTCGCCGACGCATTCCGAGGCGATCAGGATTCGCTCGGCGTTCATGCCGGAGAGGATGTAGCGAAAACCCTTGCCCTCCTCGCCGATCAGGTTCTCCGCCGGCACCCTCATGTCAGTGAAGAACACTTCCGTGGTGGCGTGATTCATCATGGTGCGGATCGGGCTGATCGAGAGGCCGTTGCCCTTCGCCGCCTTCATGTCGACGATGAACACCGACAGGCCGTCGGTGCGCTTTTGGGACTGCTCCTTCGGCGTAGTGCGCGCCAGCAGGATCATCAGGTCGGAATATTCGGCGCGGCTGGTCCAGATCTTCTGGCCGTTGACGATATAGTCGCCATTGCCGTCTTTCTTCGCGAACGTCTTCAGCGAGGAGGT
>NZ_JADGRI010000307.1 GCF_017881085.1 Bradyrhizobium sp.
AACCTGATCGACGCCGAACGGCTGGCGGCGCTCGGCGGCCTGGTCGCCGGCGTCGCCCATGAAGTGAACAACCCGATCGGCATCAGCCTGACGGTGGCGTCCAGCTTCTCGCGCCGCGCGGAGATGTTCGAGGCCGAACTGCGGTCGGACTCGCCGCTGCGCCGCTCCCAGCTCGAGGAATTCGTCAGGACCTCGCGCGACGCGGCAGGGCAACTGGTGGCGAACCTGCAGCGCGCCGGCGAGCTGATCCAGTCCTTCAAGCAGGTCGCGGTCGACCGCTCGCATGCGGAGCGCCGCCAGTTCAGCCTGAGCGAGGCGACCGACCAGATCATCGCCAGCCTCAAGCCGGTGCTGAAGCGGTCGCCGATCACGCTTTCGGTCGATGTGCCGGAAGGCCTCATGATCGACGGTTACCCCGGCTCCTACGGCCAGATCCTGACCAATCTGTTCCTCAACGCCGCCAGTCACGCGTTCGCCGACGGGCGCGCCGGCGCCATCTCGATTTCCGCGCGGCCACGCGGCGCCGACGATGTCGAGATCATCTTTGCCGACGACGGCGCCGGCATGACGCCGGACGTGCAGCGGCAGGCGTTCGACCCGTTCTTCACCACCCGCCGCAACGAGGGCGGCACCGGCCTGGGCTTGCATATCGTCTATAATCTTGTCACTCAACAGCTCGGCGGCCGGATGATGCTGGATTCAAGGCTGGGACAAGGCACTACATTTCGCATTATCATACCGAGGACCGCCAGGGGCGGCTCGGAAACCGCAGACCAGGCAAGCGACGGGACCCCTCAATGGCCGAACAGGACGATGTCCTCCACCTGATCGACGATACCGGAACCGCTCCGGAGGCCTCGACCGCGCGCAAATGGAAGGTCGCCGTCATCGACGACGATCCGGCCGTGCACGAAGGCACCCGGTTTGCGCTGAGCGACTACTGCCTGCATGGACAGACGCTCGAAATCCTGTCGGCCTATTCGGCCGCCGAGGGGCGAACGCTGATGGCCGCGCATCCCGATATCGCGGCCGTGCTGCTCGACGTCATCATGGAGACCGACGCCGCCGGCCTCGATCTCGTCGAATACATCCGCAACGAACTCGGGAACGAAACGGTCCGCATCATCCTGCGCACCGGCCAGCCCGGCCAGGCGCCGGAGCGCCGCGTCATCGTCCAGTACGACATCAACGACTACAAGGCGAAGACGGAGCTGACGGCCGACAAGCTGTTCACCTCGCTGACCGCGGCATTGCGCAGCTATCAGCAGCTCGAGCGCATGGTGCAGACCAGGCGCGGACTGGAAATCATCATCGACGCCGCCTCGACGCTGTACGATTTCAAATCGATGCAGCGGCTCGCCGAGGGCGTGTTGACCCAGCTGGCGTCGCTGCTCAACGTCGATTGCGCCGGCATCCTGGTGCTGCGCGACGACGGCAGCAGTTCGGGCTCGGATTTTTCGGTGCTTGCCGGAAGCGGCTGCTACAGCCGCTTCATTGGAACGACGAGTTCGAAAGCGCTCGATCCGGATCTGCGCCATATGGTCGAAGCGGCATTCCAGCGCCGCAAGAATGAATTCTCCGATCACCGCAGTGTGCTCTATCTGCGGACCGGCAGCGGGCGGGAGGTGGTCGTGCTGCTGCAGGCCGAGCGCCAGCTTTCGGAGACCGATCGGGCGCTGGTCGAGATTTTCGGCAGCCGGCTTTCGATCGCGTTCGACAATGTGATTCTCTATCAGCAGCTGCAGGAGGCCAACACCCAGCTCGAGGACCGGGTCGCCCAGCGCACGCGCGCGCTGATGCAGGCCAACCGCCGGCTGTCGTCGCAGTGGCTGCGGCTGCAGCGCGCCAACGGCTTCAAGAACGAAATTCTGGGCACCGTCGCCCACGATCTGAAGAACCCGCTGGGGGTGATCCTCGGCCGCACCGAAATGCTGGTGGAGCTGATCACCGCCTCCGCTTCCAAGGAGAGCGTCACTGCCCAGGTCGAGCACATCCGCGACGCCACCAGGCGCCTGACCTCGATGGTCGATCACTTGATTTCGGACGCGATGGCGGATGCCTTCGATATCTCGATCCGCCGCGAGCCGGTCGATATCGCAGGGCTCGTCAACGAAGTCGCCGACGCCAACCAGCCGCTTGCCGCGAACAAGCAGCAGGCCATCACCGTATCGGCGCCGCCGAATTTCGTCACCATGTGCGACGCCGACCGGATGCGCGAGGCGATCGACAATCTCATCAGCAACGCGATCAAATACTCACCGATCGGCGGCAAGATCACGGTGGTGGTGACGCACGAGGGCAACAACACCATCATCCGCGTGGCCGACGAAGGCGCCGGCCTTAGCCCTGAAGATCTCGGCCGGCTGTTCGGCCGCTTCCAGCGGCTTTCCGCCAAACCCACCGCCGGCGAAAGCTCGACCGGGCTCGGCCTGTCGATCGTCAAGCGCATCATCGACATGCATGGCGGCCAGGTGAACGCCAACAGCCCCGGGCCCGGACAGGGCTCGACCTTTACAGTAATCCTGCCCGCAACCGAGATGTCATGAGCCAGAGCCCGCACATTGTCATCGTCGACGACGAGGCGCCGGCCCGCGAGATGGTCGGCGATTACCTCAAGATGCACGGCTTTACCGTGACGCTGTGCGACGGCGGCAGGAGCCTGCGCGGCGCAATCGAAACTTCCGTGCCCGATCTCGTGGTGCTCGACCTGAACATGCCGGAGGAAGACGGGCTTTCCATCATCCGCGACCTGAAAAGCCGGATCAATGTTCCGGTCATCATGCTGACGGCGACCGCGAGCCCGATCGACCGGGTGGTCGGTCTTGAACTCGGCGCCGACGACTACATCGCCAAACCGTGCGAATTGCGCGAATTGATGGCGCGGATCCGCTCGGTGCTGCGGCGGAGCGCGCCCGCCAAGGCGGCGTCCGCGCCGGAAACCGCGAACGCCAAAGCCGCGAAAGACCAGTTGGTGCGGTTCGGCACCAAATGGCTCGATCTCGAGGCGCAGGCGCTGCGCGACGACGAGGGCAACGAGCATCCCTTGACCGCGTCCGAATTCAGCCTGCTCAAGGTGTTCGCGGCCAATCCGAAGCGGGTGCTGTCGCGCGAGCGCCTGCTGGAACTGGCCAACGCCCGCGACGCCGAGGCCTTCGACCGCGCGGTCGACCTCCGGATCATGCGGATCCGGCGCAAGATCGAGCTCGACCCGACCAAGCCCGCGGTGATCCGCACCATCCGCGGCGGCGGCTATCTGTTCTCACCGGCAGGCGAGAAGGCGTGAGCGACTGACCCGAGCGAGCGGCAAGTCACTCCCTCGCCCCGCCCTTGCGGGGAGAGGTAATGAAAACAGCGGCTTGCTACTTTCCGCTTTCCCAAGAACAGTCGGCTCCGCTGCCGTCGTTTTGCTTGATCTTGCCGAGATCGAGCGTGCAGTTCAGTTTCGAGACGTTTTCGGTCATCGAGCCCGCCGCCCCTTCAGCAGTGACGCCCGCCGACGCGAGCGTGGCGTAGACTTCATTGGCCGCGCGGCCCTTCAGCGACCGCTTACCCTTCTTGAAGGCGATCTCGCAGCTGCGATCGGCGATGGCGACGTTGCTGATCCGGCACATCACGGCATCGACACCGACCGATATTGTCTTGATGGGATAGCTCATCTTGGTATTGCCGTCGAACAGGCCGGCAATGACTTTCCTTTCGCCGGGGTTCAGGACTGGCGAATATTGGGCCGCCACTGCGGCCACGGCGAGCGCCGTCGGCCCGGTCAGGGTCACCGGCGCCGCCGATACGGCCGATGGGCCGAAGCTTGCGAGCAGAGCGACAACCGCCGCCATCCCTGGAATCGAATTCTTCATGACAAGGCTTCCCCGATCGAGGCAATGAACTTCGGACGCATGTTATACATCGCCCGGGGTCGCAGTGTGACAAATCGTGGCGCGGGTTTTTTTTGCTTCCGTCGTTGAGAAATCCGCCTTGGTCTGCGGATCGTTGCTGGGTTCGTTGCTTCGCATCGCTTGGCGCGACGTCTATTGCACGGAGCTCTCGCCAGCGATGAGGACGCGGTTCGCCGATTTCGACATCGACGCAGCGGCAGCGTGGATTTGTCGAATCGTTTCGGACCGACCGGCCGGGCCGCGAATCTGCTTTTCGACCTGTGCGGGAGCCAAGGACCCCAGGTGAACTTCAGGTAAGCACGGCCGCGTCGGCCGAAGCGCCAAAACGCGGGAATCAAGCCGTGGTTCCCAGCCGGAAGCCCTTTTCGGCAGGCTCAAGGGCGGATCGTCCCAAAACCCATCCCCTTCAAATTGCTGGCATTTCATGCCCATTTGTTTCGTCGGCGGCGTCGCGACGAAACAATTCTCGCGCCCACGAAACCATTTTCCCCTTGGCGTGCAGACGTCCCGAAACGTTGGCTCATTAACAATCTGCCCGAACGAAGCGCCGCACCGCAGCGGCCAGTGGGAGCCTGTCATGCAGAACGTCATCGCCATCAACGCCGCAGCCCGCCAAGGCATCATCGCCGCCCAGGCGACCTCGGATGAAATGCTGCTGGAGAGCATTGCCGATGGCGGCAGAACCGCGATGCACATCCTGTATTCGCGTCACAATGTCAGGGTCTATCGTTTCGTGCTTCGCATCGTGCGCGACGCCACCATGGCCGAAGACCTCACCAGCCAGGTATTCCTCGACGTGTGGCGCACCGCCAAGCAGTTCGAGGGCCGTTCCCAGGTTTCCACCTGGCTGTTGTCGATCGCCCGCTTCAAGGCGCTCACCGCGCTGCGTCAGCGGCGGCACGAGGACATCGAACAGGAAGACGTGCTCGAGATCGCCGACCAGGCCGACACGCCCGAAGCCTCGCTTGATCGCAGCAATACCAGCGCGATCCTGCGCGCCTGTGTCGCAAAATTGTCGCCGGCCCATCGCGAGATCATCAACCTCGTCTACTACCATGAGAAGTCGGTGGAGGAGGTCGGCGCGATCATCGGCATCCCCCAGAGCACGGTGAAGACCCGGATGTTCTACGCCCGCAAGCAGCTCGCCGAGCTGCTCAAGGGGGCCGGCGTCGACAGCCTGGCGGCTTGATGTAATTTCAACAAATTGAATGGGTTGCGCCTGATTTGACCGCTAACGAGGCGCAACCCAAGAAACAAATGAAACAATCGAAGACATCACGCGGAAAAACTGACCCGTTACACCCGCAATCATCAAGTCGAACACCAACGCCGCAGAGGAGTGAGAATATGACCAGACCGTCCTTCCGCTTCTTCATCATTCCGCTCGGCGCGATCTGCACCTTGGCCTCGTTATCCGCCCAGAACGCCGCTCCCCGTGTCCAGCGCGATCAGGGTTCGATGCTGGTGCATCAGCAGGTCACCGATTGCAGCAGCAAGAATCCCAGCGAGGTCTGCGTGATCCGCTGAGCCCAGTTTTGTCACCACCAGATTTTCTGACCGACCGATCTTCACCTCCACCGATCTTCGCCTCCCAAGCACCTCCAACGACCCGGACGGGATGCCCCCCTCCGGGTCGCTCTGTGTTTGGGGGACTTTGCGGCGGCCTGCGAAACCTCACGAACACGTGACGCCGGCCGAGTAACGCTGCGCCCCGGCATCCCGAAGGACCATTGACGTTCACGCGCGGCCGCATGGCCGGCAGTTCAATGGAATCACCTGATGCTCAATCTAGTTCTTGCCCTGCTCGCCGGAATCGTGACCGTGGCGGCGCCCTGCACGCTGCCGATGCTGCCGATCCTGCTCGGCGCCTCGGTCGGCCAGACCGGCAGACTGCGCCCGGCGATGATCGCACTCGGGTTTGTCGTCTCGTTTTCCGCAGCGGCTTTGTTGCTGAGCGCGATTACCGAGATTTTCGACTTCGACCCTAATGCCTTGCGTACCGGCGCAGCCATCCTGCTGCTTGGCTTCGGACTGTTGATGGTCTGGCCGGCGCCATTCGAATGGCTGACGATCCGGCTCAATGGCCTCACGGACGCCGCCGCGGGCCCTGCCGCCTCGGGCCGCGGCAATATCGGTGGTTTTGTCCTGGGCACCACGCTCGGTCTGGTCTGGACGCCCTGCGCCGGCCCGGTGCTCGGTTCGATCCTGACGGTGGTCGCCACATCAAGGGACACTGCTTCCGCGAGCGCGCTGCTGGTGGTCTACGCGATCGGGGCGGCGATCCCGATGCTGGCAATTGCGTATGGCGGCCAGGCCGTCACCACCCGCGTCCGCAGCATCGCGCGGATTTCTCCAAGACTGCAGCAGGGCTTCGGCGTCGTCGTGATCGCCTTCGCGGTTCTCTCCTACTTCCAGTACGACACGGTCATCGTGGCGTGGCTGACCGCATTCTATCCGCAGGGCCAGATCGGCCTGTAAACAATCCGCAACGCAAGGAGACTTCCATGACGC
>NZ_JADGRI010000069.1 GCF_017881085.1 Bradyrhizobium sp.
AGCGCCGGGTTGCGCCGCACCGCCTCGCCGGCGCGGACGCCGAGCACGCTGGCGCCCTTGATCAGCAACAGATTGGTGCGGGCGAGCCCGATGCCGCCGGTGAAGCCGATCACGAGCAGCCGCGCGCCCCAGGCGATGCAGCGCATGCTGTCCTCGAAGACTTGTCCGCCGACGGGATCGAACACCACGTCCACACCGCGGCCGTCGGTGATACGCTTGACGGCGTCGCGGAATGGCTCGCGCCGATACAGCACCAGATGATCGGCCCCCTTCGCCTGCGCCACGGCGAGCTTTTCTTCCGACGAGGCCGCCGCGATCACGGTCGCGCCCAGCATCTTGCCCATCTCGACCGCAGCGAGCCCGACGCCGCCGCCGGCGCCATGCACCAGCAGCACTTCGCCGGGTGCGAGCTGGCCGCGGTCGATCAGCGCGTGATAGGCGGTGCCGTGGGCGGCGAGAAACGTCGCGCCCTCGGCATAGTCGAAGGTTCGTGGCAGCGGAATCGTCTGCGATGGCATCACCACCGCCTCGTCGGCATAGGCGCCGTAGCGCATCTTGACGATGACGCGGTCGCCGACGGCTGCGCCCTCAGCCGCCTTGTCGACTTCGATCACCTCGCCGGCCGCTTCCACGCCCGGCGTGAACGGCAATTCCGGCTTGAGCTGATACTCGCCCGCCGCCATCAGGATGTCGGGAAAATTAATCCCGGCGGCATGAACGGCGACGCGGATTTCTCCGGGCTTCAGCGGCACGGAGGCAAATGTTTCCAGCCGCAGGCGCTCGGGCGGGCCGAGTTCGCGGCAGACGACCGCCTTCGGCATCAGGCGGCCCGCTCTTTGCGGCGGGCCAAAGCCTCGCGGATCAGCGGCATCCGGTCGTTGCCGAAATACATGTCGGTCTTGTCGATGAAGATGGTCGGCGAGCCGAAGCCGCCGCGCGCCATCACCTCGTCGGTATTGGCCTTGAGCTGATCCTTGATCGCCTGCTCGCCGATGCCTGCCAAGAACTTTTGCGGATCGATGCCGAGACCCCTGCAGATCTCGGTCAGCACTGCTTCTTGCGAGATGTCCTTGTCGGCGCCCCAATAGGCCTCGAACACCGCGCGCGCGAACGGCACCATGTCCTTGCCGTCCTTGGCGAGCCAGATGCAACCGCGCATCGCCTTGACACTGTTCACCGGAAACACCGTCGGCCGCATCTTGATCGCCAGCCCCGCCGAGCGCGCCCAGTCCGCCATGTCCTTCTTCTGGTAGGCGACCTTGGCCTCCACCGGATGTTCGCGCTGGGCGTAGACGCTGGGGTTGATGGTGTTGAAGATGCCACCGACCAGGATCGGACGCCAGACGATCTCGGCGCCGAACTCCTTTGCCAATGGCTGGATGTTATGGAAGGCGAGATAGGTCCAGGGACTGGAGCAGTCGAAGAAGAATTCGATCATGGCGTTTCCTTTTGGTTTCTTGTCGCTTCGTTGGGTGTTTAGATCGTCATTGCGAGCGAAGCGAAGCAATCCATAGTACCGCGGAAGGAAAGATGGATTGCTTCGTCGCTGCGCTCCTCGCAATGACGATGCGGATGGTGGTTACGACTTTCCCGCCATCTCCTTCGCCCTCGCGCCGAACATGTTCTTGCGCGCCTCCTCGTCGAACGGCTCCTTGACGAACTTGCCGATCGCCAGCCCCGCCTGCACCTGCGGGCGCGCGCGCACGGCGGCGTACCAGCGCTTGATGTTCGGATAATCGTCGAGCGCAAAACCCTGCGCCTTGTGGGTCATGGTCCAGGGAAAGCAGGCGATGTCGGCGATCGAATAGTCGCCGGCGACATAGGCGCCGGTCTTGCCCAATTGCGTATCGAGCACGCGGTAAAGCCGCGCCGCCTCGTCGCGATAGCGCTCGATGGCGTAAGGGATTTTTTCGGGCGCATAAAGGGCAAAATGGCCGTGCTGGCCGAGCATCGGGCCGAGCCCGCTCATCTGCCACATCAGCCACTGCGTGACGACCGACCGCCCGCGCATGTCCGCAGGGAGCAACCGGCCGGCTTTTTCGGCCAGATAGATCAGGATCGCGCCGGTCTCGAACACCGAGAACGGCCCGCCGCCGTCGGCAGGTGCATGGTCCACGATCGCCGGAATCCGGTTGTTCGGGCTGATAGCGAGAAATTCCGGCTTGAACTGTTCCCCGCCCCGGATGTTGACGGGAATGACGGTATAGGGAAGGCCCAGTTCCTCCAGCATGATCGAGATTTTCCAGCCGTTCGGCGTCGGCGCGTAATGCAGGTCGATCATTGCCTTCCCCGGCTGGTCCGCGCCGCGGCCACGGCCTGGGGCGGGCGACTTTCGTTGTTCTTGTACGCCGACCATAAGACATGGCAGACAGACGCTCAACCAGAACCCCCGGGGAGGCCCTCATGCTGTTTCCAACCACGATCGCCGGCTCCTTGCCGAAGCCGGAATGGCTGGCCGAGCCCAATACGCTGTGGGCGCCCTGGAAGTCGAAGGGGGACGAACTGGCGCGGGCCAAGCGCGACGCCACCCTGCTGGTGTTGAAACTGCAGGAGGACGCCGGCATCGACATCCTCACCGAGGGCGAGCAGTCGCGGCAGCACTTCGTTCATGGCTTCCTGGAAAAGATCGACGGGATCGATTTCGCCCACAAGGTCGAGATGGGAATCCGCAAGGACCGCTACAAGGCGATGGTACCGCAGGTGGTGGCGCCGCTGCGGCTGAAAGGCCGCGTCCACGCCGACGAGGCCCGTGTCGCCCGCACCCACACCACGCGGAAACTGAAATTCACCCTGCCCGGCCCGATGACCATCATCGACACCATCGCCGACAAATATTACGGCGACCGCGTCAAGATGGCGTTCGCCTTCGCCGAACTGCTCAACGAGGAAGCCAGGGCCTTGCAGGCCGACGGCGTCGACGTGATCCAGTTTGATGAGCCCGCCTTCAACGTCTACATGGACGAAGTCTCGGACTGGGGCATCAAGGCGCTGGAGCGCGCCGCCGAAGGCCTGACCTGCGCCACCGCGGTCCACATCTGTTACGGCTACGGCATCAAGGCCAATACCGACTGGAAAGAAACGCTCGGAGCCGAGTGGCGGCAGTATGAGGATATCTTTCCGGCGATCGACCGCAGCTCGATCCAGCAGGTCGCGATCGAATGCCGCAATTCCAGGGTGCCGCTGGAACTGCTCAGCCTGCTCAAGGGCAAGATCGTTCAGGCCGGCGTGATCGACGTCGCCAGCGACACCGTGGAGACCGCGGAGGACGTGGTCCAGGTGATCGACGCGGTGTCGAAATTCGTGCCGAAGAGCAACATCGTCGCCACCACCAATTGCGGCATGGCGCCGATGCGGCGCGATATCGCGGAGGCCAAGCTGCTGGCGCTCGGCGCCGGCGCGAAGCTGGCGCGGCAACGGCTCGGCTGATGGGCTCGCCGAGACCCGCTGCAGCGGTGCTGGCTGCGCTGGTCGCCGCCACCGCGTTGCCGGCGCACGCCGAAGGCCGCGCCGAGCTTGTCACCTGCCAGGCCATGGTCGATCGCGCGGCGCAAGCGCCGGCGTCAGCGCAGCCCGACGAGGCGGCGCTTGCGCGTTGCCGGCAGATCATCCGGGACTGGACGCTGCGCGAGTCCAGGATGAGCGTCGACGAAAACGGCAAGCCGCTGCGCTAAGCGACCGCGCTCGGATGCAGCACCGGTTGATATCCCGCTGACAGCGCCCGCAGCGTCGAGGGCGGGGTCAGCAGCATGGCCTCCTGAAGCGCGTTCGGCGCGGCGCGATAGCCGGCCGGCGACCACGCGTGCGCCCGGCCCTGTGCAATCAGATAATTCTTGTTGCCTTCTTGCACCATCGCGCCTTCAGGCAATTGCTCCACCGGCATCGGAAGCGGATGCAGCCGCTTCGCCCTGCCCGCCAGCCGCTCGCGGTGAAGCACGGCGTCGATCTCGCGTGCGAGAACATTTGCGACATGATTGCCTTCCTCCCAGGCGGCGCGAAACCGGTTGGCGTCATCGCGGCGGCAGAAGAAGCACGGGCGGTGCCCCGCCGCCAACGCGGTCGCCTCATCGAGAAAGAACAGCTCGGTCCAGCTACGGCCGCCCATCACCTTCCGTCGACGTCCGCGGAATTCGCAGACGCAAATGAGCCAGGCCTGATTCGTCCAGCGCTGGGTCAGTGTCTTCGTCGCGGGGTCATGGATGATGCCGCGGTTGCCGGTGAACAGGCCGCGATGCGGGGTGGCGATGATGTCGCCTGACGGCGTGACGCGGTTTTGCAGCGGCATTTATGGCTCGACCGTTGGCCAACGCCGTCATTGCGAGCGAAGCGAAGCAATCCATCGCGCGGCATCATGGATTGCTTCGTCGCTTACGCTCCTCGCAATGACGGCTAAAACATCACGCCGCGCCGTCGCGGATCGGCGGCTGGAATGACAGCGCGGTATCCCAGGGAAAGAAGATCCAGGTGTCCTGCGACACCTCGGTGATGAAGGTGTCGACCAGCGGCCGGCCCATCGGCTTGGCGTAGACGGTGGCGAAATGAGCATCCGGCAGCATGTCGCGCACCAGCCGCGCGGTCTTGCCGGTGTCGACGAGATCGTCGACGATCAGCAAGCCCTTGCCGGTGCCGGCGCCGAGTTTCGCGGTGTCGGCCGATACGCCCTTCAGGACCTTCAGTTCGTTCCGCGTGGTGTGATCGTAGCTCGTGACGCAGACGGTATCGATCACGCGCAGGCCGAGCTCGCGGGCGACGATCGCCGCCGGCACCAGGCCGCCGCGGGTGATGGCGATCACGGCGTGGAACGGGCCCACTTCGTTCAGCCGCCAGGTCAGCGCCCGGCAATCCCTGTGAAACTGGTCCCACGAGACCGGAAAGGCCTTGCCCGCCCGCTCCTGCGCGCTCAGTTCCGGATGCTCCGCCATCATCATTCTCCCGTATCCCGGATTGCGG
Source organism: Bradyrhizobium sp. (assembly GCF_017881085.1). Classification (GTDB taxonomy): domain Bacteria; phylum Pseudomonadota; class Alphaproteobacteria; order Rhizobiales; family Xanthobacteraceae; genus Bradyrhizobium. The sequence continues at coordinate 4,948 of NZ_JADGRI010000069.1, forward strand.
CCGCGGCCATCGCGCCGGCGCTGCCTTTCCCCAACGACCGATCCGCTAGCGGACCACGTTCAAACCCGCCAGCATTTCCTTCACCGCATTCATCGCCGCGGCGAGTTTTTCTGGATCGCGGGAGCGGACCACGAGATTGGTGTTCGGCTTCTGCTCCTCGTCGATGAAGGGGTAGCTGCCGATGACGGTGTCGGGATGGGCGCCCGCGATTTCGCGCAAGGGGCCGCCGATGTCGCCTTCCCGCGCATTGGCGCGCACCGTGTCCGACAGCATCCGCACGCCTGATTTGAGCTTCGGCGCGACGATATCCATCATCGCCTGCATGATCGAGGGCACGCCGGCCATCACGATGACATTGCCGATCTTGAAGCCGGGCGCCAGGATGGTCGCGCTCTGGATCAGTTCGGCGCCGTCGGGAATCCGCGCCATCCTCAAGCGCGCCTCGTTCAGATCCTGCGCGCCCCAGCGCTCGCGGAATCGCCCTACCACCTCCGGATGATGGTCGATGCCGACGCCGAACGCCTTGGCGACGGCATCGGCGGTGATGTCGTCATGGGTCGGCCCGATGCCGCCGGTGGTAAAGATGTAGTCGTAGCGTTTGCGCAACGCGTCCAGCGCCGCGATGATGTCGGCCTCGTCATCGGCGACGACGCGGACCTCCTTGAGGTCGATCCCGATATTGGTCAGGTATTCGGCGATGAAGCCGATGTTCTTGTCCTTGGTCCGGCCGGACAGGATCTCGTCCCCGATCACCAGAATTCCCGCGGTGACGATCTCGCTCATGGCCTCTCCTCGCCCTGCATTTTGACCTTGCTCAACCCACACCTCGAAGTCACGGGGTATTGCTGCCGGAATAAGCAGACGGCAGCCGGTTTTTCAGGCAAAGCCCGGAACCATCCATAGCAAATGCCCCAGGCGAATGCATATCGCGCTGGCCCGGGCCTTGCTACCATCCCTTTAAGTCATGCACTGTCCCGCATGGCCCATGGGAACAGCCAGGAAAACAGTCGGGGTTTATGGCAGTTGCGTTCGATGAGATGAATGGGCCCGGCAGCGACGTCCGCCCGGCCTACCAGGAGCTCTCTCGCTGGCTGGCGGAGACGCCACCGGACGCCCTGGAATATCGTCGTCAGGAGGCGGAGCTATTGTTCCGCCGGATCGGCATCACCTTTGCCGTCTATGGCGACGCCGAGGCCCAGGAGCGACTGATCCCCTTCGACGTGATCCCCCGGATTATCTCGGCGAAAGAGTGGGCGATCCTGGAAAAAGGACTGAAACAGCGGGTGCGCGCGCTCAACATGTTCCTGCGCGACATCTATCACGGCCGCGACGTGCTGCGGGCCAATATCATCCCCGACGACCTGATCTTTCAGAACCCGGTATTCCGCCCCGAGATGAACGGACAGGACGTGCCGCACGACGTCTATGTCCACATCGCCGGCATCGATATCGTCCGCGTCGACCCGGAGAATTTCTACGTCCTGGAAGACAATGCGCGCACGCCCTCGGGCGTGTCCTACATGCTGGAAAACCGCGAAATCATGATGCGGCTGTTTCCGGACCTGTTCGCTCGCCACCGCGTCGCACCCGTGGAAAAGTACCCGGACGAGCTGTTGTCGGCACTGCGGTCGGTGGCCCCGCTCAGCGCCGCAGCCGAGCCGACGGTGGCGCTGATGACCCCCGGCGTCTACAATTCCGCCTATTACGAGCACTCGTTCCTGGCCGACAAGCTCGGCATCGAGCTGGTCGAGGGCCGCGACCTCATCGTCAAGAACGACGAGGTGTTCATGCGCACCACCGAGGGCTTGAAGCGCGTCGACGTCATCTACCGCCGGGTCGATGACGACTACCTCGATCCCCTCACCTTCCGCCCGGATTCCGCGCTCGGCGTGCCCGGGCTGATGTCGGCCTACGCGGCCGGCAACGTCACCTTGGCCAACGCGGTCGGCACCGGCATCGCCGACGACAAGGCGGTCTATTCCTACATGCCGGACATCGTGAAATTCTATCTCGGCGAAGAACCGATCCTGAAGAACGTGCCGACCTGGCGCTGCCGCGAGCCCAAGGATCTCGCTTACGTGCTCGACAATCTCGGGGAATTGGTGGTGAAGGAAGTGCACGGCTCCGGCGGCTACGGCATGCTGATCGGACCTGCCGCGACCAAGGCGACCATCGAGGCCTTTCGGGATAAACTAAAGCGCGAGCCCGAGGGATTCATCGCGCAGCCGACGCTGGCGCTGTCGACCTGCCCGACCTGCGTCGAGAGCGGGCTGGCGCCGCGCCACGTCGATTTGCGGCCGTTCGTGCTGACGGGGAGCAATCACGTCACCATCGTGCCGGGCGGGCTGACGCGGGTGGCGCTGAAGGAAGGTTCGCTGGTGGTGAATTCGAGCCAGGGCGGCGGCACCAAGGACACCTGGATATTGGACGAGTAGAGATAAAGAGCAAGATTCCCGCATGCTGTCGCGCACCGCCGAAAACCTGTACTGGCTCGCCCGCTATGTCGAACGCGCGGAATATCTGGCGCGCACCATCGAGGCGACGCTGCGCGTCACAGCACTTCCCAACACCTATGTCGGCAAGACCAACGAGTGGGATTCGGCGCTGCTGACGGCGGGCGTCAGCGCCAGCTTCTATCAGATCCACGAGGAGGCCAACGAGCGCAACGTCGTCGACTATCTGTCGTTCGCCCCGGAAAATCCGTCCTCGATCCGCAACTGCATCGAAAACGCCAGGCTCAATTCGCGCTCGGTACGCACCGCGCTGACTAGCGAGATGTGGGACACCATCAACTCGGCCTGGATCGATCTTCAGGAGGTCTGGGGCAAGGGCACCAAGAGCCGCGAGGAACTGACGAAATTCCTGCGCTTCGTGCAGGAAACCTCGCTGCGGTTCGACGGCTCGGCCTACCGCACCATGCTGCGCAACGACGCCTACTGGTTCTCGCGGCTGGGCCTGCATCTGGAGCGCGCCGACAACACCGCCCGCATCCTCGACGTCAAATATCACGTGCTGCTGCCGGAAGAGGAACATGTCGGCGGTCCGCTCGATTATTATCAGTGGACCTCGATCCTGCGCTCGGTCTCGGCGCTGACCGCCTATCACTGGGTCTACCGGGAAACCCTGAAACCCTGGCTGATCGCCGACCTTCTGATCCTCAATGATTCGCTGCCGCGTTCGCTCGCGAGCTGCTACGGCAATCTGGTGCGCAATCTCGACCAGATCGGCGTCGCCTACGGCCGTCAGGGGCCTTCCCAGCGCCACGCCCGCGGGGTGCGCAACCGGCTGGAGCACAGCCACATGGACGATATCTTCCAGCACGGGGTCCACGAGTTCATCCAGGAATTCATTTCGGATAACGCGCGGCTCGGGGAAATCATCACCAAACAATATCTGGTTTAAGAGCTAGCCTTGACGGCTCCCAAAAGATTCGGAAATGCCACCTCATGCGCCTGCGAATTGCCCATACGACCAGCTATCGCTACGAGCCGCCGGCCAGCGGCGTCATTCAGATCCTGCGGATGACGCCCAGCAGCCACGACGGGCAATACGTTGCCGAATGGCAGATCGATGTCTCCACCGATTCACGGCTGCAGGTGCATCAGGACGCCTTCGGCAATGTCACGCATGTGCTGACCGAGGGCACGACCGCCGATCTCACCATCAACGTCGAAGGCCTGATCGAGACCCATGACACCGGCGGCGTGCTCAGAGGCACCGACGAGCGCTTTCCGCCGAGCCTGTTCCTGCGCTCGACACCGCTGACCGAAGTCAATCCGGCGATGGCGAATTTCGCCCGCGAGCTGCGCTCGGAATCCGAAGACGACGTGCTTGGATTCCTGCATGCGCTGATGACCCAGATCAACGAACACATGACCTTCGACGAAGATCCCACCAACAGCGGCACCTCGGCGGTGGAAGCCTTCAGCCTGAAGCGCGGGGTGTGCCAGGACTACGCCCATATCTTCATCGCCTGCGCGCGCTCGGGGCTGGTGCCGGCACGCTTCGTCGCCGGCCATTTCCTGCGCTCCGACGGGATGGTCAACCAGCAGGCCGGCCACGCCTGGGCGGAAGCGTTCGTGCCGGATCTCGGCTGGATCGGCTTCGATCCGGCCAACGGCATCTGCACCACCGACGCCCATGCGCGGGTCGCCATCGGGCTCGATTATCTCGGTGCGGCGCCGGTGCGCGGCACCCGTTACGGCGGCGGCATGGAGACGCTGACGGTGGCGGTCAAGGTCGAGCAGGCCGGCGGCCGGCAGGGTCAGTGGCAGAGCCAGTCGTAAGTCCCGCGTCGTCATTCCCCGGCCTGTGGCGCGCCGCCCGCGGGAAGTTGATCCCTGCCCGCTTGTGAACCGGATTGTCGTCGGCAAATATGCCGCACCAGGTTGCAATCCGCCGCTCCCCGCCTCAGCGTATGCGCGCAATTGCTCCGGCGATGATCTGCATCGTCACGCCAACGACCCATCCCAGCATGATCATGATCGTCCAAAAGATGTGAGGCTCTCCACGAAACACAATCACATTGACCGATACAAATGCCATCCATGTGGCGAGAAACGTGCCTACGGCACTGAGGAATTCTGCAATATCGATCTTTCCATCGGAATCGTCAGACTCGCCATTTGGTTCATGAAAAGGCAGAGCGGGAGTATCAATTCCCAGATAAAACCCGATTGCGCCGGCAATCATCATAACGACGATAAAGCCCTGGGAAGTGAGCATGTCGATGCTCGACCCTACATGGGCGGCAACGAACAATCCGCATGCTGCTCCGGCCATCGCGAGCCCGATGCGTTCCAGAACATGGGCAGATTTTCTTACGCGGAATCGCATCGTCGCAACTCACGGAGTGCGAGGAGAGCAGGTTAGGACATTTTTGTTCTGTGTGGAAGGCATTGCACGTCCGAAGCCCGGGTACAGCCGCTCCGGAGTGACGCGAGCGTCAGTACTCGCAGCTCCGGTAATTCGACGCCTCGCAGGCCTCCGTCATTTCGCGCGCCTGGAGCCGTTCCTCAGGCGTCATGGTCTGCGACACCTCGTGCAGCTCCGCTCTTGCCCTGGTGTCGCCGAGCGCGGCGGCGCGGCTCAACCAGACGAAGGCGCGGACCGGACTGCGCGAGGCCCCCTGGCCCCGGCGGTACATCACCCCGAGCAGGCTCTGCGCCTTCGCGTTGCCCTGTTCGGCCATGGCCCTGAATACCCGGATCGCCGGCACGTAATCGCCGCGGTTATAGGCCGCCATGCCGTCTTCCCAGGGGCCCGCGACGGCCGCTGCGCTGCCCAGAATTTGCGCGGCCAGGATCAGGCCGCCGATGACCATTCGCTTTTTCATGAGCCGTCCCCGCCCTGGATTCGACGGATCGTTTTCTAACCGTTCAATATCCGGTGCGCCACCGGGGAATTGCAGCAAACCGCGGCAGGAAGGCCCGAATGGGGTTGGAGCATCAGGCAAAATTGGCTAGTAATTCTCGGCGTCTGATGCGCGTTCGGGGACCCGGGAATGACCTATTGCTGCGGAGTTTTGGTGCGGGACGGGCTGGTCATGATCGCGGACACCCGAACCAACGCCGGCCTCGACAACGTCTCGACCTTCCGCAAGCTCCATATCTTCTCGAAGCCCGGCGAGCGCGTCATGGCGATCGCCAGCGCCGGCAATCTGGCGATCAGCCAGTCGGTGCTGTCGACGCTGACCGAAGGGCTCGAGGATCCGCACACCGGCGAGATCGAGACGCTGTTGAATGCGCCGACCATGTTCCAGGCGGCGCAGCGCATCGGCCGCGCGATCCGCACCGTGCACGCCACCGAGGGCACCGCGCTGCAGTCCGAGGACATCAATTTCGACGTCTCGTTCCTGTTCGGCGGCCAGATCAAGGGCGCGCGGATGCGGCTGTTCATGGTCTATCCGGCCGGCAATTTCATCGAATGCACCACCGACACGCCGTACTTGCAGATCGGCGAGCACAAATACGGCAAGCCGGTGCTCGACCGCGCCATGCATTACGATGTCGAACTGTACGAAGCGCTGAAGACCAGCCTGATCTCGATGGATTCGACGATGCGATCCAATCTCGGCGTCGGCCTGCCGATCGACGTGCTGGTGGTGCGCACCGACGTTTGCGACGCCGATCTCAATCACCGCATCGAGGCGGGCGAGCCGTATTTCCACGATCTGCGATCGCGCTGGTCGGCGGCGTTGCGCGCGGCGCACCAGAATATTCCGCGACCACCCTACAAGACAGAAACCTGAACCAAGAACATAAAGGGCGAGGAAACAATGACCGAGGCAGCAAACAGAGTAGCGCTCGTGACGGGTGCCGGCACCGGTGTCGGACGCGCGGCGTCGCTGGCGCTGATGAAGGCCGGCTTTACGGTCGTGCTAGCCGGGCGGCGCATCGAGATGCTGCAGGAAACCCAAAAACTCGGCGACAATGTCGGCAAGAGCCTGCCGGTTTCCGCCGACATGACCGATCCCGGCTCGATCGCCGCCTTGTTCGCCAAGGTGATGGACGTCTACGGCCGGCTCGACGTGCTCTTCAACAATGCCGGCATGGGTGCGCCGCCGGTGCCGTTCGAGGATCTCGGTCTGGCGCAGTGGCAGGCGGTGGTGAACACCAATCTGACCGCGCCGTTCCTGTGCACCCAGCACGCGTTCCGCATCATGAAGGACCAGACGCCACGCGGCGGCCGCATCATCAACAACGGCTCGATTTCCGCGCACGCGCCGCGGCCGTTCTCCGCGGCCTATACCTCGACCAAGCACGCCATCACCGGTCTCACCAAGGCCACCAACCTCGACGGCCGCGCCTACGACATCGCGGTCGGCCAGATCGACATCGGCAATGCCGCGACCCCGATGACCGACCGCATGGTCGACGGCGTGCTGCAGCCCGACGGCCGCAAGATGCCGGAGCCGCGCATGGATGCGAAAGCGGTCGGCGACGCCGTGGCCTACATGGCGACCTTGCCGCTCGACGCCAATGTGCTGTTCATGACGGTGATGGCGAGCAAGATGCCGTTCGTGGGACGGGGATAAGGACATGTCTCGTCCTTCCCGCGTAGCCAGGACACGGCGAGCGCTTACAGAAACACCGATAAAACGGGCACAATTCAGCGAGGAAGCAAGACGCGCCGCAGTCAATCAGGTATACCAACGCTCAGATTGATCCGCTCGACCGCTGCGGCCTGATGCTCCGGCTTGCGATAGCGCAAATACATTTGCCTCAGATGCTGCTTTCGCAAATGAGGATAAAGGGTTTGAATACGGGCCAGTTGCTTATCGGCCTCAGCGCTGTTCCCAAGCCTCATCGCCTCACTATAAAGCGCGACGATACCGTGGACGTCTGTCGGGCTCAGCGCCAGTAGTTTCCTCGCCCAACCAGTGAAGTCGTCATGCTGTCGTAGCCCAGCACATGCAACCATATGGCTTCTCAAGGCGGCAATAGCGTTAGCCAAATCGAGTGGATTGAGGCGAACGGCTTCGTTCAACGCTTGCCGTGCGTCTGGCATGTCTCCCATCAAGGCCGTTAGGTAGCCCTTGATCGACCAAGCCGAAGCGAAATTAGGGTTGATCGCAATAGCCCTGTCCGCCAAAGCAAGACCGCGTTCCACATCATCGTCCAGGTTGCCAATTGTGAAAGCCGCCACGCCCAATACTGCGTCGTCCGCTGGAGCCAGTTCAAGAGCGCGCGAAGCGAGCTTGATCGCTGCCGCTCGTTCGTCGTCTGAAATTGTATGAAGATAGGTGTAGTACCGATTGTGTATGCAGAAAGCGGCTTGCACATACGCCAGCGCAAGGTTCGGATCGAGCGATATAGCGGCCTCAAACTCACCTTGGGCCTGCTTAATTTTCTCGAGTGTTCGCTGATGGAACAGCGCTAGACCGCGCAAGTAGTGGTCGTAGCCGCCCCAACTATCCGCGGGCTTTCTTTCCAATAGCTCTGCGCTGGCAAGCATAAGCTGAGGCACAACGGCTCCCACGACGCCCACAGCAACACTGTCTTGCAGCTCGAATATATTTTCCAGCGAACCGTCGAAGTTGTTGGCCCACAAATGCGCGCCAGTTGCCGCTTCGATCAATTGACCGGTGATACGCACACGACTGCCCGACTTGCGAACGCTACCTTCGAGCACATACTGGACGCCAAGCTCACGTCCAACCTGCTTTATATCGACCGCTTTCGCCTTGTACACAAATGACGAATTGCGCGCGATGACGAAAAGGGATTTGAAACGCGACAATGCGGTTATGATGTCTTCCGCCATTCCGTCAGCGAAATATTCCTGATCGGGATCACCGCTCATATTTTGGAACGGCAGGACAGCTATTGAGGGCTTGTTAGGCAGTAACGGCGGCTTGGCTGGGTCCAACAAGATGCTCTGGGGACCTTCGGGTGACTGGATCGCCGGTTTTTGGGGGCCAACTACGAATGCCCGGACTGGCTCTTCGATGTTCTTGACAGTCTGCATACCGAGGTCCGTGAACTCGAGCGGCAAGATTTTCCGTACCTGATCATAGGTCACACCGGAGATGCAGAGCCCGCCAGCCTTAGCCAGCGTCTGCAACCGAGCAGCGATGTTTACCCCATCACCAAACAGGTCACCCGCGCGGACCATCACGTCCCCGACATGAACCCCCATGCGGAAATTGATGTGACGGCTCTCAGGAAGCGTTGAGTTGGCTTTGGTCAGGGTATCCTGAGCTTCCATGGCACAGCGGACCGCATCCACGGCGCTGGCGAACTCCGCAAGCACGCTGTCGCCAGCCGTGTTGGCTATGCGGCCTCCATGCGACGCAATTAGTCTGTCCAGGATTTCCCGGCGCGCAGTAAGGGCATCAAGAGTAGCAACCTCATCGGCCCCCATTAGGCGGCTATAGCCCTCAACGTCAGCCGCAAAGATAGCAGCCAATCGGCGCTTAACTTCAACTGGGTCTGCCAAGGGTAGCCCCGGTGCATAAGGTTTCCGCTGGGGTATTTTGATACGTCAGCGCTAACCGGGTCAACGGCGGCAGCTACTACCGCTGCTCTCTTTGGGGGCTGAAGTAGTCCCAGCTGGAGCGGCCGTTCTGGCTTTTTCAGGCGAACAGAGGTCCCGCGGGGGGATGGAGCGCAGTGACCGACGGCCTTGCGTGAAGACTCCCGGATTTCGCTGCGCTCCATCCGGGCTACGCCGTTCTCGAGGACACGGCCAGCATCCCTACTCCAGCCGCTCGACATTGCGCAGCGTCGGAAACAGCTTCATCCATAACAGCGCCACTGCGACCGTGCCGACGCCGCCCAGCACCGCCGCCGGCACCGCGCCCAGCAGGGCGGCGGTGACGCCGCTCTCGAACTGACCGAGCTGGTTGGAGGCGTTGATGAACAGGAAGTTCACCGCGCCGACGCGGCCGCGCATCTCGTCCGGCGTGGCGAGCTGGACCAGGGAAAAGCGGATTACCACGCTGACGGTGTCGGCCGCCCCCATGATTGCCAGCGCCAGAATCGAAAGCCACATCCACTGCGAAATGGCGAAGACCACCGTCGCCACCCCGAACACGATCACGGCCTGGAACATCCGCAATCCCACGCGCCGGTGGATGGCGTGGCGCGCCAGCACCGCGGTCATCAGCAAGGCGCCGACCGCGGGCGCGGCGCGCAGAATACCGAGACCGAGCGGGCCGGTCTCAAGGATATCGCGCGCATATATCGGCAGCAGCGCCGTTGCGCCCCCCAGCAGCACCGCGAACAAATCAAGCGAGATCGTGCCCAGGATCGCCGGATTGTTACGGACGAACCGGACGCCGGCGAACAGGTCGGCCGGCGTCGCTTCATCCCTGACGGCAGCCGGCTGCGTCAGACGGATCGCCCCCATCAAGACGGTGCCCGCGAAGCAGAACGCCACCATGATGGCGTAGGGCAAGGCCGGTGAAACGACGTAGGCGAGGCCGCCAAGCGCCGGACCGGTGATGGTCGCGATCTGGCCGACACCGCTCGATATCGCGGTGGCGCGCTGCAGCGAGCCTGGCGGAGCGACCAGCGGCAGCAGCGCGGCCGTCGCCGGACTTTCGAACGCGCCGGCCGTTCCAAGCACGGCCATGGCCACGAAAATCTCCGGCACCGTGAGCGAGCCGGCATAGGCGCCCCATGCCAGCAACAGCGCCGTCAGCGCCTCGACGATCAGGCAGATTTGCACCACCCGCTTGCGCTCGTAGCGATCGACCGCGTGTCCCGCGGCGAAGACCAGCAACGCTGTGGGAAGAAACTGCACCAGCCCGACCATGCCGAGATCGAACGCGCTGCCGGTCAGGTCGTAGATCTGCCAACCGACCGCCACGGCTGCGATCTGGCCGGAGAAGCGCGAAAAAGCCCGCGACAGCACGAAGAGCAGAAACGAGGGATGTTTGAGCAGGGCGCTGGCGCCGGCGGGCATCAAAGGCGGCATCGTTCAACCGGTTCTGCATCACGTTCGAATGGAGCAGTCACCCGCTCCAAATCCGGTATGAGGCCGTGGCTGAGCCCTGCCCCCTTGTCAATGCCGGCGTTCAGGCGTTCGCGGGATACAGCATTGCACTTCGAAGCTTCGCGCTGCCATAATCCCCGCGGGCCTCGGGGGAGTCATGCTTCAATTGCAATCGGCGTTCGGCGTGTTCGCGTTGCTCGCGATCGCCTGGGCGCTTGGCGAGAACCGCCGCAACGTTTCGCTGCGGCAGGCGGCCATCGGCCTCGCCGTCACCCTTCTGACCGCCGTCGCCCTGATCAAACTGCCGATCGTCGCGCACGCCTTCGGCGTCATCAACGACGCGGTCGGGGCGATTTCGTCGGCCTCGCGCGCGGGCACCTCGTTCGTGTTCGGCTACCTCGGCGGCGGCGCGCTGCCGTTCGACCTGAAGGCGCCGGGCGCGGATTTTATTCTGGCGTTCCAGGCGCTGCCGGTAGTGCTCGTGATGAGCGTGCTGACGACGCTGTTGTTCTACTGGCGCATCCTGCCGCCGATCGTGCGCGGCATGGCGTGGCTGCTGGAGCGCACCCTCGGCGTCGGCGGCGCGGTCGGACTTTCCACCGCCGCCAACATCTTTCTCGGCATGGTGGAAGCGCCCTTGTTCATCCGGCCCTATCTCGCGCAACTCACGCGCAGCGAATTGTTTCTGGTGATGACCGGCGGCATGGCCGGGATCGCCGGCACCGTGCTGGTGCTCTACGCCACGCTGCTGGCGCCGTTGATCCCGGATGCGGCGGCGCATTTCGTCATCGCCTCGGTGCTCGGCGCGCCGGCGGCGATCCTGATCAGCCTGATCATGGTGCCGGAGACCAGCAACGTCAGGACCGGCGGCGCGCTTGGCGATCCCGAGATGCACGCCTCTTCCACCATGGATGCGATCGTCAAGGGCACGGTTGCCGGCCTCGAGCTGCTGCTCAACATCGTCGCGATGCTGATCGTGCTGGTGGCGCTGGTCTATCTCGCCAACGCCGTTCTGGGACTCTTGCCCGATGTCGGCGGGAGGATTTCATTGCAGCGGATGCTGGGATACGTCATGGCGCCGGTGTGCTGGCTATTGGGCCTGCCGTGGCCGCAGGCGATCACCGCGGGCAGCCTGATGGGCACCAAGACCGTGCTCAACGAACTGATCGCCTATGTCGATCTGTCGAAACTCGGCGCGGACGCGCTCGATCCGCGCTCGCGGCTGATCATGCTCTACGCAATGTGCGGTTTCGCCAATTTCGGCAGCCTCGGCATCATGATCGGCGGCCTCGGCACCATGGCGCCGGAGCGACGCGAGGAGATCAATTCGCTCGGATTGAAGTCGATCGTCTCGGGCACGCTGACCACCTGCCTGATGGGCGCGATCGTCGGGGTGCTGACGTAACCTCCGCCGTCATTCAGCGGCGCCGCGGAACGACGGCGGCGTTTCAGACCGCCAGTTCGACGGTCTTGAACTCCGCGGGCAGGATCACCTCGAGCAACTCGACGTCGTCGGAATAATCCATGATCAGATGCTTGATGAGGGGCGGCTGGATCCAGGCGCTGCCCTGCTCCATCAGGCATTCGCCCTGCCCTTCCATGTAGGTCTTGACCCAGCCTTTCAGGACATAAACCATCTGGAAGTCGACGTCGTGGAAATGCAGTTTTGAAACCTCGGCCGGATCGCAGGGCCCGACCAGCCGGATCACATGCGCCTGCGCCAGGCCGTTGGTCGCATCCGCGAAGCCGAGGTCGCGGTATTGCGCGTAGGCGCGCAAGCCGTCGGCCTTGAAATCTTCCTCGCGGTGATGGCTGATGGCGACGCGCTGTTTGGCGCGCGCCCGCCTGGCGGGGGCCGGCCCGCGGCCTTTCGACTTGAGCTTCTTTCGCGCCGTGGATTTGGCGGCGGTCTTCCTGGTAGCGGTCTTGCCGGCGGTCTTGCGCGCGGGCGATTTTTTCTGCGCAGCGGTGCGGCTTGCTGCCTTCGATTTCGGCTTCTGCTTGGCCATCGACGTTCTCCCCTTCGGTGTCGTGGGAAGACGTTAGCACAGATCCGCTTCGTGGGGTGGGCTAAGCGCAAGCGAGCCCACCATCAAGCGACGGAGAAAGCAGCGGTGGGCGCGGCGCGAAGCGCGCCCTTGCCCACCCTACAAGATCCGTTCAGTGCAGCCGGAACACGCCGTCGACGGCGCGCAGTTCGGCGGGCTTGATCAGCTTGGAGTGCGCCACGGTGACCGAGAACAGCGGGCCTTCGAGTTTCTCCTGCCAGAAGGCCAGAAAATCCTTCAGCGCCGGGAATTTCGGAAACAGGTCGTAATTCTGCCAGACATAGGTCTGCAGCAACGACGGGTGATCCGGCATCCGATAAAGAATTTGCGCCGTCGTCAGCCCATAACCCAGCACCTGCTTCCGGAAATCATCGGAAACAACCCCAACCCGCGAAACCATGCCAAACCTCCATTGCTGGAGCGCATTTCACGAAAGTGGCCGCCAACCGGAGCCACTCCGGCGGAGATGCGCTCACATGAGAGAAATGTGACGCACGATACCAACGCATCACAAGCTTAAATGTTTAACGATCTGTTGAAAAATGTCGCGTTAGCAGCAGCTTACCGCACGTGCTAATACGGGCCTCGGGGACCGGCCGGGCGGATTAACGATGCTTAACGAAATTGGCAGGCGTCATATTTGAGTGCCAATTTTTCTGCTAGAAGCCCTTGTTCCCCGCCAAAGTCTGGCCTATGTCCAGTGAAGTCGCGCTGGCACTCGCTAGCACAGACTGCCAAAATTCAAATTTCGACAACATCTTCAGAAACTTAGGAGGACTGCATGAAATTCCGTCCGCTTCACGACCGCGTTGTGGTCAAGCGCATCGACGCCGAAGAGAAGACAGCTGGCGGCATCATCATCCCGGACAGCGCCAAGGAAAAGCCCTCGCAGGGCGAAATCACCGCTGTCGGCCCGGGCGGCCGTGACGAAGCCGGCAAGCTGATTCCGATCGACCTCAAGGTCGGCGACCGCGTGCTGTTCGGCAAGTGGTCCGGCACCGAGGTCAAGCTCGATGGCGAAGAGCTGCTGATCATGAAGGAGAGCGACATCATGGGCGTTCTCACCGACCTGCCCGCCAGCAAGAAGAAGGCCGCGTAAGCCGCCGACGCACACGCTCACCCTGAGGAGCGCCCGCGCGGCGCCTCTGGACGGGGTGAGAGACAGACATCAACTCAGGGAAACCCAATATGTCAGCTAAAGAAGTCAAATTCGGCGTCGACGCCCGCGATCGCATGCTGCGCGGTGTCGACATCCTCGCCAACGCCGTCAAGGTGACGCTCGGCCCCAAGGGCCGCAACGTCGTGCTCGACAAGTCGTTCGGCGCTCCCCGCATCACCAAGGACGGCGTCACCGTCGCCAAGGAAATCGAGCTTGAGGACAAGTTCGAGAACATGGGCGCCCAGATGGTGCGCGAAGTCGCCTCC
>NZ_JADGRI010000308.1 GCF_017881085.1 Bradyrhizobium sp.
AACCGCGCCGCCGGCGTGACGCCGCTGACGACCACGTCGCAGCGCCCGTCGAGCGGTTTCTTGCGGTCGTCCGTCGTCGCCGAGAAGGCGACGCCGTCGCCGGTGCCGACCGGCAGTTCGCCGCTGCGGGCGATGGTGGCGCGCGAATAGGGATCGACGTCAGCGGTGCCGGTCTTCGGCCGGGCGGTCCAGGCGCCGATCGTGAGCGTGCCCAGATCAGTACCGCGGGTCGCGGTCATCCACGTCGCCCCCAGGCCGACGGCGGTGGCGATGATGAGCGCCAGCAGGGTGATGAGGATCAATCGCACGATCAGTTCTTGCGCGGCGCAGGCGTTGCCGCGTTGTCGGGGCGCGCCGCCGCGAAACTATCCGGGAATGCAACGGAGGTCGACGAAACCGGCTTGAGGGGCTTTGGCGGCTCGCCCGCGGTCTTGGCGGCGTCGTCGAGCATTTTCTCCACCTGTACCAGGATGTCGGCGCCGCGCTTGGTGAGCACCGGCGGCGGACCCGGCTTGCTTTCCGGCGGCTTCGGCGCGCCATTGGCCGCCACAAACGGGGAGGCCGCGGGAGCCGGCAATTTCGTGCCCATGCCGACGCCCGCAAGCTCCTTGATCTCCACGCCCTGATGGGCGGCGACCATGATGTCGTGCCACGTCTGGGCCGGCAGCGAGCCGCCGGTCATGCGGTTGGTCGGCGAATAATCGTCATTGCCGTACCAGACGGCGCAGGTGAAGTTGCCGGTATATCCGACGAACCAGGCGTCGCGATAGGCGTTGGTGGTGCCGGTCTTGCCGGCGGTCGGAATGCCGTCAAGCGTGGCGCGCCGCGCGGTGCCTTCGCTGACGACGTGGCTCATCATGCCCGCCATGTCGGAGGCGACCGATGCCGGAATGGCCTGCCGCGGCTTCGGACCGTCGCGGTCCCAGCGCCACACCAGATCGCCGGCGCCGGTGCGGACTTCGAGCACTGAATGCGGCGTGACCGCCTTGCCCTTGTTGGGGAAGGTCGCGTAGGCCACCGCGTGCTCGATCACCGTGACCTCGTCGGCGCCGATCGGTAGCGAGGGCGTGTCGGGCAGCGGCGCCTTGATGCCGAAGCGGCGCGCGACTTCCACGATCTTGGCGCGGCCGGCCTTGGCCGGGTTGGGCGACTTGCCGCCAAGCGCGATCGACAGCTTTACCGGGACCACGTTGATCGAACGGGTGATCGCCTGGGTCAGCGTCACGGCTCCGGAATAGGAATGGCCGTAATTCTGCGGGCACCAATTGCCGATGCAGACCGGACCGTCGACGATGATCGAGGTCGGCTTGAAGCCGTTGAGCAGGGCGGTGGTGTAGACATAGGGCTTGAACGACGAGCCGGGCTGCCGGTAGGCGTCGGTGGCGCGGTTGAACTGGCTGGCGCCGTAGTCGCGGCCGCCGACCATGGCGCGGACGCCGCCGTCGAGATCGGACACCACGGTGGCCGCCTGGGTCGCGTGATAGTCGCGGCCGAACTGGCGCAGCTGGTTTTCGATGGCTTCTTCGGCGGCGCGCTGCACGTTCATGTCGATCGCGGTGCGGACCACGAACACGCGTTCGGTATAGGATTTCGGGAAGGTGTCGACCAGCTTGCGCATCTCGTCGAACGCCCAGTCGAGATAGTAGTTCGGCGAATTCTCGTCGCGGCGGTCGACCGCGGTGGCCGGGTTGCGCCGCGCACCGAACACCTGGCCCTCGGTCATGAAACCGGCGTCGACGAGGTTGTCCAAAACCACGTTGGCGCGGGCGCGGGCGGCGGGCAGGTTGATGTGGGGGGCGAATTTGGTGGGAGCCTTGAACAGGCCGGCCAGCATCGCCGCTTCCGCCAGATTGACGTCGCGCACCGACTTGTTGAAGTAGAAATGCGCCGCGCCGTCGACGCCGAAGGTGCCGCCGCCCATATAGGCGCGGTCGAGATAGAGCTTCAGGATTTCGTTCTTGCTGAGCCGCGTCTCCAGCCAGATCGCAAGGAAGGCTTCGTTGACCTTGCGCTCGATGGTACGCTCGTTGCTCAGGAACAGGTTCTTTGCGAGCTGCTGGGTGATCGAGGAACCACCCTGCCGCACGCCGCCGGCCTGCGCGTTGGTGACCAGCGCGCGCGCGGTGCCGGCGATGTCGATGCCGAAATGATCGTAGAAACGCCGGTCCTCGGTGGCCAGGGTCGCCTTGATCAGATTGTCCGGAAAATCCTCCAACGGGATGGAATCATTGTGCTTGATGCCCCGACTGCCGATCGGATTGCCGTAGCGGTCGAGGAAGCTCACGGCGAGATCGGATTTCTTCAGCCAGTCGTCGTCGGCGGTCTCGCGAAATGCCGGAATGGCGAGCGCCAGCATCAGGATCATGCCGCCGAGCCCGATGGTGGCGGCTTCCGACAGGGGTTCGATGAAGACCCAGCGCTTCCAGCGGCCGACATAGAAGCGGTCCATGAAGGTGGAGTACCGCTCATAGAGCTCGCGTGCGCCCTTGCCGGTCGAGAACAGCGTCGAGTCGATGCGCGCGTCGAAATCCAGCATCCAGTGCCGGATTTTTTTCTTCCATTCCGCTGGTACGATATTGCGCACCGAGGCCCTTGGTCTGTTCGAAAGCGCTCAAGCACCCGCCGGGCACCGTCGAGACGTCTTGCGGGAATGTTGCGGCAAACCCAAGGCGCTCTTGCGCCGTTGGGGGACTCAGTCCCTATCTAGCCGAGCAGGGACCATAAACCAATGGTCGGGCTCGCGATTTCGATCGGCAGGGCTAATGCTGTCCCGGGCTTTTTTCCGCGGGCCCGACACCCTACTTGCACCTTTGCCGTCGCAGCCCCTAGAAGGGCGCGAGCGAGCGCCGCCCAGAATCGTCAGGACACATGACCGCCCGACCCAAGCCGCCCTCGGGTCAAGAGGGATTCTTTTGGAAAACCAAGACGTTGGAAGAGATGTCCAACGCCGAATGGGAAAGCCTGTGCGACGGCTGTGCGCGCTGCTGCCTGGAAAAGCTCGAGGACGAGGATACCGGCAAGATCTATTTCACCCACGTTTCCTGCAAGCTTCTGGATGCCGGGCTATGTGCCTGCAAGGACTATGCGAACCGGTCGGACAAGGTTCCGGACTGCGTCAGGCTGACGCCCGAAAACGTCCGCACCCTGAACTGGCTGCCGCCGAGTTGCGGCTACAAGCTCGTGGCCGAAGGCCGCGATCTCTATTGGTGGCATCCGCTGATATCGGGTGATCCTGACACGGTGCATGAAGCCGGCGTCTCGGTGCGCGGACGGGTGCAGGGGACGGAGATCGAGATCGCGGATGCCGATCTCGAAGACCACATCGTGCAATGGCCGGCGCTGTTGCCTAAGCGGGCGCGGCTGAAGAAACGACCACAATCGTAGAAACCCCGATCACGCGATTGCGATTGTCACTCCGCGGGATGCACCCATGCGCCTAACCCGCTGCCCCGGCTTGGATTTGCCGCGTAAATTGCTGGCGATCCGATTCCACGGGGCCTCCCGCCGCGCAGCCGATAAACACGTCCGCATGAACAAGTTCGAACGGCAAAGCCGTCACCCGGCTGACCAGCAGGCGTTGCCCGATGCCGTCGCCGGCGAACTGTCGAAAGTCCCGACAGAGGTGCTCGATATCAGCGACGCGCCGCCGATCGCGCCCAAGGCGCCGCTGACCCCAAGCGAAGTCCGAACCATCCTGATGAGCCTCTTGCTGACGATGTTCCTGGCCGCTTTGGACCAGACCATCGTGGCGACCGCGCTTCCGACAATCGGCCGGCAGTTCGGCGATGTCTCCAACCTGTCCTGGGTGATCACGGCCTATCTTCTGGCCTCGACCGCGGTGGCACCGGTATTCGGCACGCTCAGCGACATCTATGGCCGCCGCGCCATGATTATCACCGCGCTCAGCCTGTTCATCGCGGGCTCGATCCTGTGCGCGCTGGCGCCGAACATGCCGGTGCTGATCCTCGCGCGCGGGCTGCAGGGGCTGGGCGGCGGTGGCATCATGCCGATCGTGCAGACCGTGATTTCCGACGTGGTCAGCCCACGCGAGCGCGGCCAGTACCAGGCCTATTTCAGCGGCGTCTGGATGGCTGCCGGCATCGGCGGACCGGTCCTCGGCGGCGTGTTCGCCGAACATCTGCACTGGTCGATGATTTTCTGGATCAACGTGCCGCTCGGCATTGCATCGCTGGCGATGCTGTTGCCGAAGATGGCCAAGATTCCGGTATTCCACCGCCGGCGCAGGATCGACTGGCTCGGCGGCGTGCTGCTGATGGCCTCGGCGGTCGTATTCATGCTGGTGCTGACCTGGGGCGGAAACCGCTATCTCTGGCTGTCGCCGACCATCGTGGCGATGGTGGGTGCGTCCGCAGCGCTGGCGCTGGCCTTCGTCTGGCAGTCCGGCAAAGCGGAGGAGCCGTTCCTGCCGCTGTCGCTGCTGGGCGGCACGGTGGTGCCCTACGCGATGCTTGCCGGCGGCTGCGCGCTGGGCGCGATGCTGGGGCTGACCGTACATCTGCCGCTGTATTACGAAGTGGTCTATCACCTCAGCGCCAGCGAGGCCGGGCTCGGGCTGATCCCGTTGGCGGCCATTTCCACCTTTGGCGCGGCATTCGCCGGACGGACCATGGCCCGGGTCAGGCACTACAAGCGGGTGGCGATCATCGGCACCTTATGCGCCACCTTGATGGGAATCGCGCTGGCGACGACGGTGCTGCCGCTGTGGGCACTATTGGTGCTGCTGTCGGGGTTCGCGCTGGGCCTCGGCACGGCCTTTCCGGTCAGCGTGGTCTCCATACAGAATTCGGTGGCGCGCTCGCAGGTCGGCACGATCACCGGCGCGATGAACTTCTTCCGCGCGCTGATGGCATCGTTCACGGTGGCGGCGTTCAGCGCGATCCTGTTGATGGCGCTGGGTGCGGATATTTCGCTGGTCGCCGAGCGTCGCGGACCGGTGAATTCGATTCCTGCCGCCGACATGATCGTTGCATTCCGCTATGTGTTCGGCGCCGCCACAGCCATGATCGCCTGCGCGGCGCTGTGCATGATCGTGATGGAGGAGAAACCGCTGGCCGGCCCGGCGAAGCCGGTGGAGATGGCGGAGTAGGGCGGACCGCGTCTGCACGCCGTCATCTCGACGCTCTGGCTATCCCTGCGCCGCGATTTGATTTAACAGCGGCGCCAGCAAGTCAGCCATTGAAACCGACAAGGAGCCGGTCATGAGCAAACCCACCATCGAGCAAACCAGGATGGGCACCGAAGGCATCGCCTTCTGTATCGCGCGGACGTTGATCGAGCGCGATCCCTCGCTGAAGGCGCCGATGCGCGCTAATCTGCGCAAGATGTGGGAACTGCTGGAGGAACGCGAGGATCATGCCGCCGCCGACATGGTCGACACCATGATCAAGGCGCTCAACGATCCCGCGTTCTTCAAGCCGTGAACTTTCCTTCGCCTTCGAGTTCTCGTGCGAGTCTTGTCCCTAAGCTACGGATATAATTGAGTGTTTCGGGGAAGAGCGTTTCGATAAGAAATATCTGAAACCGGGGGAACCTTAGGCTCCGGTTGGGGTTCTCCCTCCGCCCTGATAGCGTTCGGAAGGGCTCCGATTGCCGCGTCGCGGCAGGAAGGGGTTCGGATAGCCGCGATTCTGGTTGTCACGGCAGAAATAGTCTTCATGGCCGTGATCCTTATCGTCGAAGATGATGTGTTTCTCCGCGACGACGCGGAGATGATGATCCAGGACTGGGGCCACGATATCCTTTCGGCCAGCGATGTTGACGAGGCGCTGTCGCTGCTGCGTTCCGCTCAGCCGATTGATGCACTTTTTACCGATATCTACCTCAAGAGAGCGGTGCTTGGCGGGTATGAAATTGCCGACCAGGCCATCAAGCTCCGGCTGAATTTGCGTGTGCTTTATACGACCGGACATACCATCGACGAAAAAATGAAGACTTTGTTTGTTGACGGCGCGCACTTCCTTCAGAAGCCATACACCCGATTTCAGCTCCAAAACTCGGTTGAAGTGCTGCTCGCACCGTAGTCTTGAGTTCGCATAATTGATCCGCTACGCGGCGCAAGCATAAGAGTTATCGGGGGAAACACCTTGAATATTGAAGACGAGGAGGTGAGGAGACGAACCGTCGCCTCTAAAGGCACCGAAATTACCGCGCACAAACAGGCGGAGGAGCCGCTGCTCGAGGCGGGGGCGCTGCAGAGCGCGATCTTCAACAGCGCCAATTTCTCCAGCATCGCCACCGACGCCAAGGGCGTCATTCAGATCTTCAACGTCGGCGCCGAGCGGATGCTCGGCTACACCGCCGCCGACGTCATGAACAAGATCACG
>NZ_JADGRI010000070.1 GCF_017881085.1 Bradyrhizobium sp.
GGAGCGGACCTCGGAAAATGCGGCGCGTCCGAGCGGCTCGGCATGGCTAGGACTCTGTTTGCGGGTGCAGGATCTTGTCCGAAAACCGGTTCCCACTTTGCGCTAACGCGGCCCTTCGGGTCGGGATCATGGGCTATTTTTTCGTCGGCTTTTCCGGCGCGTCGGCCCTGTGGTTGCCGACGCCGAGATAGATCAGGATCGGGGCTGCGATGAAGATCGACGTGTAGGTGCCGACCAGCACCACGCCGAACATCATGACCGCGGTGAAGCTGTGGATGGCGTTGCCTCCGAACAACAAGAGCGCCAACAGCGCCAGCGTCACCGTGACGTGGGTGATGATCGAGCGCGACAGCGTCGAGTTGATGGACTCGTTGAGCAATTCCGGCATCGGCATCTTCTTGTAACGCCGCAGCATTTCGCGGATCCGGTCATAGATCACGACGGTGTCGTTCAGCGAATAACCGAGAATCGTCAGAAGTGCGGCGATGCTGGTGAGGTCGAAATCGACCTGCGAGATCGACATGAAGCCGATCGTCAGCACGATATCGTGGACGTTGGCGATCATGGCGCCGAGCGCGAACTGCCATTCGAACCGGAACCAGAGATAGATCAGGATCGACAGGATAGCGAGCATCAGCCCGAGCATGCCGTAGGCCAGCAATTCCCCGGAAACCCGCGGTCCCACCACTTCGACGCGGCGGTAATCCACGGCTTCACCAAGCGCGCCGCGGACTTTCTGCACGGCCTCCTGCTGCGCGGCGTCGCCGCCGGGCTGTTCGGCGACCCTGATCAGGACTTCGTCCGGTCCGCCGAAGAGCTGCAGCTGGATGTCGCCAAGTCCGAGGCCGCCCAGGGTCGCGCGCATCGTGGCGATATCGACCGTGCCGGATTTGGCCCGGACTTCCATCAGCGTACCGCCCTTGAAGTCGATGCCGAAGTTCAGCCCATGGGTAAAGAACAGCGTGATCGCAACGATCGAGAGCAGCGCCGAAATCGGAAAACTGATGCGGCGAAAGCGGGTGAAATCGAAATGCGTGTTGTCAGGCACGATCCGCAGCGACGGCAGCCAGCCGAAGCAGGCGACCACCGTCAGCACGGCAATAACGATGCCCAGTCCTATCAGAACCAAATGTGTCACAGCCGGCTCCGCATAATCATATTGGCACGCTGTGCGGCCGCTTCCACCGCACCCAGGTCGCCACGATCAGGCGGGTCAGGGTAAATGCGGTGAACACCGTGGTGATGATGCCGATGCCGAGCGTCACGGCGAAGCCGCGCACCGGGCCGGTGCCGATATAGAACAGCACGGCGGCGGCGATGAAGGTGGTGATGTTGGAGTCCAGGATCGTCGACAGCGCACGCTTGAAGCCGGCGTCGATCGCGGAAATCGCATTGCGCCCGCCGCGCAATTCCTCGCGGATGCGCTCATAGATCAGCACGTTGGAGTCGACGGCGATACCGACGGTCAGCACGATGCCGGCGATGCCGGGCAGCGTCAGCGTTGCGTTCAGAAGCGACAGCACGCCGAAGATCATCGCGACGTTGATGGCGACCGCGATATTGGCGAACACGCCGAACAGCCGGTAGGTCAGGAGCATGAACACGATGACCAGGATCGAGCCCACGTAAGCCGCGAGTTCGCCCTTCTCGATCGAATCCTGACCCAGCCCCGGACCGACGGTGCGCTCCTCGATCACCGTCAGCGGTGCCGGCAGCGCGCCCGCCCGCAGCAGGATCGCCAGATCGTTGGCTTGCTGCACCGTGAAGCTGCCGGAGATCTGCCCGGAACCGCCAGTGATCGGTTCGCGGATCACGGGGGCGGAAATCACCTCATTGTCGAGCACGATCGCGAAAGGCTGCCCGACATTCTCGGACGTGGCCTGTGCGAATTTGCGCGAGCCTGCGGTGTTGAAGCGGAAGCTGACGATCGGCTCGCCCGAGCGCTGGTCGAAGCCGGGCTGCGAGTCGGTCAGATCGCCACCGGAGACCAGGATCTGCTTTTTGATCACATAGGGTGTTTTCGGCGAAGTCGAACTCATCAGTACTTCGGAATCGGGCGGCACCCTGCCGGCTTGGGCTTGATCCGGCGGCACGGTCGTATCGACCATGCGGAACTCCATCTTGGCGGTCTTGCCCAGCAGCTCCTTCAAGCGGCTCGGGTCCTGAAGGCCCGGCACCTGGACCAGGATACGGTCGCTGCCCTGCCGCTGAATCACCGGTTCGACGGTGCCGAGCTGGTTGACGCGGCGCTCGACGATTTGGATCGATTGTTCGATGGTCTGGCGGATGCGCTCGGTGATGGCCGCTTGCGGAACCCCGAGACGGATCAGGCCGCCGCCGGCATCGCTGACTTCGAGGCTGCGCTGCCCGCTGGAGCCCACCAGCCCGCCGAGCGGCTGCGACAGTTCGCGCAGTTTGGTCAGCGCGTTCTGCAGATCGGTGTCCTTGACGCGAACCTCGACGCTATCCGGACGCGAGGCGAGGCCGGTATAGCCGATCCGGGCGTCACGAAGCGTCCGGCGCACGTCGTCGCGGATCTGGTCGAGCTTCTCTTTCTTGACGTAGTTGGAATCGACCTCGAGCAGCAGGTAGGAGCCGCCCTGCAGGTCGAGGCCGAGCACCAGCCGCCGCTGCGCCCATGCCGGCCACCCCTTGACGGTAGCTTCGGGGAAGAAATTTGGAACGGCGCAAAGGCACACCACCAGCGCCGTCAGGATGATCGCCAGCGCCTTCCACCGCGTGAAATACAACATCGAGTTGACCCGTCAGATTCAGAGAATGCGGCGCTTCGAGAAAGCTAGCTCGCGGACGTCTCGTCCTTGGCGGACTCACTCTTGTCCTTCGCCGGCTCGCCCTTGGCGCGCACGCCCGAAATCATCTGCCGCATTTGCCGCACCCTGACGCCATCAGAGATTTCGAATTCGATCTGGTCGTCGTCGACCACTTTTGTGACCTTGCCGACGAGGCCGCCCGTCGTCACCACGGTATCGCCGCGGCGGATGTTCTTCACGAGTTCAGCGTGGTCCTTCACCTTCTTCTGCTGCGGCCGCAGAATCAGGAAATACATAATCACGAAGATCAGCGCGAAGGGCAGCAGCGACATCAACATGCTGTTGGTGTCGCTGGCTCCCGCGGCCTGGGCAAACGCAGGTGTAATCAGCATTCGGACGATCCTCGTGAAACGGGAATGAGCCAGCAACGCGGTTCGCGTCGGGCCGGTTCGGGTCGAATTCGCGCGGACTATAGCGGCCGCGGTCCCAATTGCAACGCCGCCCAACCCCTCATTTGCCCTTCATTCGAGTGGCTTGCAGGCTACCAAAAGGACCGATATGGCTGCGGGGTCAGGAACCCCGCAAGATGTCGAAAAAGCCCCGAAAAACAAGACCTCGCGCCACGCGGAAATCGCCGGCGACCGCGACAAAACGTCCGGCAGTCGCCCCCGAACATGACGCAACGGAAAGGATTGCGCGTGCGCTTGAAACGATCGCCGCGCAGCTGTCCGCGCCCGCCTCCGCCACGGCCCAATCATTTTCCAGCGCCGACGCCTTCGTCTGGCACCCCGATGGCCGGCTGGCGCCGGTGCCGCGCGTCAGCCGTGTCGATCTCGGCCTGCTCAAAGGCATCGACCGGATGCGCGACATCCTGATCGAGAATACCGAGCGCTTTGCCGACGGGCTTCCCGCCAACAATGCGCTGTTGTGGGGCGCGCGCGGCATGGGCAAATCCTCGCTGGTCAAGGCGACCCATGCCAGCATCAACGCCAATCGCAAGCCCGCCGACCGCCTCAAACTGATCGAGATCCATCGCGAGGATATCGAGAGCCTGCCTGCCTTGATGGATCTGCTGCGCGGGTCCGATTTCCATTTCATCGTATTCTGCGACGACCTGTCTTTCGACGGCAACGACGCCTCCTACAAATCCCTGAAAGCGGTGCTGGAAGGCGGCATCGAGGGCCGGCCGGAAAATGTCATCCTTTACGCCACGTCCAACCGCCGGCATCTGTTGGCGCGCGACATGATCGAAAACGAGCGCTCGACCGCAATCAATCCCGGCGAGGCCGTCGAGGAAAAGGTGTCGCTCTCCGACCGCTTCGGCCTGTGGCTCGGATTTCACCGCTGCAGCCAGGATGAATATCTGGCGATGGTAAAGGGCTATTGCAGTCACTTCGGCATCAAGCTCGCCGAAGAGGAGCTCGAGCGCGAAGCACTGGAATGGTCGACCACGCGCGGCTCGCGCTCGGGACGTGTCGCCTGGCAGTTCACCCAGGAACTGGCGGGAAGGCTGGGAGTAAGGCTCAGGGCGGGGTAGACGCCCGCCCGTCCGCCCGCCGTCCATTTATTGCGCCCGCTCATTCACCAGGGCTGGCGACCCGAGCTGTTCCTGCGCTGCCCGTCGAGGTGTCGCTAGCGCTCACGCGCCGTTGAGGAATTGAAGCGGGTCAACCGGGGTAGATCCTTTGCGGATCTCGAAGTGGAGCTGCGGCGACCCCACTTCGCCCGACTGACCCGACTTGGCAATGACCTGGCCGCGCTTGATCGTATCGCCGCGCTTCACCAGGAGCTCACTCGCATGGGCATATGCGGTAACGTAGCCGTTGGTGTGCCGAACCAGGACCAGATTGCCATAACCTTTGAGCTCGTTGCCGGAATAGGCCACGACGCCGTCTTCCGCCGCCTTCACCGGCGTCCCCTCCGGCACCGCCAGATTGATTCCGTCGTTCGACTTGCCGTTGGTCTTGGCGCCATAGCTCGTGATCACCTTGCCGCGCACAGGCCAACGGAATGTCGGTAGCGCCCCCGTTGCCTCGGCCGCCTTGACCGGGCTTTCAGCGGAGGGCTCCTCGACCTTCGTGGTCGCCTGGGCCAGCCGCGCGGTTTGCGGCGGACCCAATGCCACCGCGGCCATTTTGGTGGCCGGCGGCGCCAAGGCCGCGGCGGGCTGGGCAGCAGCAACACCAGCAGCAGCAGGCTGCTCAATTGGTGCGACGGCCGCTGTCTTCGCCGGCACTGTCAGCCTGGCACCGAGCTTGAGTTTCGCCTGGGGATCGAGGCCGTTGGCTCTCGCAAGTTCGGCGACCGGGATGTGGTTATGGCGGGCAATGCTGAGCAGCGTGTCGCCGCGGTTGACGAAATGAACCGCTGGCGGTGCGCCGGGGGCGGCAACGGGTCTGCTCGCCGGAGCGACCGGCGCGAGCGCCGGCGCCGCGACAGCGGTAGCCGACTCACGCGGAATGATCAGCTGCTGGCCCGGCGACAAAACGCGCGGTCCCTTGTACCCATTGGCCTGCATGATCGCCGCAGGCGTCACGCGGTAGCGGCGCGCCAGGAGATCCAGCGTGTCGCTGGTGCCGACGATGATCGTGGTGCCTTGACCCTGCGCGCGAGCCGCCGCGACCGAGCGCGGGGGGACAGTGCCGGTCGTCTCCAGCGGACGAGCGGGCGGAGCATACGAGGCGAGCCCGCGCCCTCCTCCGGATACGCCGCCACTGGCCGCCGGATAGCTCTGCGGAGCTGCGATCGGCGGCGGCAAGGCCTGGGATTGGTATTGCGAATGCGGGCGGGAATATTGCGGAAGTTCGCGACGCTCGACCGCGGGAGCCGGCATTGAGCCGGTGGCTTCAGGCTGCGAGGCAAAGGGATTGGAGAGGGAATTCTGCGAGAGGCGCGACTGCATGTCCGCGCTGCAGCCCGCAAACCCGAACGACATCAGCGCCAGCGCCGCGACGTGCGGTATGCGGCGCGAGCAAAGCAACTCGACGATACGGGGCATGGTTACTCACTCGTACGCAACAAATAACTTTTTTGAGTAAACACGCCGCCAGTAAACAACCGCTTAACCCTGCGAAATCCTTACATTCCGGGCAATCCGGGGGCACAGCAGGCCGCGGCGGCTGGGCTCGAGTGCTTCGCCGCCAGCGCTGCCCGAAACGAAGAAAGGCCCTACAATTCGCGGGCGATTCCTGGCAACGCCGGCACGAATCGGACGTCCACCAGCTCCCTGCGATCAAAACCGGCGTCGGTCCTGGTGACGCGGACCAGGGTCTGGGTGCCGTGGTGCGGACCGACGGGCGCGATCAGGATGCCGCCGGGCTTGAGCCGCTCCAATAGCGCCTCGGGGATCTGCTCCATCGCCGCTGTCACGATGATGCGGTCGAAGGTGCCTGCGGCGGCCGGAATGTCGTAGCCGTCCCCCAGTATCACCTCGATATTGTCGTAACCGAGCTTCGCGAGCCGCGCCCGGGCGATCTCAGCTAGCGTCCGGTAGCGCTCGATCGTCAACACCTGCGAGCAAAGCCGCGACAGGATGGCGGCCTGGTAGCCGGAGCCGGTGCCGATCTCGAGCACCCGGTGCGGCATTTGCAGCTGCAGCTGTTCGGTCATGTAAGCCACGACGAAGGGCTGGCTGATGGTCTGTCCGCAGGCGATGCCGAGCGCACTGTCGCGGTAGGCATCGGCGCGATCGGCCGGCTCCACGAAGATCTCGCGCGGGACCTCTTCCATAGCGCGCAGCACCGCCTGATCGCTGATCCCGCGCCGCCGCAGGTTAAGCTGGAACATCATCTTTTCCGGCGGATTTGGTGCAGCGGGCATGCCGATCCCTTAAACGCCCCGTTTGATGCAATATAAAGCGCCAGATCAGGGGAAACTTTTCCGAAATTGAGGTTCCCTAGGGGGAACCGGTGTTGTACCCCGGCGTTATGCGAGCGGGCAATCAATCTCCTGCTCTAAGCCCCGCAAATGCGCGGGTGACGCGCCTGCGCACGTTGACATTGCGCCGGTTGCCGTTATTTGCGATCCTGACACGTAGGACGGGCGAGGACATTCTCCATGACTGCGACGCGACCGCCGGGCGGTTCTGTCTTCCTCGTCGAAGACGAGGTGATGATCAGGATGATGGTCGCCGACATGCTGGAGGAGCTGGGCTTCAGCATTGCGGCCGAGGCCGGCGATATCAACGAAGCGATGAGGCTCGCCCAATGTACCGAGTTCGACCTCGCCATTCTTGACGTCAACGTCAACGGCAAGGTGATCTCTCCGGTCGCCGAACTGATCACGGCGCGCCACCGGCCCTTCATCTTCGCGACCGGCTACGGCTCGTCGGGTCTGCCGGAAGAATACCGCGACCGCCCCGCGCTGCAAAAGCCCTTTCAGCTCGAAACCCTGGCGCGGATGATCGACAGCACGCTCAAGGGCGCGACGGTTTAGGGCGCGCAATCCGCGTCCCCCGGCGAACGCTTATGCGGTGTCGCGCGTGTGGGGCGCGATATCCAACAAGCCGTCAGGCATTGATCAAGCAATAGCGCGAAATCGAGGGCCTGCCGGGTCTACCGACATCGCTGCTGACGGAATCTGTCACTCGGATATCCTAGCTAGTTTTCTGCTCTCGTGCAGCCGCGATGGCCGCACGTCAGGGAGCACGGGATGCCTGCAGCACAGGTGGTCGGAGAACTTACATTCGGCGACGCCGAAGCGGTGCTGACCATGCGCGGCGCCGAAATCGCCAAATGGGAAGCCACGTTCAACGTCTGACAAAAGGGCGACCCACCATCGCTGCCGATCGTTTAGAGGAATTGACCTATCTTATTTCAGCGTCGCCGTCAGCGCCTGCGAAAACTCGTCGTCGGTGCGGTCGAGCCGCAGCGGCGTAACCGAAACATACCGCGCCGCCAGCGCCGCAAGGTCGGTGCCTTCCGCCGGCACGTCGGCCTGCGCCAGCCGTTCGAACCCGATCCAGAAGTAAGGATTGCCGCGGCCGTCGCGGCGTTGGTCGACCTTGAGAAAACCGAGATTGCGCTTGCCCTGCCGCGTCACACGCACGCCCGCGACATCGTCGGGCGCGCAGGCCGGAAAATTGACATTGATCACGGTGTTCTTCGGCACCCCGGCGTCGATCACCTTGCGCAGGATTGGCGGCCCAAATTTGAGCGCCGTCTCCCACAACGGTGCGTTGCGGGTTTCCATGCTGAATTCCTGCGACAGCGCAAACGACGGAATTCCCAGAATGGTGCCTTCCAGGGCACCCGCGATGGTGCCGGAATAAACCACGTCTTCGGCGACGTTGCGCCCCTTGTTGACCCCGGACAGCACGAGATCCGGCATGGTCTCGCCGAGGATGTGGCGCGCTCCCATGATGACACAGTCGGTCGGCGTGCCCCGTACGGCGAAATGCCGCGGGCCGACTTCACGCAGCCGCAACGGATCGTTCAGCGACAGCGAGTGCGAGACGCCGGACTGGTCGAGTTCCGGCGCCACTACCCAGACATCATCGGACAGCGCCCGCGCGATCTCCTCGACGACCTTCAGACCGGGAGCATGAATGCCGTCGTCATTGGTGCAGAGAATTCGCATCCTACCTGAGTGCCTCTTTCGAACGGCTGCGGGGACTTCAGCGTCGTCTTAGCCCGCGCGCGGCGCCGAGGCAAACCCGGTAAATTCAACGATAATTCCACGGCTTCGGGCGTCGCTCGACGCGAACGACCGCATGGCAACCGCGGTGCGTATTGCGAAGCAGCGGCGGTTCCGCCTATTTTGAACGGGCAATGGCGGTACGGTGAGCGACGGAAAATGCGCCTATCCGGCCGACTTCATCTCGTGGCAGCAGCAACTAATACCGCGATGATGGGCGCTCAGTCGCGCTCCTCGTCATCCCCCAATTGAGGGCTTTCCCGCAGCACCGCTTCCAACAGCGATCGGTGGACCTCGATCTTTCCGTTGTAATCGACGTATCCCTGTTTCCTGAATTTGTTCATGAAAAAACTCACCCGGGACCGGGTCGTGCCGATCATTTCCGCCAGCGTTTCCTGACTGAGCGTGATCGGGTTCGGGGGCATGCTCCCCTCCCCGCCGAAATTCGCCAGACGCAGCAGCAGGCGCGCAAGGCGCTTCTCGCTGCAATTGAAAAGATGGTCGATCAGGTCGTCTTCCATCCGGCTGTTGCGGGACAGCAGATAGCCGATGAAAAATGCGGAAAAACCCGGCTCCGCATCGAGAGCCGCCAGCATCGCCGGTTTTGTCATGGAGGTAATTACGCAGTCTTCCATGGCCTGGCTGGTCGCGTTGCGTGTTTCTGCGCCCTCGATGCATGCTTCGCCGAAGAATTGGCCCGCCTCCAAAATGCCGACCACCGCTTCCTTGCCGTGCTCGGACAAGACAGTGACCTTGACCTTGCCTTTTTGAACGAAAAAGACCTCGTTGGCGACGTCGCCCTGGCAGTAAATCGTCTGGTTCCTGGCGTACCGCTCGACCGTCTTTCCGGCGCCCAGAAAAGTCTGGGGAGCAAATGTGTCCTCTACCTGAACTCGCGCCCTATTGGGCATGGTGTTCGTCCGTCATCCCGGCGGGCACTCTCAGTCGCCAGCATGGCCGCGGGGCCAATCCGGCAATAAGTCATGCTAATCCCCTTATGTCGGGAAGGCGACTCAAATCGGGGCTCGGACGGGCCCTCTAACGCAGTTCAGACGGCCTAAGGGTGCCAGCGGTTCCCGTGGGTGACGGGTCCAGGCCGGGCCGGAAACTAGGTCGGCGGCCTCAGTTCACTGGCGAGCCAGCCCAGCACGTTGGAGGTCAAGGGGTCGCTTGGTACGACGGCAGTACTGGTATGACCGCAGTTCTGGCACTCGAAGCTCCGGATGGCCGAACCGCAGGGTCGCGACCCCAGGTTCGACAGCAGCATGCGCCGCTGCGAGCACTTCGGGCAGGCCGGCCGCTCGATCGCGGCGATATGCGCAGCCGATACTGGCTTAAATTCGGGCATGGTGCATCGCGCTGATTTGGGATTCTTGCTGCCAAGAGGGCCGACGGATCGAATCGAATCATGGCCGTTTCGGCGTCGCGAGCCGTGGTCAAAATTGCTCAAATCGAAAAACTTCATCTGCGAAGGGAGAACGAACCTGGATGCGGTTTCCGATACTGCGACTTAAATGGCGGGTTCTTGCATTTCGCGACGGCGACCAGCGATCAACGTCGAACGACAACACGCCAGGTGCGGACGAATTTTGCGGGCCAGCTTCCAATGCGCAGTTCGAATTTTTGAACCGCGATGTTCTTCGGCGCGTCGACGGGACTCTCGCTGGCGGGAATTGCTTTCAAGTCCGCTTCCTTCAAGTCAGGAATATCAGGCGCAGGCGGCGCTGCCTTTCGCGGCGGCTCGGGATAGTACTTGCGGGCGACCTCGAGCGCCTTCTCGAAATCCTCGATATTGAGCCACGCCTCGGCGCGGAGGCTTTCCTGGACGCCATCTTCCCATAGCCGCGAGCCCTCGATATCGAATTGGCCCTTCTGCTTCTGATTGCACGCCTGGATGCCGTAGCCCGTGACTGCCCATTGTCTGCCCACCCAATAAATGTCGCGATGCAGGGCCATGGGTCCCGTTTCCGAAAGCGGCGGTCCGCCGCAGGCAGAACACGAAGATACCGTCGTGCGCCGCGTTCGCAACAGCGAAGGCGAGCGCCCTGGACAAATCGCGGCCGGATTACTGGTCGCGGGCGACAGCCTTCAGCCCGCCCATATAGGGCTGCAGCACGTCGGGAACAGTGATCGAGCCGTCTTCCTGCTGGTAGGTCTCCATGACCGCGATCAGCGCGCGGCCGACCGCGGTGCCGGAGCCGTTCAGCGTGTGCACGAAGCGCGGCTTGCCGTCGGCGCCGCGATAGCGCGCGTCCATGCGGCGGGCCTGGAAATCGCCGCACACCGAGCAGCTCGAGATTTCCCTGAACGCCCCGCCCTCGCCCTGGCCCGGCATCCAGACCTCGATGTCGTAGGTCTTCTGCGCGGAAAAGCCCATGTCGCCGGCGCACAATGTCATCACGCGGTAATGCAGATCGAGTTGGCGCAGCACCTCCTCGGCGCAGGCCAGCATGCGCTCGTGCTCGTCCTTGCTGGTCTCCGGCGTGGTGATCGACACCAGCTCGACCTTTGTGAATTGGTGCTGGCGGATCATGCCGCGGGTATCACGCCCGGCAGCACCCGCCTCGGCGCGAAAGCAGGGCGTCAACGCGGTCAGCCGCATCGGCAATTCCTTCTCGTCGCGGATCGACTCGCGGACGAGATTGGTCAGCGGCACTTCGGCGGTGGGGATCAGGCCGAGGCGGTCGCTTCTCAATTTGCCAACGCGTCCTGCATACGCCATTTGCGCCTCAAGACGATCCGCGTCTGCAACAGCACTCTCATCGGCCGCCGTTAGCAATTCGCCTCTGACGGCCCAGAACTGGTCATCTTCAAACTTCGGCAGCTGTCCCGTTCCGAACATCACGGCGTCACGAACCAGCAGCGGCGGATTGATCTCGGCATAACCGTGCTCATTGGTGTGGAGGTCGAGCATGAATTGGCCGATCGCCCGCTCCAATCGTGCGAGACCCTTCTTCAGCACCACGAAACGCGCGCCTGATAATTTCGCCGCTGTTTCGAAATCCATGTAGCCGAGCGCGCCGCCGAGATCATCGTGCGGCTTCGGCGCGAACGCATAATTGCGCGCCGCGCCGAAATGATGCCGCACCACGTTGCCGTGCTCGTCCACGCCATCGGGCACTTCGTCCAGCGGCAGGTTCGGAATCGCCGCCAGTGCTCTGGCAAGCTCCTCGTCCGCGACCTTCGCGGCCAGCTCGAGTTCCGGCATCGTGGTCTTGAGTTCGGCGACTTCGGCCATCAGCGCGGCGGCGCGGGCGTCGTCCTTGGCCTTCTTGGCCTCGCCGATCTCCTTTGACGCCGCATTGCGTCGGGCCTGCGCCTGCTCCGACTTCAGGATCGCGGCACGGCGTTCTTCGTCGATCGCCAACAGCGACGCCGACAACGACGCGAGTCCGCGCCGTTTCAGTCCGGCGTCGAAGGCCTGCGGGTTGTCGCGGATCCATTTGATGTCGTGCATGACAAAAATTCCTGCGTCACGGCCGGGCAAAAGCGCGAGGCGCAGCTTCACCCAAAGTCCCGGCCATCCACGCCTGCCTTAGATCAAGTCGTGGATGCCCGGGTCAAGCCCGGGCATGACGAATCATAGGCTGTGAGCCGGGAATGATAGGCGAAAACCCGGACGGTCCGCCCCTACTCCGCCGGATTGGCTTCGGGCGGCGGCGGGGTCGCGGGGGGCGGGGTTGTCGCGGCGGCGGCCGCGGCGGCCTTCTTCTCCACCATGCGCACCGCGATGATCGAGCCTTCGTAGAGCAGCAGCAAGGGGATCGCGAGCGAGGATTGGCTGAGCACGTCGGGCGGGGTCAGGACGGCGGCGATGATGAAGGCGACGACGATGAAGTACCGGCGCTTCTCGCGCAGCTGTTTTGAAGTGATGATGCCGATGCGGCCGAGCAGTGTCAGGATCACCGGCAGCTGGAACGCGATGCCGAAGGCGAAAATCAGCGACATCATGAGCGACAGATACTCGCCGACCTTCGGCAACAGCTGGATTTGCGCGGTCTCGGGACCGCCAAGCTGCTGCATGCCGAGCGAGAACCGCACCAGCATCGGCAGCACCACGAAATAGACCAGCATCGATCCCATCACGAAAAAGAACGGGGTCGCGATCAGATACGGCAGGAAGGCGCCGCGCTCGTGCTTGTAAAGGCCCGGCGCCACGAATTTGTAGATCTGGGTGGCGACGATCGGGAACGAGATGAAGCCGGCGCCGAACAGCGCCAGCTTCAGCTGGGTGATGAAATATTCCAGGAGCGCCGTGTAGATGAATTTCGAATTTTCGGCGCCCGCGACCCAGACGAACGGCCATACCAGCACGTTGTAGATCTGCTTGGCGAAGAAGAAACAGAAGATGAATGCGACGCCAAACCCCAGCAGCGCCTTGATCAGCCGCGAGCGCAGCTCGATCAAGTGATCCATCAGCGGCGCCTTGCTGGCCTCGATATCTTCGGCGCTCATGACGCTTTGGCGTCCTTGAGAACGTCAGGCGCAGCGGGCGCGATATCCTGCGGCGCGGGCTGCGCTTGCGCCTCCTGCACGATCGCCAGCGGCTGCGACGCCGCGGCATGGGCGTCGGCCTCGGTAAAGGTTTCCGGAATGGGAGGCTCCGGAGTTGTCGGTGTGACCGGCGGCTCGACCGCCGGCGTATCCGTCGCGGACGCCGCCGGCTTGTCGAGGACGTCGATGTCGAGGGCCTTGCTGACGTCCTTTTCCAGCGAGGTCATCAGATTGCCGCTGGTGAAGCCCGATGCGGCTTCCTTCACTTCGTCGAAGCTCTTCTTGAGGTCGGCCATTTCGGCCTCGCGCATGGCTTCCTGGAACTGGCCCTGGAATTCGGCGGCCATCTTGCGCGCCTTGCCCATCCATTGCCCGACCATGCGCAGCACGCCCGGCAGCTCTTTCGGGCCGATGGCGATCAGGGCGACGACCGCGATGACCGCAATTTCACTCCACCCGATATCGAACATGAATCATTCCGCTCACGCGAGGCGATTTCACCCCAATACTTGCCAAACAAGATTTGGGCCGCCCGCGTCTCCCCAACCGGTCTTGCCGCGAATAGTGCCGCAAGCGGTGTTCAGACAGCCTTGCTGCCGACATCCGACCGCGCCGCCGCCGAAGACGTGGCGTTGTGATCGATGGACTTCACGGGCTCGGGCTTCTCCGCAGTCTTCTCATCGTCCTGCATGCCCTTCTTGAAGGCCTTGATGCCCTGCGCGACATCACCCATCAGGTCGGAAATCTTGCCGCGACCGAACAACAGCAGGACGACTGCGATCACGACGATCCAGTGCCAAATGCTAAGCGAACCCATCCTGCAACCCTCCAAACACGCAAGCCGGCGACCCGGCCATTCTGAGGGGGAAAGTAGGCTCAAGGGGTGTCAAAAACAAGGACTTAAGCCGCGTCAAATCGCTGTGTTAACGCGCTACCGTTAACCGGCGTCGGAGGGGCCCGCTCGCCGGCGGTCGCTTGATCGGAATCAGCCTTCGTTGCCTTCTTCCGGCTCGACCGCGGGCGCCAGCGCGAGTTCCAGATCGCCGATTTCCAGCGGATCCTCGTCGTCGCGCAAGGTTGGATCATCCGATGGCGTCGGAACGCTGAAGCCGGAAGGCAGCCGCGAATCCAACAGGCCGGTACCCTTCAGTTCTTCGAGGCCCGGCAGGTCGCCGAGCGCCTCGAGACTGAACTGCGACAAAAAGGCTTCCGTGGTTCCGAAGGTGAGCGGTCGGCCCGGCGTCTTGCGGCGGCCGCGCGGACGGATCCACCCGGTTTCCAGCAGCACATCGAGCGTGCCCTTGGAGGTGATCACGCCGCGAATGTCCTCGATCTCCGCCCGCGTCACCGGCTGATGATAAGCGATGATCGCCAGCATCTCGATCGCCGCGCGCGACAACCGGCGGGTTTCGGTGCTCTCCCGCGTCATCAGCCAGGCCAGATCGCCAGCAGTGCGGAAGGTCCATTTATTGGCGACGCGAACCAGGTTGACGCCGCGCGAGGCGTAGTCCGCCTGCAGTTGCGCCAGCGCGACCTTGATGTCGACGCCCTCCGGCATCCGCTTGGCGAGGGTGGCTTGATCGAGAGGTTCAGTGGAGGCAAACAGCAGTGCTTCGAGAAGGCGCAATTCCTCGGGCCGCGCCTGGGGATCGACAGAACCCTCCTCGGCATCGGCTATGCGCTTTTCCGCCAGGCTTGCCATGGGTCGGTCTCCTTCTTCCACTTACTCGGCCGACAGATCCGGCGCGGTCATCGCGTCGGGTACTGGTTGCGGCGGACGCTTTCGAAAATAAAGCGGCGCGAACGCCTCTTGCTGGTGCAGTTCCATTTCGCCTTCCCGGACCAGTTCCAGGGCGGCGGCAAAACTGGACGCGAAAACCGTGGCTTTTTGCGTGGGATCGGCGACATAGCTGAGCAGGTATTCGTCGAGGCAGCTCCAGTCCTCGGCGATCCCGACCAGGCGCTCCAGTGACGCCCTCGCCTCCGCCAGCGACCACACCGTGCGTTTCGCCAGATGCACGCTCGCCAGCACCCGCTGCTGGCGCTGCGCGGCATAGGCGGTAAGCAGGTCGAACAGCGTCGCGGTGAATCTGGGATGCTTGATCTCCGCGATGGCTTCGGGATTGCCGCGCGGAAAAATGTCGCGCTGCAATTGCGGACGGTTCATCAGCCGGTTCGCGGCCTCGCGAATGGCCTCCAGCCGGCGCAGCCGGTTGGCCAGCGCGGTCGCCATTTCCTCGGCGCTCGGTCCTTCCGCGGTCGGCGCTTCCGGCAGCAGCAGGCGGGATTTGAGAAACGCCAACCATGCCGCCATCACCAGATAATCGGCGGCGAGCTCCAGCCTGATCTTGCGGGCCGCCTCGATGAAAACGAGGTATTGGTTGGCCAGCGCCAGGATGGAAATCTTGGCGAGATCGACCTTCTGCTGCCGCGCCAGCGCCAGCAGCAAATCGAGCGGACCCTCGTAGCCTTCGACGTCGACGACCAGCGAGGGCTCGTCGTCAACGATTTCGGCCGGCCGTCCGGTTTCGAATGATAGGATTTCCGCGCTCATGCGCCTGCCGTTCCCGCCCGTTCGACCAACGCATCCAGTTCAGCCCGAGCCGCAGTGCGATCGAACGCTTGCGGCGCTTTGCGGGACGCCAGCGCCGTTCTCGCGCGCTCCAACGCCTTGCCAGACAATTCCGGCGTCTCCTTGGCAACCTCGCGCATTTCGTCGAGCTTGCCGTTGCAGTGCAGAACGATGTCGCAGCCGGCGGCGAAGATGGCTCGAGTCCTATCGGCGATCGATCCCGCCAATGCGTCCATGGACACGTCATCACTCATCAACAAACCCTGGAACCCGATCACGCCGCGAATCACTTGGTTGATCATTGTCGCAGAAGTCGTCGCCGGATGGACCGGGTCCAGCGCACTAAACACAACATGTGCCGTCATGGCCATCGGCAGGTCCGCCAGCGGTTGAAAGGCGGCGAAATCGGTCCGTTCCAGCTCAGCCCGGGGCGTATCGACCACCGGAAGCCTGAAATGGGTGTCGGCGGTCGCCCGGCCGTGCCCGGGAATGTGCTTGAGGACAGGCAGAATGCCGCCCTGCTCTAGCCCCTCCGTCACCGCGCGCCCGATCGCCGCGACCTTGCCCGGCTCGGTTCCATAGGCCCTGTTACCAATGACCGCGTCGGCGCCGGCCACCGGCACGTCCGCCAGCGGCAGGCAATCCACGGTAATGCCGAGCGCACCGAGATCGGCCGCGATCAGCCGGGCGCTCAGCCGCGCTCCAGCAAGGCCAAGCGCACGGTCGATATCGTAAAGCCTGCCGAATAGCGCTCCCGCCGGATAGGCCGGCCAATGCGGCGGACCGAGGCGCTGGACCCGGCCGCCCTCTTGGTCGATCAGGACGGGCGCGTCGGGTTCGCCGAGTTCCTTGCGCAAATCGGCAACAAGCCGCGTGACTTGCGCGGGCGTATCGATATTCCGCTTAAACAGGATGAAGCCCCAAGGCTGCTGCGCGCGGATGAACTCGCGCTCGGCGGCGTTCAGCTCCGTTCCGGATACGCCCGTGATGAAAGCCCGCGTGCTCATCCGGGCCGATTAGCCCGCAGCCTGCCCGGGGGTCAAGGAAACAGCCGTTAATTCCTTTGGACGACGCACTGCCCGCCGGCCGATTTCAGGTTTCCGCAGAGCTGCGACGCCTCCTCGGAGGTCCCGAAGGGGCCTACCATGGCCCGGTAGTAGACGCCCTTTTCGCCGAGGTCGGCGCGCTTGATCAGCGGCGAATGCGTTCCCAGCACCGCTGGGAATTTGCCCTGCAGGGCCCGGAAGGAGGCCTGGGCGTCGGCTTCGCTACGCTGGGAGGAGACCTGCACCACGTAGCCACCACCGGTCGGTGCGCCACTCGGCGCCGTCTGTACGGGGTTGGTGTTGGCCACCCGGGTCTGCGGCTCCGCCGCGGGAGCCGCCTGGTTACCCTGCGGCACCAGCGATAGCGGCGCGTTGGCGCTGGCATTGGCCGATGTCGGGGGATTGTGCCCGGCGGGCGTGGGCGGTGCCCCCGCGGTTCGGGCGGCCGGGGCCTGTTTCGCGCCGGCGGGCGGCGCCGAGCCAACCGGCAGCGCAGTGCCGTCGGGCTGGTCGCCCTTCACGGTCAGGGTCCTGATCTTGCGCGGCTCATTGTTCGGCATCGTGCCGTTTCCGGCACTGGCCGGTGGCAAATTGCCGGGAGCCACGCTCGCTGCAGACGGCGGGTTGCCGTTCTGGTTCAACGGCGGAAATACCACGCGCGGACCGGCCTTGGCGTTGACGTCAACCGGGGCTTCCTCGCGCGGAACGATCTTCTCGGTGCCGTCGCCGGTCGCCATGCGATCCGGCAGCTTGGCAGAACCGTCCGACGGAGCCGGCACGGTCTTGGTCGGGCTGGTGTCAGCCTTGATGATCGGCGGTTCGCCGCTGCGCGGCGTTCCAACATAGGTGCGGTAGGCGAACGCAGCACCCGTCCCCACCACTGCCAGCGCGAGCACGACGATCACGGTGACCATTCCGCCGCGACGCTTTTTTACGGGTTCAGCGGCGCCGTCATCGTAGCCGTCCTGATAGGCGTAGGCGTCATCCGCATAGGCCGGATCATGCGGGAATGGCTGGGCGCCGGCATCGAGCTGGCCATACAGCGCATCGTCATAACGCGACGGATCGGGCTCAGGCTCGTCCGCGTACTG
This sequence comes from Bradyrhizobium sp., assembly GCF_017881085.1. Taxonomy (GTDB): domain Bacteria; phylum Pseudomonadota; class Alphaproteobacteria; order Rhizobiales; family Xanthobacteraceae; genus Bradyrhizobium. The sequence goes on from NZ_JADGRI010000070.1 coordinate 17,609, forward strand.
CGGTTCCTCTTGAAAATCGGGTTCGGGCGCGGGATGCGCTGCCGCATAACGCTGCAGAGGGTGTACCGAACTCGGGTAATCCGGGGGTGGCTCCTGCTGCGGAATTTCCTGCCTGTTGGCGCGCTGCAGCCAGGGCGGCGGACTCGCGGGAGGGCTAACCTCCGGCTCAGCCGGTCGCTGGAAGGGAGGCTCGGCCGGGCGCTGGTAGGGATCCCGAGCGGCCGTGCGCGGCGGGACCTTCTGGTTGGCTCGACTCGTGGTGCCGAACGGGTCGGTCTGCCCGATCAAGCGCGCCAGTTCGGCTAAAGGATCGCTCTCGCCGCTCGCCGCCTGAGGATCGCCGCCGCGATCATAGTCGTTATCAGCGGGAAAAGGTCTGTCGCGATATCTATCAGCCATCGTGATGATGCGTCCCCTGCGGGAAAGTCGTCAACCCGCTTCTACTGACGAACCAGCCCTTGCCAGATGCCGCCCACGATCCGCGTGCGAGCGGCGTTCGCCCCTGAAATTACCGCATCTCGTCCGGAGCGTGAACGCCGAGAACGGCCAAGCCCGATGCCAGAACAGAGACGACACCCTGGACCAGGGCCAGCCGCGCCTTTGTGATCTCTGCATCATTATTGATAATGAAGCGTAAATAGGGCAAATCCCGCCCCCTGGTCCACAGCCCGTGAAATTCACTGGCAAGATCATACAGATAAAAAGCGATTCGGTGAGGCTCGTGCGCTACCGAAGCCGCCTCGATCATCCGCGGGTAGAGCGCGAGCCGCCGCAGCAAGTCCAATTCGGCAGGGTCGATCAGCCGCTCCACCGCCGCATCCCCCAGGAACGCCGAGCGGGCATCCGCCTCGACGGGCAGGTCCGGGATCACCTCCCGGGCGTTACGGAACACCGAGTGGCCCCTGGCGTGGCCATACTGCACATAGAATACCGGGTTCTCGCGCGACTGCTCGATCACCTTGGCGAGGTCGAAATCCAGCACCGCGTCGTTCTTGCGGTAGAGCATCATGAAGCGGACGGCGTCCTTGCC
>NZ_JADGRI010000071.1 GCF_017881085.1 Bradyrhizobium sp.
CAGGCCGCCTTGCAGGCCTCGTCGCCCTCGCCTTGCTTGAGTCCGAAATTGCGGTAGTCGCCGCCGAACCGGTCGATCGAGGTCTCGACCGCGTTGTTGCGCAGCTCCACCACGCCGGCGCCGCGCACGCCCGAGACGCAGCAATCATCCTGGACGCGCGGGGGCACGCTGTTCTTCAGCCAGCACACCGCGCCGCCGGCGGCATCGTTCGGATAGTTGAAGCTCCAGGCCCGGCAGCGCCGGTCGCGCTCGCACACCAGCGCGCAATCGGCCGGATCGCCCGAAGGCACCGGCGAGCTCAGATAGTCACTGCCCGGACGATCGAAACTGGCCTGCGCCAGCGCGGGTCGCGCGGCGACCGCGGCCGCCACGACGGCAAGCGTCGCCAAACACGCTCTGAGCAGGCGGCCTCCCCACATTCGCGATGACTTTCAACTAGTTGGTCGCCCCGCCGCTGGCGGATTGCCATTTGATCGCCACGAACCTGTACGGCGGATGAACGGTGTCTGCGCCTGCGGCGAAAAGGGCGGTTCGCGGCCGGAGCATGATCTCTTCGCAAAAACCGGTGCTACCCCCGTCAATTCCGAGGGCATGCTTTTCGGATCATGCTCTAAAATGCGTATTCGTCATAGGCCGGTTCCACCGAGCCATGCCAGGCCCCGTGGAATTTCTCCAGCATCTCCTCGGCCGGCGTCCGTCCCGAATCGATAATCCGCTCCAGCGGCTCGAGATGTCGGCCCTCGTCTCGGCCGAGGTGATCGACACGGCCGCGCCGGCGCAAGCCCGAATGCGCCACCGCCAGGCATTCCTTGGCGATTTCGAACAGATAGCGATCCTTGATCTTGGCCTTGAAGCCGAGGCGCGGCACGTCGTCGCGCAGCGCCTGACGCTCGTGCGCAGTCCAGTGCCTGGCGATATCCCAGGCGGCGTCCAGGCTGACATCGTCGTAGAGCAGGCCGACCCAGAACGCCGGCAGCGCCGGCAGCCGGCCCCACGGCACGCCGTCGGCGCCGCGCATTTCCAGATAGCGCTTCAGCCGCACCTCGGGGAAAATCGTCGAAAGATGGTTGGCCCAGTCCGACAGCGTCGGACGCTCGCCGGGAAATGCGGAATTCCTGCCGTCGAAGAAATCGCGGAACGACGATCCGGCGACATCGATATATTCGTCGCCGCGCTTGATGAAGTACATCGGCACGTCGAGCGCATAGTCGACCCAGCGCTCGAACCCCATGCCGTCTTCGAACGCCCAGGGCAGCATGCCGGCCCGCGCATTGTCGGTGTCGCGCCAGATTTCGGAGCGGAACGACAAAAAGCCGTTGGGCTTGCCTTCGGTGAACGGCGAATTGGCGAACAAAGCGGTCGCGACCGGCTGCAGCGCCACCGATACCCGGAGCTTCTTGACCATGTCGGCTTCGGAGGAGAAGTCGAGATTGGTTTGCACCGTGCAGGTCCGGTACATCATGTCGATGCCGTATTTTCCGACCTTCGGCATGTAGTTGGTCATGATCTTGTAGCGGCCCTTGGGCATCATGGGAATCTGCGCGCGCGACCATGACGGCGTCATGCCTAACCCGAGAAAGCCGATGCCGAGCGGAGAAGCGATCTCGCGCACCTGCGCCAGATGCGCCATCAGTTCGGACTGGGTCTGGTGCACGGTTTCGACCGGCGCGCCGGACAGTTCGAATTGCCCGCCCGGCTCCAGCGAAATCGCGCCGCCGCCGGTGACATCATACAGCCCGATGATGTTGCCGCGCTCCATGATCGGCTCCCAGCCGAGTAGAAGCTGCATGCCTTCGAGCAGCGCGCCGATGCCGCGCGCGCCCTCGTAGGGAACGGGATGATGGCCTTCGAGCGTGAACGGCGTCTTCTCGTGTTCGGTGCCGATCCGGAATTCCGAAGGCGGCTTCACGCCCGCTTCCAGCCACGCCACCAATTCGGCGCGCGATTGCAGCGGCGTCATATCGATCTGGTCACGCGCCATAAGAATTCCGGGTGAAAGGCGCTTCGACGGAACGCGCGCGGTGTCGGGGGTATCCCCGAACCGACCGGTCCGGGGATGCGAGTGGTGAAAAGAATATCATCGGGCGGGCGCGCCGTCTCTTGCGGCGAGCAGTTGCGCCTCGCCGCAGGAGCAGCCCAGCCGGTCGAGCAGGCCGCAGAGCTTGGCGGCATCCGCATCGGACAGCTTCGAGCCAACGTGCTTTTCGATCGCGGCCGAATAGGCGCTCCACATCTTCTTCTGCAACTCGCGTCCGGCCTCGGTGATTTCGACGAACTGGCCGCGCTTGTCGATCTTGCATTCGCGCCGCGCTGCCAGTCCCTCGTCCACCAGCCGGTCGATCAGCCGCGAGGTCGAGTATTGCGGGATCAGCATCTGCTTTTCCAGTTCCACCGGGCGCATCTCTCCCGACGGCGCGCGCGACAGTTCGAGCAGCGCGTCATACCAGGCGAGCGGCGGAAAGCCGGACTTCTTCAAATCCTGCTCGACGGCGTCCAGCACCCGGCTCTGGACCCGCATCAGGCGGATCCAGGCGGCGGTCGCCTCGGTCGATGGTTTGCGCTTCATGTCAGGGCTCTTTAGATGACAAGGGATTGTAGCCTACTTAATGCAGCTGCATCAATCTTGACTATTCAATGCAGATGCATTTAGTCATCCAACAGCGTTTTCAAGCGGAGCGGATGCCGCTTCGCGTGAAGAAAGCGTAACGAAATAGAGATTTGGAGCCGGACCGGTTCTGGTCCAGTCAGGATCGGCCGGGCGGTAGCGCCCATAGCCAATCATCCGAGGGAAGGAAAATTCCGATGAAACTGTATTATTCGCCTGGAGCCTGTTCGCTTTCGCCCCATATCGCGCTGTGCGAGGCCGGCCTGCCCTATGATCTGGTCAAGGTCGACCTCAAGGCCAAGAAGCTCGAGAACGGCGACGACTTCCTCAAGATCAACCCCAAGGGCCAGGTGCCGGCGCTGGCGCTGGACTCAGGCGAGCTCATCACCGAAGGCCCGGTCATTGTGCAGATGATCGCCGACAAGGCCGCGGGCAAGAATCTGGCGCCCGCCCGCGACAGCGCCGAGCGCTACAAGCTCCTGGAGTGGCTCAACTTCGTCGGCACCGAACTGCACAAGAATTTCGGCCCGATGTTCTCGCCGGTGCTGGCCGACGACGCCAAGGCCTTCTTCAAGGACCGGGTGATGGGCAAGTTCAAGTATCTCGACGGCGTGCTCGCCGGCCGCGACTATCTGATGGGCAAGCAGTTCAGCGTCGCCGACGGCTATCTGTTCACGATGCTGGCCTGGGCCGACCGCATGAAGTTCGACCTCTCCGCGATGCCGAACCTCCTGGCCTACAAGGCCCGCGTCGGCGCCCGCCCGATGGTGCAGCAGGCGCTGACCAAGGAAGGCCTGATGAAGGCGGCGTGAAGTTTTGCCGAACTCGAAACAGAAGGGCCGGATCGATGATCCGGCCCTTTATTACTTCGAACGGGGACGACGAGATATTTGCGCCCGCGTTTAACGGCGCGTCTTACGCCGCCGCCATCTTCTTCGGCGGGAAGCGGCCGTAGAAGGTCTCGCCCTTGGCCGCCATCTCTTCCAGCAGTTTCGGCGGGGTGAAGCGGGAGCCGTATTTGCCTTCGAGCTTGTGGCACAGTTCGACGAACTTCTTGGTACCCATGAAGTCGATATAGGACAGCGTGCCGCCGGTGAACGGCGCAAAGCCGAAGCCGAGGATCGAGCCGACATCGGCCTCGCGCATGTCGGTGATGACGCGATCCTCGACGGTGCGCGCGGCTTCCACCGCCTGCACCACCAAAAAGCGCTGCTTCATCTCCTCGATGTCGAGCGTGTCGGGGTCGAGATGCTTCGGCTGCAGGCCGCTCAATTCCGACCACAGGCTCTTCTGGCCCTTGCCCTTCTCGGGATAATCGTAAAATCCCTTGGCGTTCTTGCGGCCGAAGCGGCCCTGCTTTTCGACCATCTCGACCAGAAGCTTCTTCTGGGCCTGGTCGACGGCGTTGGCGCCGAGATCGGCTTCCGTCGCCTTCATGATCTTGAGCACGAGGTCGAGCGCGACCTCATCGGACAGCGACAGCGGCCCGACCGGCATGCCCGCCATCTTCGCGGTGTTCTCGATCATCGCCGGCGGCACGCCTTCCATCAGCATTTCGAGGCCCTCGGCGGTGAAGCGCAGCACGCAGCGGTTGGCGAAGAAGCCTCTGCTATCATTGACCACGATCGGCGTCTTGCCGATCACGCGGACGTAATCCAGCGCGGTGGCCAGCGCCGTGTCGTTGGTGTTCTTGCCGACGATGATCTCCACCAGCATCATCTTCTCGACCGGCGAGAAGAAGTGGATGCCGATGAACTTGCCCTGGTCCTTGAACTCCTCGGCCAGCGAATTGATCGGCAGCGTCGAGGTGTTGGAGGCAAAGATCGCATCCGGCTTCAACAGCGGCTGCGCTTTGGCGTAGGTCTCCGCCTTCACTTTCCGATCCTCGAACACCGCTTCGATGATGAGGTCGCAGTCCTTCAGCACGTTGTAGTCGGCGGTCGCGCTGATGCGGCCGAGGATGGCCTCGCGATCGCCTTCCTTGGCGCGGCCCTTCTTGATGAGATCGTCGATCACGGCAGCCGCGTGGCCCTTGCCCTTGTCGGCGCTGGCCTGGTCGCGGTCGATCAGCACCACGTCGATGCCGGCGCGCGCCGAGACGTAACCGACGCTGGCGCCCATGAAGCCGGCGCCGATGATGGCGAGCTTCTTCACCTTGGTCGGCGGCACGTTTTGCGGACGCCGCGCCCCCTTGTTCAGTTCCTGCATCGACAGGAACAGGCTGCGGATCATCGCCGCCGCTTCCTTGGAGCGCAGGATCTGGGTGAAGTAACGCGATTCGACCCGCAACGCAGCATCGATCGGCAGCTGCAGGCCCTCGTAGACGCAGCTCATGATCGCGCGCGCCGCCGGATAATTGTCGTAGGTCTCGCGGCGGTAGATCGCGTTGCCGGCAGGGAACATCATCATGCCGGCCTTGGAGAACACCGGACCGCCCGGCAGCTTGAAGCCCTTCTCGTCCCACGGCGCGACCGCCTTGCCGCCGCTCTTGATCCATTCCTTCGCCGCCTTGATCAGATCGGCTGCCGGAACGATGGCGTGGATCAGATTAAGCGCCTTGGCCTTGTCGAGGTTGATGGCCTCGCCCTTCAGCAGCAGCTGCATGGCATCCTGCGGCTGCACGATGCGCGGCACCCGCTGGGTGCCGCCGGCGCCGGGGAACAGCCCGACCTTGATCTCGGGGAGGCCGAGCCGGGTCTTCGGATTTTGCGCGGCGACGCGGTAGTGGCACGCCAGCGTGAGTTCAAACCCGCCACCGAGCGCCAGCCCGTTGATCGCGGCGACCCACGGCTTGCCCGAAGTTTCGATATTGCGAAACACCTGCGAGAACCGGCGGCTCTGGTCGAACAGCACCTGGTTGGCCGCGACCTCGCCCTTGGCCTTCAGCATGTCGGCATATTGGTGGCTCATGCCCTCGAGCATTGACAGATCGGCGCCGGCGCACAGCGCTTCCTTGCCCGAGGTGATGACGACGCCCTTCACCGCGGCATCGGCGGAGGTCTGTTTCACGATCTCCTCGAGTTCGGTGACCGAGGTTTCGTCGAGCACGTTCATCGACCGGCCCGGGGTGTCCCAGGTCACCAGCACAATGCCGTCGGCGTCGGTCTCAACTTTGAAATTCTTGAAGGCCATGTTGTCGCTCCCAATTCGATCGCTGCGCAGGGCGGGCAAGGGCGCGCGCTTCGCGCAGTGCCTACCATTTCATTCAGTGCTAGTGATGGTGGGCACGCTTTGCCTTGCCCACCCCTACGGCTTAGACTCTTTCGATGATGGTGGCGGTGCCCATGCCGCCGCCGATGCACAGCGTGACCAGGGCGGTCTGTTTGTTGGTGCGCTCGAGCTCGTCGAGCACGGTGCCCAGGATCATGGCGCCGGTCGCGCCGAGCGGATGGCCGAGCGCGATCGCGCCGCCATTGACGTTGATCCTGGCGGGATCGATGTCGAAAGCCTGCATGTAGCGCAGCACCACCGAGGCGAAAGCCTCGTTCAACTCGAACAGATCGATGTCCGACTTCTTCATGCCCGAGCGTTCGAACAGCTTTTCGGTGACGTCGACCGGACCGGTCAGCATCATCGCCGGCTCCGAGCCGATATTGGCGAAGGCGCGGATCTTCGCCCGCGCCTTCAGGCCGTGCTTGTTGCCGGCTTCCTTGCTGCCGAGCAGCACCGCGCCGGCGCCGTCGACGATGCCAGAGGAATTGCCGGCGTGATGCACGTAATTGATGCGCTCGATTTCCGGATGCGACTGGATCGCCACCGCGTCGAAGCCACCCATCTGCCCCATCGCCACGAACGACGGCTGCAGCTGGCCGAGCGACTGCATGGTCGTCGTCGGCCGCATGTGCTCGTCCTTGGCCAGGATGGTGAGGCCGTTGACGTCCTTGACCGGGATCACCGAATTCTTGAAGCGGCCCTCGTCCCAGGCCTTCGCGGCGCGCTGCTGGCTCTGCACCGCATAGGCGTCGACGTCGTCGCGTGAGAAACCGTATTTGGTTGCGATCAGGTCGGCGGAAACGCCCTGCGGCATGAAGTAGGTCGGCACCGCGATCGAGGGGTCCATCGGCCAGGCGCCGCCGGAGGCGCCGATGCCGACGCGGCTCATCGATTCGGCGCCGCCGCCGATCGTGAGTTCATGCTGGCCGCTCATGATCTGGGCGGCGGCGAAGTTCACGGCATCGAGGCCGGAGGCGCAGAAGCGGCTGATCTGGATGCCGGGCACGGCTTCGCCGAGGCCGGCGTTCATGGCCGCGAAGCGCGCGATGTCGGAGCCGGCCTCGCCGACCGGATCGACCACGCCGAGGATGACGTCGTCGACTATGTCCTCCCTGAGGTTGTTGCGTTCCTTCAGCGCCTTCAGCGGCGCGGTGGCCAGCGCCACCGCGGTGACCTCGTGCAGCGCGCCATCGGGCTTGCCGCGGCCGCGCGGCGTGCGAACGTGATCGTAGATGAATGCCTCAGGCATGACGCCCTCCTGGTATGAGGATCATAATATATCGGCGGATCGGGAAGCTGTAGCGGGCCTTTGGGAGCGTTTCTGCGGTCAGAACGCTTCCGCGGCCAATTCCATGGTGGTCGCGCATCCGGTCTGGATGCGGGCGAGATGAACCGATGTTTCCGGCAGCATGCGTTCCATGAAGAAGCGGCCGGTCACCAGCTTGGTGGTCAGATAGGGCGTCGCGCCGGTGGCTGCAATCTTGTCCTGGGCCACTTTCGCCATCCGCGCCCACATAAAGGCGAACGTGACGAGGCCGAACAGCTGCATGTAGTCGGTGGCGGCCGCACCCGCATTGTCGGGCTTCATCATCGCATTCTGCATCAGCCAGGTGGTAGCCTGCTGCAGGTGACCGAGCGCGGTGCTCATCGGCGCGACATAGGGCTTCATGGCTTCGTCCGCGCCGTGATCCTTGGCGAACGCCGCCACTTCGCCGAAAAACGCCATCACGGCCCGGCCGCCGTCGCGCGGCAGTTTGCGACCGACCAGATCCAGCGCCTGAATGCCGTTGGCGCCCTCATAGATCATGGCGATGCGGGCATCGCGCACGAATTGCTCCATGCCCTGTTCGGCGATGTAGCCGTGGCCGCCATACATCTGCTGCGCCAGCACCGCGTTGGAAAATCCGACGTCGGTCAGAACGCCCTTCATGACCGGCGTCATCAGCCCCATGTGGTCGTCGGCCTCTTGGCGATCCTTGGGATCGCTGGAGCGGTGGGCGACATCGCTTTTGAGCGCGGTCCACACCACCATGGCGCGGGCCGCCTCGTTGAAGGCGCGGATGGTGAGCAGCGTGCGGCGCACGTCGGGATGGACGATGATCGGGTCGGCCGGTTTGTCCGGCGCCTTCGGCCCCGACAGCGAGCGGCCCTGCAGACGGTCGCGGGCATAGGCGACCGCGTTCTGGTAGGCGACCTCGGATTGCGCCAGCCCCTGCACCGCGACGCCCAGCCGGGCCTCGTTCATCATCACGAACATGCCCTGCATGCCCTTGTTTTCCTCGCCGATCAGCCAGCCGGTGGCGCCGTCGTAATTCATCACGCAGGTGGAATTGCCGTGAATGCCCATCTTGTGCTCGATCGAGCCGCAGGTGACGCCGTTGCGCGCGCCCAGCGAACCGTCGGCCTTGACCAGGATTTTCGGCACCACGAACAGCGACACGCCCTTGATGCCAGCGGGCGCACCCTCGATGCGGGCGAGCACCAGATGGATGATGTTGTCAGCCAGGTCATGCTCGCCGGCGGAAATGAAGATCTTGGTGCCCGATATTTTGAAGCTGCCGTCGGCCTGCTTGACGGCTTTGGTGCGCAGCAGGCCGAGATCCGTGCCGCATTGCGGCTCGGTGAGGTTCATGGTGCCGGTCCATTCGCCGGCCACCATCTTCGGCACGAACATCTTCTTCTGTTCGGGCTTGCCGTGCACCATCAGCGCCGCGGTGGCGCCCATCGTCAGGCCGCCATACATCGAAAACGCCATGTTCGCCGAACACTGGAATTCGTTGACCGCCTGGCTCAGCGTCACCGGCAGACCCTGCCCGCCATATTCCGCCGGCGCGGACAGACCCAGCCAGCCGCCTTCGGCGACCTGCTTGTAGGCTTCCTTGAAGCCCTTCGGGGTGGTCACGCTGCCATCGTCATGACGGGTGCAGCCTTCGAGGTCGCCGACTCGGTTGAGCGGCTGCAATACTTCTTCCGCCAGTTTCGCGGCCTCGCCCAGGATCGCCTCGCGCACATCGGCGGAGGCGTCGGAAAAGCCGGGGAGATTGTCGTAACGGTCGATCTGAAACACGTCGTTGAGCAGGAAATTGACGTCTTCCACGGGGGCTTTGTAGATCGGCATGGGCTTCCTCTCAGCTCGCTGGCGGCTCCTTTAGGGGAGTTCATGCAGCGCAGCAATCGCTCAGTTCCTGGAATTGACCTTACCCGGTTCGGGCGATCCGGGGCAGTTAGTATCAAGCCGGCGGTTGCGACTTTGCGACGCCGGTATCGCTTCGCGCCATCGACAGTTGTTCTCCCATCAGCCGATGCAGCAGGTTGATCGCCTTGAGCGGACGCACCATCACCTTGAAATGCGTGATGCGGCCGTCATCGCTGAAACGGATGATATCGACGCCGTTGATCCTGATCCCGTCGATCTCTTTTTCGAACTCGAGGACCGCGCCGCTATCGCTGCGCCATTCGCCGACATAGGCGAAGCCCGGACCGCCCAGCACCGTTTCCGCACTCGACAGATACTTGAAGGTGATGTCGCGGCCGCGTTGCGGCGTATGCACGACAGGGCTTTCGAACACGGCGTCCGGATGCAAGAGATCCCAGAGCGCCGCGCGATCATGGGATTTCATGTAGTCGTACCATTTGTCGAGGCCGGTCATGCTCATTGGACGTCTCCTGTGGGTGAAAACGACTCGAACGGCAGAGGGAAAGGTCCGGGGGCAATCGATATGCATATTGACGCATATGCGCTTTTATGCATAAAGTCAACGCTCAGCCTTTGTTGGAAGGAGGTCGTGTCGTGGCGCTGGGTGACGCAATCCTTGCATGCCTGACCGAACGTCCGATGACGGGCTATGAGCTCGCCAAGACGTTCGATTCATCGATCGGGTTCTTCTGGAAGGCCAATCATCAGCAGATCTACCGCGAGCTATCGCGGCTTCGGGACCGTGGCCACGTCCAGGGCCGCGAGGTCGTGCAGTCGGGCAAGCCCAACAAGCTGGTCTACACCCTCACATCAGAGGGCCGCGCCGCGCTGAAGCACTGGGCGGCCCGGCCGAGCGTCCCGCCGTCGATCAAGGACGATCTCCTGGTGCGGCTGTGCGCGCTGGACAGCATCGACATCGAACCCTTGCGCGCCGACCTCATGGCGCGACAGGAATACCACCGCGATCGTTCCGCCCGCTACGAACGCATTCTCAACAAACTCTTTCCCCACGGCGCCGTCTCGGCGGCGGATACCGGCAAGTTGCTCGGGCTTCGCATCGGGCTGCGTCATGAGCGTCTGGTGGCGGAGTGGTGCGAAGAGGCCCTCGATGCCTTGTCCGCCGTCGCCAATCCCGGGAATGTCGTGCCGCTCGACGATGGCGCGCGCGACAACAAGGGACGCGCCGACGCGTCCTGACCGCGCTCGATATCGGTTCCTCGCCGCGGCTGCCCGGCGGCCGTTCCCGGCCAAAACCGCATCGATTTCGTCCTGCTGGTAAACTTACTGCTCAACGGCGCGAAACCTTAACCCGTTATTTACCGTAACGCGAAAAAGTCGGGATCTGAGGCAGACGACCTGCACGGAATCCGATTGTCTTTCGATCGGGACGCGCGGGGAGGCTGGAGGCGCAGGTGGAGCGCCGAAGTCTGGAACCGGACGAAAGCATGAATTCGCGCGTATCGTGGAGTGTCGAAGGCATCGATCCATCCGTCCGCGAGAGGGCCGAGGCCGCTGCGCGACGCGCGGGCATGTCGCTGAACGACTGGCTCAATTCCACCATCGGCGCTTCCGTGCCTCCGGATTTCCGCACTCCTCCCGACCAGCGCGTGATGGCGCCGAGCCGGGAGAGCCGCGACGTCGCCGATATCCATCAGCGGCTGGATTCCATCACCCGCCAGATCGAGCAGATTTCGCAGCCCAAGCCGCGCAGCGATATAGCCGCGCGCAGCGATATAGCGCCGCGCAGCGATACACCGCGCATCGACATGTCGCGCAGCGAGGCTCCCAGCAACGACGCCGCCCCGCGCAGCGAGCAGGCCGTCGCCAAGCAGCTCAACGACGCGATCTCCCGCCTCGACGCGCGGCTGGCGCAGATCTCGGCCCCGCAAGCACCGCGGCAGGCCGAGCAGGACAAGCAGCGCCAGGCCGAGATGGTCGAGCGCGCCGCCGCCCAGGTCTATCGTCCCTCCCCGCCGCTCAGCCCGGCCTCGTTCGATTTTGCGATCGCGGAAATCACGGCGCGCCAGAGCGAACTCGATGCTCCGGCGCCGCGGCAGATGCCGCCGCGCAGCGCGCCGCCCACCGCACCTGTCATGGCGCCCGCGATGGCGCCGCCTCCGATGGCGCCGGCCGCGGCTCCGGGCCCGGATTTTTCCTCGCTCGAACGCCATCTGTTCAAGATCACGAGCCAGATCGAAGCGCTGCAGCGTCCCGACGGGATCGAGCAATCGATCGTCGCGTTCCGCTCCGAGCTGGCGGAGATCCGTATCGCCATCACCGAGGCGATGCCGCGCCAGGCGATCGAATCGATCGAAAACGAAATCCGCTCGCTGTCCCGCCGCATCGACGAAACCCGCCACGACGGCATCGACGCAAAGGCGCTGGCCGGCATCGAACAGGCCTTGAGCGAAATTCGCGAAGTGCTGCGTTCGCTGACGCCGGCGGAGCAATTGGCCGGCTATGACGAGGCGATCCGCAATCTCGGCGCCAAGCTCGACCTGATCCTGCGCGCCAACGACGATCCCTCCACCGTGCAGCAGCTCGAAGGCGCCATCGCAGCCCTGCGCGCCATCGTCTCCAATGTGGCCTCCAACGACGCGCTGGCCCGGCTCAGCGACGACGTGCACACCTTGTCGTCCAAGGTCGATCAGCTTGCCAGCTCCGGAAACAGCAGCGATTCCTTCGCGGTCCTCGAACAGCGCATCGCGGCGCTGACCTCGACGCTGGAAAGCCGCGAACGCCCGGCGGCAGGCGAAAATACCGAACAGCTCGAAGGCGCCTTGCGGGCGCTGTCGGACCGCATCGACCGCATGCCGGTCGGCAACGACAACGCGTCGGCTTTCGCCCATCTCGAGCAGCGTGTGACCTATCTGCTCGAACGGCTGGAAGCCTCGACCGACAGCCGCCCCTCGCTCGATCTCGGACGGGTCGAGGACGGGCTGCATGAAATTCTGCGCCATCTGGAAAACCAGAACGCGAGCTTCGCCGCGATGGCCCAGAACAATCGCGACAGCACCGAGCCCGCCGACAACGGCCTGATCGATGTCGTCAAGCGCGAATTGTCCGACATCCGCTTCAGCCAGACCGAAGCCGGCCGTCACACCCAGGATTCGCTCGAGGCCGTGCACAGCACGCTCGGCCATGTGGTCGACCGGCTGGCGATGATCGAAGGCGATCTGCGCGCGGTTCGCACCCAGCCCGTTGCGCCGGCGCCGGAAGCCGCCCCCCCGCAGGCCGCCGCCGCGCGCGACGCGCTGCCGCCGCAATCAAAACCCGAATTGCCCAATCCCGCCGCGGCGCACGAACACTTCGCCGCGGCGCCGCGGGAATTCCAGGCCGTGCCGCCGCCGATTCCGGTTGCAGCCGTGGTGACGCCGCGCGCCATCAGCGAAATTCTCGAGCCGCACACGCAGACGCGCACCCCGATCGAGCCGGACCTGCCGCCCGATCACCCGCTCGAACCGGGCACGCGGCCGACCGGCCGCACCGCCTCGCCGTCGGAACGCATCGCGGCTTCGGAAAACGCCATCAGCGATATCCCCGCGGCCAGCCGCGAGAAGAGCAGCGAGAAGGTCAGCACATCGAGTTTCATTGCCGCCGCCCGCCGCGCGGCCCAGGCCGCCGCGGCCGCGCAACCCGCTGACGGCAAGGGCACCCGCGGCTCGGTGAAGAAACCCGCCGGCGACAAGGCCAAGGAGGGATCGTCGATCACCTCCAAGATCAAATCGCTGCTGGTCGGCGCGAGCGTGGTCGTGATCGTGCTCGGCACCTTCAAGATGGCGATGTCGCTGCTCGATGGCGGCAGCCTGCCGGCGATACCTGCGATGGAGAGATCGAGCGCGCCTCCGGCTGCGGCTCAACCGCCCGCGGAGGACAGCGCCAGGCCGGCGATGCCGGATCCGGCAGCGCCCTCGATGACCTCGCCGACGCCGATCGGCCGGCAATCGCTCAATACCCCCGCGACCAGCGACCCCGACAGCGCGGCCTCGGTTGCGATCCCGCAAGGCTCCTCGGCGTCCGCAGCCTCGCCGGTCACTTCAAACGATATCACGGGCGCGATTCCGGCTCCGCAGATGACCTCGACCGGCAGGAAGCTCGGTCAGGTGCAGGTGCCGCCGAGCGAGAGCCTGCCGGACGGCATCGGCGGTCCGGTGCTGCGCGCGGCTGCGCTGAAGGGCGATCCTGCCGCGGCCTATGAGGTCGGGCTGCGTTTCGCCGAAGGCAAAGGCCTGCCGCCGAATTACGACGAAGCCGCAAAATGGTACGACCGCGCGGCCCAGGCCGGTGTGGTGCCGGCGATCTTCAGGCTCGGGACCTTCTACGAAAAGGGCCTCAGCGTGAAAAAGGACGCCGATATCGCGCGGCGCTATTATCTGCAGGCCGCCGAGCGCGGCAACGCCAAGGCGATGCATAATCTGGCGGTGCTTGACGCCGACGGCGGCGGCAAGGGCGCCAACTACAAGAGCGCCTCGCAATGGTTCCGCAAGGCCGCCGATCGCGGTGTCGCCGACAGCCAGTTCAACCTCGGCATCCTCTACGCCCGCGGCATCGGCGTCGAACAGAACCTTGCCGAATCCTTCAAATGGTTCAGCCTGGCGGCGGCGCAGGGCGATGCGGATGCCGCGCGCAAGCGCGACGATATCGCCAAGCGGCTCGATCCCCAATCGCTGGCCGCGGCCAGGCTCGCGATCCAGACCTTCACGGCCGAACCCCAGCCCGACGACGCCGTCAACGTGGCAAGCCCGGCCGGCGGATGGGACTCCGCGCCGGCGCAGGCGCAGGCCAAACCAGCCAAGCCCGCGGCCAAGCCGGCTGCGACCAAGCGAACCGCCAGCGCGCATTGACGCGATGGCGGCATCGCCATCATATTCATTCCCGACAAGACCTTACAGACAAGCGCGTCGCCAAACCTGCGCAAGCGATAGCCGCCCGGCCGGTTCGACGGCCGAGAGTTTCAACGCCGGGGGAAATCACTTGTCCTTCGATGATCGGCACAACCAGGCGACTGGTTTCCGAAGCTCGCCGACCGGACCTCGGGTCGCACCGCCGCCTAGACCAGTCGATCGGCCCGCGGCGCGGCCACTGCTTGCCATCCGCAGCAAGCGGCATTTGTGGTCGGCCGTGCTCTTCGTTCTCCTGGTGAGTGGCGTCGGCATCCGCGCGTATCGGGATCTGTCGAGGCCCGAGGCGTGGGCCTATTGGAAAGAGTCGTATCTCGGCCCGAAGATGACTTCGGCGCTGACCAATGTCGATTTCGACGGCCCGGGCCATGGCCGGCACGCGCTCGCGATCAGCGGGGAAATCGGCGCCGCCAGCGCGAACTGGTTCCGGGACAGGCTCGACGAGGGCCACCTCGCGGCCGGCGACGCCGTGGTGCTGTCGTCGCCGGGCGGCGACTTGAACCAGGGCATTATCATGGGCGAAATCATTCGAGCCCGCGGACTGGTGACCGTCGTCGGCGTCGTCGACGTCTCGGGTCAAGTCCGCCCTGCCTATTGTGCCAGCGCCTGCGTGCTCGTCTATGCCGGAGGCCAGACACGCTATGGCGTGGAGGGTTCTATGCTGGGGATACACCAGTTTGAGGCTACGGCTCCGCTGCGCGACCCCGTCGCTTCCACCCAGCGCATTGCGGGCTTTTTGTTGGGGTACATGACGAAGATGGGCGTGTCCCCCGCCGTCGTGCAGGCGATGTCTCAAACCAGGGACATCCGCTGGCTCGGCGTGAGGGAAGCCGCGGCGATGAACCTCGTCACCGAGCCGCTCGGGAAGCCCTGAGCCACGGCCCCTTAATCGCAATTATTCACCACATCCGGAGGTGCGCGGCGGGCCGCGTCAAAAAAGCCGCCTGGCGCGGGATTCTTTAGTCCCTCCGAAGGGCGAATTCGGTTATGCAGGGGGACGTCGATCCCACTTGCTCGATCAGGAAACCAAGCCGCGAGCGGTCCCGGCCAGCCTCACGGCTCAATCAAAAAAAGCGGACGCGCGTGCAGCTTTACCTTCCGATCGCCGACATACCGGTCAACGTTTTCCTCATCCTGGCGATGGGCGCGGCGGTGGGTTTCGTGTCTGGCATGTTCGGCATCGGCGGCGGGTTTCTGATGACGCCGCTCTTGATCTTCATCGGCATCGCGCCCGCCGTCGCGGTCGCCTCCGTCGCCAGCCATATCGCGGCCTCGTCGTTTTCCGGCGCGCTGTCCTACTGGCGCCGCCGCGCCATCGATCCGGCGCTGGCGCTGGTGCTGCTGAGCGGCGGCACGATCGGCACCATGCTCGGTGTCTGGACTTTCACGCTGTTGCGCTCGCTCGGCCAGCTCGATCTGATGATCGCGCTGTCCTATGTCGTGCTGCTGACCACCGTGGGCGGACTGATGTTCTGGGAAGGCCTGCGCGCCCTCTTGCGCGTCCGCCGCGGCGTGGCGGTGCCGTTGCGCCGCTCCGGCAGCCATGGCTGGATTCACGGCCTGCCGCTGAAGATGCGTTTCAAGCGCTCCAAGATCTATTTGTCGGTGATTCCGGTGGTCGTGGTCGGAATCATCATCGGCTTCATCGGCGCGGTGATGGGCGTCGGCGGCGGCTTCATCCTGGTCCCGATCATGATCTATCTCTTGCGGGTGCCGACCGCGACCGTGATCGGCACCTCGATGGTGCTGACGCTGGTCACCATGCTGTTCGCCACGCTGCTGCACGCGGCTACCAACCATCTGGTCGACGCCGTGCTGGCGCTGATCCTGATGGTCGGCGGCGTCACCGGCGCGCAGTTCGGCGCCCGCGCCGGCCAGAAGATCCGCGGCGAACATCTGCGGCTGTTGCTGGGGCTACTGGTGCTCGCGGTCGGAATCCGCTTCGCGATCGAACTGGTGCTCCGCCCCGACGATCTCTTCACCATCCGGGAAACCGGAGGCGCCGGATGATCAGGCGCGCTTTGCTCACCATGGTCGGCGCCGTGCTGGCGCTCGGCGCGCTTTTGCCGCCACCACCGGCGCGCGCGGAGCGGCTGATCGTGTCGGTCTCCAACCATCGGGTCACGGTGACGCCGAACTATTCCGGCGAGGAGCTCGTGCTGTTCGGCTCGGTCGAAAAGGACGCCTCTACCCCCGCCACCCGCAACACCTACGATCTCGTGGTCACCGTCTCCGGACCCCGCGCGAACATGGTGACACGCCGCAAGGAGCGCAAATTCGGCATCTGGATCAACACCGACTACCGCCAGTTCCTGGAAGTGCCGACCTATCTCGCCTTGTTTGCCAACCGGCCTTTCGACGCCATCGCTTCGCCCGACGTGGCGCGGCGGCAGCAGCTCGGGCTCAACAATGTGCTGCTGACCCAGCGCGTCGGGCCCGACTATGCCGACGTGGTGCCGAACGATGCGTTCCGCCGCGCCTTCGTGCGGCTGCGCAGCGAACACGGCCTCTATCGCGAAGACACTTCCGCGGTCACCTTCCTCACGCCGACGCTGTTTCGCACCGGCATTCCGCTTCCGGGCGAAGTGCCGATCGGCACCTATGGCGTCGAGATAAAACTGTTTTCCGACGGCGCGCTGGTGACCAAGACCGACACCGCGTTCGAGATCGTCAAGGTGGGTTTCGAGCAGTTCGTCGCCACCACCGCCCGTCAGAACGGCCTCGCCTATGGATTGATCACCGCCTGCATGGCGCTGATGACTGGCTGGATCGCCTCGATCGTATTCCGCAAGGATTGATGCACGCCTCATTGTGAGGAGCGCGCTCTTGCGCGCGTCTCGAGGATGGCAACAGGCGTGCGAGCGTCCATCCTTCGAGTCGCGACCAAGTGACCGCTCCTCAGGATGAAGCCGATGGATAGGCGACATTCAATAGCAGCGCGAGGCGGCGATGGTGTGCAGTCTGGCATCGCCGAGCACATGGGCCATGAAGCCCAGCGTCTGGAATATTCTTGAAAATGCCGCGTCGCGGATGCTGAGGCCTCCGGCGTAGGCGCCGAATGCCGGCATCACCGCGCGTTCGCCGTCGCTCGCAAAACACCGCCGCTCCATCGAGCGGCCCCGCGTCGACACCCGCGCCTTGGGGTGCAGGTGCCCCGCGATTTCGCCAACGGCACCGGTCGGCTCGTGCCGGAAAGCGATCGGTCCGATCGCGACTTCGCCGGCGACCACACCGCCGAGATCGGGCGGCAGCGCCGGGTCGTGATTGCCTGAAATCCAGATCCAGTCGCGCCGCGCCTGCAGGCCCGCGATCGCATCGCGGTCCGGTGCGGACAGCCGGCCATGAGCCTCGCGGTCATGAAAACTGTCGCCGAGCGCAATCACCATGCGCGGATCGTGCCGCGCGATCACGGCGCTGAGGCGTCCGAGCGTCGCTACCGTATCGTAGGGCGGCAGCAGCACGCCGCGCGCGGCGAAACTGGAGCCCTTTTCCAGATGCAGGTCGGAGACGACAAGCAGGCGCTGCGCTTCCCAGAACAGCGCGCCGGAGAGATCGGCGACGAACGTCACTCCCGCGACATCGACGGTCGAGATGCGCGCGGCGGATGGTTCGTCGTCCAGGGAGTACGCGCGTGCCGTCACGGTCTGTCCAGTCGCCTCTATCCAGTCGCCTCTTTGACCAGTTCCTCGGCGGCCTCCGCCAGCAACTCGTCGGATGCTTCGCCATAAACCGCTTCGCGGCCGATTTCCAGCATCACCGGCACCGCAAGCGGCGAAATCCGGTTGAGTTCCCTGTAGGCGATTCGTCCCTTGATTCGAAGCAGCATATCACTGAGCCGGCGAATATCGAGCAGCCCGGTGGCGGCATCGGCGCGCGCCGCGCGCAACAGCACATGGTCGGGCTGGTGCTTGCGCAGCACGTCATAGATCAGGTCGGTCGAGAACAGCACCTGCCGCCGGGTCTTTTCCTCGCCGGTGAAACGTCGGGCGATCAACCCGGAAATGATGGCGCAGGTGCGGAAGGTGCGCTTCATCAGCGCGGATTCCGCCAGCCACGCCTCGAGATCGTCGCCCAGCATGTCCGGATCGAACAGCGCGTCGAGATCGAGTCTTCCCTGGCGGATCATGAACGACATGTCGCCGAGCGACCATACGGCGAGCGCATATTCATTGGCGACAAAGCCGAGCGGCCGGGCGCGGGCGCGCTCCAACCGCCGCGTCAGCAGCATGCCGAGGGTCTGATGCGCTAGGCGCCCCTCGAAGGGATAGCAGACAAGATAATGCTTGTTGGCGCGCGGAAAGGTTTCCACCACCAGTTCGCGCGCGCCGGGGACGCGCGACAGGTGCGCCTGCAACGACAGCCAGTCGCGGACCTGATCCGGCAGGGCGTTCCAGGCGCGCTTGTCGGCAAGCAGGTTGCGGACCCGTTCGGCCAGATAGGTCGAGAGCGGAAACTTGCCGCCCATATAGGACGGCACTTTTGCGTCCTTGTCGTTGGCGCGGGAGACGTAGACCTGATCCTCGGCCAGCGCCTCGTAGCGAACGACCTCGCCGCCAAAGACAAACGTGTCGCCGACCACCAGGCCTTCAATAAAGTATTCCTCGATCTCGCCGAGCATCCGCCCTCCGCGCCCCAGCGCGCCGGTCGATCCAGTGTTTCCCTTTGCGCCGCGCGAGCGCACCAGCCGCACCTTCAGCATCGA
>NZ_JADGRI010000309.1 GCF_017881085.1 Bradyrhizobium sp.
CCCTTTTCGCGGGCGCGGGTCAGGAAGTCCGTCACGTAGGCGTCGAGCCAGGCATCGTCGCCACCGGCCGACCACAGCCCGAAGGAACCGTTCGAGCCCTGCCGCGCCAGCAGCCGGTCGACCGCATCCTTGATGCGCTGATCGACCTCGGTGTCCATGGCAAGATGCGCGCCTGCCGCCAGATCGTTGACGTAAAGCAGCGGCATGGCGCGGCTAGTGATCTGCTCCGAGCAGCCGTGCGGATAGCGATCCAGCGCCTTCAGGATAGTCGCGGCGTCCAGCGCCGTCGACATGCTGACCGACAGCGCGACGCCGCCGGTGCCCGACACCAGATCCGAGAACATATCCGAGGTCAGCGTCAGGCTTTCGCCTTTCGCCAGGGTCCGGATCGAGCGGCGCGCCAGGATCTGCGTCGCCGGTTTGACGTCGAGCGCATAATGCCGCGTCAGCGCCAGCCCGTTCGGCCCCTTGATGTCGACATCGAGGTTCGCGGTGCCGGCGCCGCCGGCATCGAGCGCCAGCGACATCGAGCTGCGCTGTTTCGCGGCGAGTTTTACGGTTGTCGCGGGATTGCCGCTGACCTTCAACGGCCCCGACGTCTTGACGTTGATGGCGTAGTCGCCGGGCGCACCTTCGACGTTGTCGAGATCAAGGCTCATGGTGCCGTGGTCGCCATTGAGCATGAAGCGCGGCAATGTGGTGGTCAACACCACGGGATCACGCACCGTGACATCCGTAGTGGCGCGGCCGAGCTTGGTCGCGGTCCAGGCCACCGCCATCACGCGCGCGGTGCCGGCGAACTCCGGAATGTCGAAACTGATCTCGGCGGTGCCGTCGGCGGCAACCGTGACGATGCCCGAATAAAGAGCGAGCGGCTTTTGCGCCGGCGGGCTGCCCTGCAGCTCGGCGCCGGCGGCGTCGCCGCCGGTCTTGAGCTGGCCGCGGGTGCCCTGCATGCCGTCGATCAGCTGCCCATAGAGGTCGCGGATTTCCGCGGTCATCTGGCGCTGGCCGAGATAGTAGTCGTCCGGCGCCGGCGGCTTGTAATTGGTCAGATTGAGAATGCCGACGTCGACCGCCGCGACGACAATCTTGGCATCCTCGCCGGGGTTGAGGCCGCCCAGTTTGACCGGCAGCTTCAGCGTGGAGTTCGGACGCACCAGGGCCGGCGGCGACAAACTCACCTGCAGCGTGCGGGTCTTCTTGTCGATGCCGAACCATTTCAGCCCAATGGCGCGGCTCGGCATCCGCTGTGCCGCCACATCGAGCGGGCGGCGCAGCGTCGTTACCACATAGGCGCCGGTGCCCCAATCCTTGCCGACGGGAATCCTGACCTGCGCGGTGCCTTGCTTGACGTCGGATGTTTGCGTCGTCAGCAGCCGGTCGCCCAGCACGTTGATGGTAAGCTTGCCGGCCGAGCGCGCATTGACCGAGACCACCATGGTGTCGCCGGACTGATATTCCGGCTTGTCGATCGAGGTTTCCAGAAGGTCGGGCGTATCGGCGCTGCCGTCGGAATACCAGCCGACATCGAACTGCACCGAAGTCAGCGGCCCGTCGGCCTCGGTCGACTTGACGTCGAGCCGATAGCGGCCGGGCTGCGGCGACAGCGTGATCCGCGACGGCTTGTCGACTGCGATGGCCAGATCGCCGTCGGCAACGCGGCTGGTCGATTTGACCGGCTCATATTCCCAGGACGAACTCTGGCGATACCATTGATAACGGGATTCGATCTTCAACAGCTCGTAGCGCAGGCCGTCGCGCGCCAGCGGCTTGCCTTCGGGCGATACGAACACGACGTCGAAACCGGCCTTGTCGCCTTCGGCGACGCTCTTGTCGCCGAATAGCGGCTTGACGCCGATCAGCGCCGTCGCCGGGGCCACCGGCATCACCAGCTTGCGCTCGACGGCGCGGCCGCCGGCTTCCGCCATGCGGACGAAGATCTGGGCTTCCTGCGGGCGCGTCGAGGACGGCGGCTTGGCGAGGCTGACCGGGAAGGTCGCGACCCCATTGGCGTCGGTCTCGGGCAGGCCTTCTATCGGGGTACGCTCGTTGCTGGTGGTCTCCTCGTCGGCGACGCCAAACTGGTAGCCGGCGAAACCCGGCCGTTCCGAAGCCGGTGCGACCAGCATGTCGCCCTCCAGCTGAAGGCCGGAAGCGGGCGCGCCATAGAGGAAGTGGCCATCGACCTTCAGCTCCACGGGAACATCAGCTTTGATCAGCTTGTCCTTGGCGGATAAGTCGAATTCCAGCCGCTCGGGGATATAATCCTCGACCATGAAGGTGGTTTGGCCGACCACCGGGCCCTTGGGGTCGGTGAACGCACGGACCCGCCAGGTTCCGGCCGGAACGGCCGAATTGAGGGTCAAGGCCATGCTGCGGCCGCCCGCGCCCTGGTCGCGCAGCACGGCGCGGCGGAATTCGACGCCGTCAGGACGCTCGATCACCAGCGTCAGGGGGCCGCCGGTCACGGCATTGCCCTGGCCGTCGCGCAGGAGTGCAGTCAGATAGACGGTCTCGTTGGAGCGGTAGACGCCGCGCTCGGCATAGACGAAGGCGTCGGCGCCCTCAGGCACCTCCCGCCCCGCAACGCCGCGATCCGACAGGTCGAACGCGGTGGTCTTCAGGCTGAGGAAGGCGTAATCGGCTTTCTCGCCGCCGACGGTGAGCATGGCCGGCGACAGGCCGCCCTCGCCGCGCGCCAGCCCGGACTCGAACAGCACGTGACCGGAATCGTCGGTCTTGCGGGTGGCCAGAATCTCGTTGTTGCGGGCGAGCAGCCGCACCTCGGCTTTCGCCACCGCCTCGGTCGAAGCGAGCGAATTGACGAAGACATGGATGCCGTCATTGCCGGAGAACGCGGCGATGCCGAGATCGGAGACGATGAACCACTGCGTCGCCAGCGAAGAATCGTCGTCGCTGCCGGGGGTCTTGGGCGCCGCCGTCATGACGTAGACGCCCGGCTGCAGGTCGCCCAGCGCCTGGTCGACCGGAAACGCTGTCGTGACATCCTGGTTGAGCGTGGTCGCGGTGGCGAGTTCGCCCGACCAGACCTTGACGCCCCGCTCGTCGCCGAGGCTGGAAAGCTCGTAGCGGCTCAGTGCCCGCTGGAAGTCGCTGTCGATCACGGTGTTGATCAGGTTGCGGTCGCCGATCCTGAACACGTCGACCTTCACCGCCGGCGTGTTGACGCTGACCACGGGAATGCCGCGCTGGCCGGTGCGCGGCAGCACATAAGCCCGCCCGGTGAAGTGCACGAACGGCTTGCGGTCGCGGACGTAGATGTTGAATTCGGCCGATTTCGGCAGGCCCTCCTTCACGGTGGACGGCAGGCCGGCGCGCAGATTGATGTTGTAGCGCTCGCCATGGGTGAGCCCGTCGACGCAGAGCTGCTTGCCTTCCGAGGTCATCGCCGGCTTGTCGTTGCCGGCGAGCGCCAGGTACGGCGCGAAGTCGGTGCGTTTTGCCAACTCCTCGGAGAACTGGAAACAGGCGCGCGGCGAAGCTGAATCCGAATCGACGGTATAATCCAGCAGCCTGAAACCGTGCTCGTCGCGCAGTTTTTCGTAACTCCCGCGGACATCAGCCACTTCGCGCAAGTCGAGCGACAGCCGCATCGCGTCCAGCGCCGGCCGCCACAGCTTGCGCTCGGACATCGACCGGCCGAGCACGGCCAGCGCGTCGGCCTCTTCGCCGGCATTGCCGGCGCGCTGATAAGCGATATAGGCCGCGGTCGAGGCGCGTTCCAGGAGGAAGGTCTGCTCGCTGGAGTCCTTCGGCACGATCTGGAAGATGACCCGCGCCAGCCGCAGCCAGTTGCTGCTGTCCTCAGGCGCCAGGGCGGCGATCTGCCCGAGGATCTGCAGGCCGGAGCGGAAATCGCTGCGCTTGAAGGCGGCGTCGGCATCGGTCTTCAGGGTGGCGGTGGTCTTGGCGACAGGCCCGGCCTCGCTCTTGATCTGGGCTTCCAGCTTGATCGCGGAATCGGCCAGATCGTCGCGCCTGAAGGCCTTATCCGCTGCCTGCGCCGAGACCAGGCCAAGCGCCAGCGTTGCGCAAAGGGTTGCGGCGCGAACCAAACCGATCATGGGGAGCTCCTAGGGCAGCGAATGACCGCCGCGTATGATGCAGAAGGGCGCTAAAAGGTGACGGACTCATGGCGATGGAACAGAGGTGCGAAAAGGTCGCATACAACATTCGTCGAAACCGGCCGTGGCCCACGCCGACAGTCGGCGGCGTAGCATGGCGTCGGGGGCGGACCAACGGTCCACCTTCATGCCTTTGTCGCGGGGTGCGGGAAAACGGTTCGGAACAGGCTTGGCGGGGAAGCGGATTTTTCATATTGGCAATGGTATAACCCCGCCAACGGTCCCATAGCTCAACTGGATAGAGTAACGGATTTCTACTCCGTGGGTTGCAGGTTCGAATCCTGCTGGGATCGCCAGTCGGCCACCCTCTATAAGCGTAGATAATACTGGGGTTTTCTCGGAAACCTCCGATTGCGATCGACGCCCTCCGAGCGTGAACGCAAGGGGATCAAAGGGTGCGCTAGACCCCCTTAGCGGACGCAAAGTCCCAGACAGAATCCCAGACTCGAACGAAGCGAAAACACTGACGTCATCGCCGATGCGCTGGCGCGATGACGCATGAGCACTCACACCAACCAACGCCCCGTACCGTCCCGGCCGCGCCCGTTCGCGCGAACACTGCTTGCGCCCCTGGCACGGGATCGCAGGCGGACACTCACGAGCCATACACAATGAAAACTCAGATCTCACCGCGATTAACTGAAGCCTGCACCCTGGCCCATGACGCCCTGAACGCGGCGATCGCTGCTGTCGACGCCATCCTCGACGATGACAGCGCGGCCATCGAATATCCCGAGCTGGTGGTCGCGTTCACGACGTTTGCCGCCAGCGCGTATCGCTCCGCAGAGGAGGCGCCGGCAATTCACTGACAGTTCGAATCAATCCGTCCAGTCGCTTACGGCAACCTGCTCGCCCGAAAGCCAAGCAGCACCACCTAACGAAAAACCCTCATCTCTCGGCCTTCCTTGACGGGGCCAGGCGAGGATGGGGGCTTCGTAGAAAAGAGCCTTTGTGTTCAGAACATCATCTGTATCACCGCCGACTCACCGGCGCAATACCTCATCCGAAACCACCCATTTTGTCGTCGAGTATTGGGTCTTCACCGCGCTCTACACCATCGCCACGTTCGCCGCGGCGGGATTGGCGGTGCTGTCGTGACTGTTCACCAGGCCGACTTCACCGCCGCACCACTGGCCCCGAACAAATCCGACATCTCCGCGCACCTCTATGCGCTGTTTGATCCGGCATTCGTGCAGGCTTATCCGGACTCGTGGATCGAGATTGCGTATGGCGACCCCGCCGTCGATGGCGGAAAGCCCAACAAGGCGGAAAACTTCTCCCCGTTCAAACTGGAGGAGGCTGTCGAGTTCGCAGTGGCGAAGAATGCGGCTGGCTGCAACATCTATGTCAGCGCGACGCTGGGGCATGGTGACCACGCTGTCACCGCTTCCCACGCATGGGCCGAATACGACGGCGCCGGCGATGATGAGCGTATTGCCAACCTGCTGAAGGCCAACAGCCTCACGCCCTCGATCGTTGTCACCGCCGGCACCATTCCGCATCCGCGCCGGCACCTTTACTTTAGGCTCGACGGCACCGTTACGCCTGAGAGGCTGGAGGCTGCCGGCGCCGCGTTGTGCGCGCTGCTTGGCAGCAACGCGGTTCAGGATCCGCGGCGCGTCATGTGCCTGGCCGGCAGCGTCAACTATCCGACGCTGGACGAGCAGGCGAAGGGCTGCGTTGCCGAGCTGGTGGCGTTGTACCAGAATCCGGGCGCGGGCGCGTACTCAATCCCCGGAGCCATCCGCCGTCCAGGCGCCGACACCCCGAACAAGACCGACATCGCGGCCCACAAAGTCAGCTTTACATTCTTGCGGAACAAATCCGGAAGCAGCTTTGCCGTGCAAGCTGTGACACTGCCGGAACTGCGCGACATGATCCTTTTGGCCAAGGCTGGCACTAAAGAGGATCTGCCCTGGTTGAAGGGCGCTCGGTTCGGCGACAAGCGCACTGAGGCGGGCAGCCTGCGGCACGACGCAAACGTTATCGGCTTTGACGCGATCGAGCTCGATTACGACAAGATGGTCCTGAGCTTCGATCAGGCTGTTGCCACCCTCAAGGCGATGAACGTGCGGGCGCGGACACGCTCCGCGAAAATGGAATCAGTTCAGCAGAGTGGCGTGCTGCGATATTTCACATAC
>NZ_JADGRI010000072.1 GCF_017881085.1 Bradyrhizobium sp.
CGGACCCGTGATGCCTTGCGATAACAACTGAATGGTAACCCCGGATCGGCTAAGATCGCTCCCGTGTCCAAACCCCCGACCATTCTCGTGTTCGATTCCGGCCTCGGCGGGCTCACGGTGTTGCGTGAAATCGTCAAGGCGCGGCCTGACGCGCATTATGTCTATGTGGCCGACGACGCGTTCTTTCCCTACGGCCATCACGGCGAGGAAGAGATCATCGCCCGCGTGGTGCCGCTGATCGGCGAGTTGATCGGCAAGCATCACCCCGATCTGGTGGTGATCGCCTGCAACACCGCATCCACGCTGGTGATGTCGCATCTGCGCAAGCACTACCAGGTGCCGTTCGTCGGCACGGTGCCGGCGATCAAGCCGGCCTGCGCCAAATCGAGGACAAAGCGCGTCTCGGTGCTCGGCACCAGGGGAACCGTACAGCGCGAATACACCCGCGCGCTGATCCGCGATTTCGCGCAAGGCTGCGAAGTGACGCTGGTGGGCGCGGCCGAGCTCGCCTCGCTGGCGGAGGCGGCGTTGCACGGCGTCGAGGTCGGCGACCGCGAAATCGCCGCCGAACTTGCGCCATGTTTCGTCGGCGACCGCGACAATCCGTTGGCGCGCACCGACACCGTGGTGCTGGCCTGCACCCATTATCCGCTGGTGATGGAGCGCCTGGTGGCGCTCGCGCCATGGCAGGTCGACTGGATCGATCCGGCGCCCGCGATTGCCCGGCGTGTGGCGGACCTGCTCGGGCCGCCCGGCATCGAGGCCGATGCTGCCGGCGCCGAAATGATCTTCACGTCAGGAAAGCCGCACACGCTGAGCCGCGCGCTGGTGCCGTTTTTCGGCGGCCGCGTGCCGGCGTGAACGGCGGTTGACTCGCTGATGGGGCGGAGTGCAGTGGAATAAATCAATGCTCTTCCGAAAGACCGTTAGCGTCTGTCACCGTAATCCATGCGGTGAACTACAAAATCTGCGGGGCCGACCGCTTACGTGGTCCGCAATGCTCCAACAGCGGACCAAACTCGGCATCGCAGCGAGACGACGTTATGTGCCAACAAGAGACTCGTGCTCTGCAGCACAACAACAAGCAACGTCAGCGTGAACTCACAAATAGTTCACGCCGGCGTGAAATCCGGCGTTTCCGTGATGGCGTTCAGCACCGATTGCGTGTTGGCGGCCCGGCCCATTGTTTCAGCTTCGGGGTCGAGGCGGTTGCGAAGAATAGGATTGTCACGGCGGGATTCCTCCAGCAGCTGGATGACTTTTGCGATCTTTTGCTCGCTGAGGATTGCGAGTTCCAAGATCAGCATCTCCCTGTGATGCGCGAGCTGGTCTTCGCGTTTCTGCGAGGCGAGGATCAAGACGACCATGTATAATGAGGTCAGCGAGATCGCCCCTCCTAGCCATGCGAAAGGCGGCGGATCAATCGTGTGGCGGCCCAGCGTCGCGGAAATCAAATTGAGGCCGATCCAGCCGGCAATGACAATGCTGATCGCGCCGATGAACCAAGGCCGGCTGAAAAGCTTGGCCATATGGTCGACGACGCGCTGGAGCACCGTGGCATTCTCTTGATGTTCGGCGCGAAGCTTCGCAACCGTCGAGATTGTCTCATCGATGTGATAGGAAAACGCCGACAGGGCGTCATTTGTATAGGTCAAAGCTGCTCCTCAAAGAATAATAGATCGCCAGAAGGTTCAGCTGGCCGGTCCGGGGATCCAATAGTCGCCGGAAAGCGGCCTGACGCTTACGTTATAAATTACCCCGAGCTGCAGGTCTGGATCGAAATGGCGCATCGCCCGCTCGTTGAGGTCAATGATTCGGCCAGGCGTTAATGGCCCGACGTCATTTATCTTGACGATGACCTTCTTGCCTGCAGCTTCAACGAGGGCAAACTTCGGCCTCGCGCCATATTGGACCCCACCAAAGTTCTGGCGCAAACTTGTCTTGATGGCAGCCGCCCAGACAGAGGGATCATAGCGCTCGCCGGAGGCTGTGTCCGGGCCGCCCTCCCGCCATCCGGACCGGAGCGGATTGTAGGTGGATGCTGCGCCAACGATCGCATCCCCGGAAGCGTCATTGACGACGGCGGTGGAATGAACTGCAACGATTTGACTTCGAGCAACGGTATCAGACATGCCCAGTAGAATTACGGCGCCGCAAATTGCGGCGCTCGAGCGGAACACCATCATAACTCCTTGATTGATTTTCTAGATCGTTCAGTTCCCGATGCCGCAAAACAGGGTCAAGTAAACGCGGATGCGTTACGAACTCGCGCCGGTTGTTTTGCGGATTCGCGCCAATCGTGGCGACGGAACCGTTGTGGGAACCAGAGTGGTTCTCGCACACGTTCTCAGTTCTCACTGACTAAGACAAAAATTGCGTCAGCAGCATGACTGAATAGAGTCTCATGCAGGAGCAAGTCGCCGACCGATTTCCGCTCGGGGTCAAAAGCGCCCGTTTTGACAATCGGCCGGTCACTTCCGATCTAGCCCAATAGGCGACATCGCACGCTTGGTTTGAAATGAAAGAGGCCGCCAACTGAGGCGGCCTCGGATTGACTGTGCCACACATCAAGCGACGAGCGAACTTTTCAGATAATGTGGCCGCCAACTAAGGCGATCCCCATCGTTGCTACACTTGTAGTCGTAGGTCGTGCCGTCGCAAGATGGATTGACGCCTGTTAGCCTCATTCCCTTACCGCAGGTAGGGCAAGTAGGGGAAATAGGAGGCATGGCTTCTGAGGAAATGGGCGGCACGGCTTTGGAGGACAGGTCTGATATGGGCATGATGTGCTCCCTTGAACTCTGCGGGCAACGGTCGCCTTTCTGGGTGCCGGTCGCGAGTTGATATCTCAGAGGCTTGAGCCGCCCTTAATTGCCGATGACTATACCACACGATAATAATGAGATCACCTCAATCGCTATGCGCAATGATACGGGTCAATAAGGCGCGGCGAATGGCACTGGCGTGGGTGACCACAGAGAACGGGATTTTCAACCCCGCTGCCGCATCGACCAAACTGAGCAGCCGATGTCCGAAACGGGTCCATTCGCTTCAGGGGCGGCCCAGCGAGAAGTCCGGCCTTGTCCGCTGTGCCGGCGAAAGCGGACGTAAATTCGAATAATTAGCGGCTTGGCGGCCATTCATTGCGGCTTGATGATTTCGCCTTGGACGTGATTGAAACTCCGAAACCGGAGCCTCGAATCATCCGCACGGTGTCCATCAATTCGGAGGATGTTCAGTACCCAATTGCTGCGCATCTCTTCGCGGACGTGATGATCGCTTGGCCGCCGCAGTTTGTTTCGTAGTGCTGTCCAGAAGGCTCATACCGCTAAACGCCAACTGCTTCGCCTCGCGCGCAAGCACAACCTCGCAACCCGGCTGCGACAAAACAACCCGCCGGGCAAATCACCCAAAAGCCTGTCCAGCCCTGCTGCGAAAAATATTCCGCTTTCGCCGTCGAGCAAACCAGTTCTTTAGCTTCGCCCGTCTCACCCGATGAGAGGGGCGGGTCGCGATCGTCACGAACGCGCGGTGGGATGCGGTGGACGCGAAAGCTTGCGAGAAGACGAACGCGAGCCGGAGCGAACGGTGAAGCCGTGTGGTCCCGACGCCCCGACGCTGGCGTCAAGCTCGCGAGAAATATCTCGCGGGCGACGGTGGCAAGAAAGCCCGGTCACCGAGGAGAGCGCGATATAAGCCGCAAAACCACTGCGCAGGGAAAGCCGGATTGCCTCCGCTGGACCTGTATGCTCGTGTGCGTTTTTTTGTGCATTCGTGCACACGAGACCGCGGGTGCAGCGCGCATCCGGCTTTCCCTGCGCCCTCTTGTTCTTTTCAGGGGGGTGGCAATCGACGCAAAGCTCGGGCGTATCGCGCCGCGAGATCGGGAATTTGTGTCTGCAAGGAGAGCGGTTATTGCGAGGAGCGATCGGTGCGCGTAGATTTCCGCTACACGAACCAGAGGGGTCAACGGGTGTCGGCAACGCCGTCGTATCCAGTCAAGCCAACGCTGCCGAACCGCGGAACGGAGTTTTGCATTTGACGCTCGAAGCGCCCTTCCCCCTCAATCGTCTGCGCAAGCAATGGCGGGAGGGACGTCCCACCTTTGGCGCGATCGCGACCATCCCCAGCATCCAGACCGTGCAGATCATGGCCCGTTCCGGACTCGACTGGATCATCGTCGACCTCGAGCACGGGCCGATAGATCTGACTTCCGCGCATGCGATGATCACCGCGACCGCCGGCACGCCCTGCGTGCCGCTGGCGCGGGTCGCCGCCAACGAGCCGTGGCTTGCGAAGGCGCCGATGGATATCGGCGCGCTCGGCATCAATTTTCCGATGATCTGCAGCCGCGAGGACGCCGAGAAGGCCGTGCGCAGCGTGCGGTATCCGCCGCGCGGCGAGCGGCTCTGGGGCCCGTTCCACGCCCCGTTCCGCTGGGGCGTCTCGATGCCTGCCTACATGGCGACCGCCGACGACGACATGGTCTGCATGGTCACCATCGAGCATGTCGAGGCGGTCAACCGCATCGACGAGATCATGGCGACCCCCGGCATCGACGTCGCGGTGATCGGCCCCGGCGACCTCGCCACCTCCATCAACAAGCGCGGCCTGATCGACGACCCCGAAGTGCAGGCGCTGATGGCGCGCGCCGAGGCCGGCATCCTCAAAAGCGGCGTGCCGATCGGCGGCGTGGCCCGCACCGCCGCGCAAGCCAATCAGATGATCGACCGCGGCTATCTGGTCCTGGCGCTCGGCTTCGACTGGTCGCTGTTCCAACGCGGCATCGCCGCGACCTTTGAGGGGATCAGACGCTGAAACCACCGCTGGAACCAAGCCACTGAAAACACTCGGATTTACGAATTTCGTCAAAATCGGCCAAGGGCCTCACCCGCGCCATAGACAAGAACCATCTGGCCTCAAGCCGGTTGGTTCGTGCTAGATGAAGCGCTGGCGGGCCAGGCCGACTCGCCGTCCTTGCGTTGCGGGAACTTGAGTGGATCGATGCGCGGAACGGTTCGAAAAATCTCAATACCGCGCCGTCTCGTCGCCGACCTCATGCACGCATCGATCCGGGTGCCCTTTGTCTCGCTGACGCGGCCGCTCAACGTCCGTTCGCTGCTGGAAGCCCGCGCGCTGGCCGCGCAGCCGCCCGGCTGGGCGGCGATTTTCGTCAAGGCGTTCTCGCTGGTGGCGAAGGAACAGCCGGTGCTGCGCACGCTCTACGCCAAATGGCCGTGGCCGAGCTTTTACGAGCTGCCGAAGAATATCGCCATGGTCGCGATCGCGCGCGTCGAGGACGGCCAGGATTGCGTGCTGCCGCAGAAGGTCCCGGCCGCGGATACGCTGGCTTTGGCCGAGATCGACGCGCAGATCCGCCACGCCAAGGCGGCGCCGATCGATGACGTCCCCTCCTTTCGCAAGATCCTCCGGGTAACGCGGCTGCCGCTGCCGCTGCGCCGGCTGTTCTGGTCGGTCGGCCTCAATTTCGGCCGCCAGCGCGCCAACTGGTTCGGCAATTTCGGGGTGACCTCGGTTGCCGCCTACGGCGCGGGCGAACTGCACGCGCTGAGCCCGGGGCCCTATATCGTCAGCTATGGCGTGGTGGCGCCCGACCAGACCATCGATGTCGTGATCCGCTGGGACCACCGCATTACCGACGCGGCCCTGGTCGCGAAGGTCATGACCCGGCTGGAACAGGTGCTGAACACCGAAATATCAGCCGAATTGCGGGCCAGCCGGCAGCAAACCGAGCCAAAGGCGGTCCGGGCGGTGGCGACTTGACGGTTTTGGCGGTCGTTTGGGGCGGGCGAAGCGCCGCTCCAAGAGCCGGTCCCTTTTCATTGACACAACAGCGGTTTCTGCCTAGAAACCGCCTGCTCGCGGGCCGGTTTCGGCCCGCGATGCGTTTCGCGACCCGTGGTTCACCCTTTCTCAGCTTTAGGGGCTGGACCTGTCGGCGCCGGGAAATTCCCGGCGCACAGGAGGGCGCGTCTCCTCAAAACTCAAACTTACGAAAGAGGACGCGATGACAAAGCGCAG
This sequence comes from Bradyrhizobium sp., assembly GCF_017881085.1. Classification (GTDB taxonomy): domain Bacteria; phylum Pseudomonadota; class Alphaproteobacteria; order Rhizobiales; family Xanthobacteraceae; genus Bradyrhizobium. Next base: position 6,043 of record NZ_JADGRI010000072.1, read on the forward strand.
TGAGGCGAAATACAAGATCGATCGCCGGATGGGCCAGAATATCTGGGGCCGCCCGAAGAGTCCGGTGAACCGCAGGGAATACGGCCCCGGCCAGCACGGCCAGCGCCGCAAGGGAAAACTCTCCGACTTCGGCGTGCAACTTCGCGCCAAGCAGAAGCTCAAGGGCTATTACGCCAACATCAGCGAGCGCCAGTTCCACGGCATCTATGTCGAGGCCGGCCGGATGAAGGGCGACACCGGCGAGAACCTGATCGGCCTGTTGGAGCGCCGGCTCGACACCGTGGTCTACCGCGCCAAGTTCGTCGCCACCATGTTCGCCGCGCGCCAGTTCATCAATCACGGCCACGTCAAGGTCAACGGCCGCCGCGTCAACATCTCGAGCTACAAGCTGAAGATCGGCGATGCGATCGAGGTCAAGGAATCCTCCAAGCAGCTCGCCGTGGTTCTGGAAGCAAGCCAGCTCGCCGAGCGCGACGTTCCCGATTTCCTCGAGGTCGATCACTCCAAGATGACGGCGAAGTTCATCCGCGTCCCGGCGCTCTCCGACGTGCCGTTCGCGGTGCAGATGGAGCCGCATCTGATCGTCGAATTCTATTCGCGCTGATTCTTATCGGTCGCATTTTGCGAACTTCGAAGGCCCCGGTTTTGCCGGGGCCTTTTTGTTTCGGTATACCAGTCCTCCATATCGTCATGCGCGGGCTTGACCCGCGCATCCATCGCAAGAAGATTCTTGCGCGAGATGATGGATTGCCGGGTCGAGCCCGGCAATGACGCGATGAGTGAAAGAGGCGCCATGACCTACACCCCTCCCCCGCGCGATCCCAAGGCGCCACCGATCCGCATCAACCTGTTGTCGGACACCCAGACCCGCCCCACTCCCGCAATGCGCGAGGCGATCGCGCGCGCCGAGGTCGGCGACGAGCAGATCGGCGACGATCCCTCGGTCAACCTGCTCTGCGAGCGCGTCGCCGATCTGCTCGGCAAGGAGGCCGCCTTGTTCCTGCCGTCAGGCACCATGTGCAACGTCGCGGCGACGCTGGTGCACTGCCGGCCCGGCGACGAGATCCTGGCACATGAGACCGCGCACATCATCGCGCGCGAAGGCGGCGCGCACGCCGCCCTCGGCGGATTCCAGATCACGCCGCTGCCCGGCGCCGACGGACGATTTCCGCCCGACGCGTTTCGTGCCGCCCTACATCCGCGCAGCCGCTACCAGCCGCCGCAGACGTTGGTCAGCGTCGAGCAGACCGCCAATATCGGCGGCGGCACCATCTGGAAGAAAGCGGCACTCGATGAGATCGTGAAGATCGCCAAGGCCAACGGCCTTGCCACCCACATGGACGGCGCGCGGCTGCTCAATGCTTGCGTCGCAACCGGCGTCAGCGCGCGCGACATGGCATCGGGCTGGGATTCCGCCTGGATCGACTTTTCAAAAGGCCTGGGCGCGCCGGTCGGCGCCGTCATCGCCGGCAGCAGGGATTTCATCGACGAGGTCTGGCGATGGAAGCAACGGCTGGGCGGTTCGATGCGCCAGGCCGGCATCTGCGCCGCCGCCTGCACCTTCGCGCTCGACCACCATGTCGGTCGCCTTGCGGACGATCACGCCAATGCCCGCGCGCTGGCGCGGGGGCTTTCGCAGATCAGGGGCATGGAAGTGCAAGAACCCGAAACCAACCTCGTCTTCTTCAAGCCGGACGGCGCCGGCGTCTCCGGCGATGACATGGTGAAGGCCCTGCACCAGCGCGGCGTGCTGCTCGCGATGATGGACGGCCGGATCAGGGCCTGCACCCATCTCGACGTCAGCGCCGGCATGATCGAGGAGACGGTCGGGCGGGTGCGGGAGATTGTGCGAGGGGCGTAGACGCTCGCAATTTTGGTCACTGCGACGCGATCGGGTTTCTGCCTGTTGAAATGCGCGCCCGCGGGAATATTGAAAGTATCTTCGGCTCTGGCCGAAGCTTCACCGGCGATCGGCAACGCACCGCACGCAAGCAATCGCAACGCATGAGATGGTTTCATGGCCCTCTCCGGAGAGTTTAGCCTTGCGCTCCGCCGGCACAAGGGCTGCCGAACTGGACCAGCGCCTGGGCGTGCCGGGCGGCGCTGTCGTCGGAAAAGCAGCAGAAGATGACCTGGCTGATACCGGGCGCGGCCTGTAGCGCCTCGGCCGTGGCCGACACCGCGATCCGCGCCGCCCGATCGGGGGGAAAACGATAGATGCCGGTAGAGATGGCGGGAAAGGCAACCGAAGTGAGGTCGTGCTTCTGGCACAATTCGATCGCGCGTGCGTAACACGACGCCAGGGCCTGATCCTCGCCGCGGACTCCGCCGTTCCAGACCGGACCGACGGCATGAATCACATGCAGCGCCGGCAGCCGGTAACCTCTCGTGATTTTTGCACTGCCGGTTTTGCAGCCATGGAGCATGCGGCACTCCATCGCCAGCTCAGGCCCGGCCGCGCGGTGGATCGCACCATCCACGCCGCCCCCGCCGAGGAGCGAGGAATTCGCGGCGTTGACGATGGCGTCAACGCGCAGCGTCGTGATGTCGGCGACGACGACTTGCAGCCGCGCCGAGCCGATCTGGCGCGCCGCCAAATTCAGGCGGCGGGTGCGCTGACCGTGACGCCCTTGTCGGCGAACAACTGCTGCAACTCGCCGGCCTGGAACATCTCGCGGATGATGTCGCAGCCGCCGACGAACTCGCCCTTGACGTAGAGCTGCGGAATGGTCGGCCAGTTGGAGTAGGTCTTGATGCCGTTGCGAAGTTCGGCGGACTCCAGGACGTTCAGGCCCTTGTAGCCGACCCCGACGTGATCGAGGATCTGCACCACCTGCCCCGAAAACCCGCACTGCGGAAACTGCGGCGTGCCCTTCATGAACAGCACGACGTCGTTCGACTTCACTTCATTGTCGATAAATTGCTCGATGCTCATCTTCGCTTCCTTTTGGGCGCTGCCCCCGCGGCATGGCCTTCCGGGCCGGCGTCAGCCGGTTAAACCCGCTACTGTCATATATGTATCCCAAACCTTTGTGCATCCAAAGTAAAATGGCGAGTAGCTGGCATGCGGGGACCTGTTCCGCCCCCGATATCCCAAGGCCCGGCTATAGCCTGATGGCCTCAATATCACGACCGGGGGGAGGCTTTTTTCCCTGACCGGAGCCCCTATCTAGGACAGACTGTTCCTGGGGAACCCGTCGGCCAGAGCAACGTTCTCTCCCCAACCGGAGATACCAGTGACGAAACCAGCATCCGCCGCGGCCATTCCGGCTGCCCCCTTGCCGTCATTATTCTCCGACTCCGGCAGCCTCGCCCGGGATTTGGTGGAAGCCTATCTGGCGCTTCGAAACGAGACCGAGCGGCGCGCGGCACCGCTGACGCCAGAGGATCAGCTGATCCAGTCGATGGCGGACGCGAGCCCTGCGAAATGGCACCGTGCCCATACCACCTGGTTCTTCGAGCAATTTCTGCTCGGCGAGCACTGCAGGGGCTACAAGCCGTTTGACCCCGACTACGCCTATCTGTTCAATTCCTATTATGTCAGCGCCGGCCCACGCCATGCCCGGCACCAGCGCGGCCACCTGACCCGTCCGGGCGCGGACGAGGTCACCGCCTACCGCCGGCATGTCGACGCCGCCGTGGTGAAATTCTTCAATGAGGCCGGCGAGGACACGCTCCGGAAGCTGGTGCCGCTGGTCCAAGTCGGGCTCAATCATGAGCAGCAGCATCAGGAATTGCTGCTGACCGACATCTTGCATGCGTTCGCGCAAAACCCGATCCCGCCGGCTTACGATCCCCTGTGGAAATTCCCGGCGTCGTGCCGCAATGGCGACGAGTGGGTCGGCCTCAACGAGGGCATCCATACCGTCGGGCACACCGACGACAGCTTTCATTTCGACAACGAAAAGCCCGCGCACCGCGCGCTGGTCGGCCCGGTGAGGCTGGCGCGCAATCTCGTCACCAACGCCGAATGGCTCGCCTTCATGAAGGATGGCGGCTACGCCACGGCGACGCTCTGGCTGATGGACGGTTTTGCCGCCGTCAGCAACGAGGCGTGGCGGGCGCCCGGCCATTGGCGCGAGATCGACGGGCAATGGCAGGTCATGACCTTGGCCGGACTGCAGCCGGTCAATCCCGCGGCGCCGGTATGCCACGTCAGCTATTACGAGGCGGACGCATTCGCGCGCTGGAGCGGCAAACACCTGCCGACCGAAATGGAATGGGAGGTTGCGGCCAAAGCCGGCCAGCTCAACGACGCCTTTGGCATCGTCTGGCAGTGGACCCGCAGCGCCTACTCCCCCTACCCCGGCTACCGGGCGATCGAAGGTGCGCTCGGCGAGTACAACGGCAAATTCATGGTCAACCAACTGGTGCTGCGCGGCTCCTCGCTTGCAACCCCGGACGGGCACAGCCGCATTACCTATCGCAACTTCTTTTATCCGCATCATCGCTGGCAATTCACAGGACTGCGCCTCGCCGACTATGCCACCTGATTTGTTCTCAAATTCAATCGCGCCGGAGCGCGCGTTCTGGAGAGTATCATGAATGTGCACGCCCCCGCTTTGACCGAAGCGCAGCGCTTCGACGAGCCAGCCTCGCCGTTTGCCGACGACGTGCTGGACGATCTTTCCCAGCACCCCAAACGGCTGTCGCCGAAATACTTCTACGACGCCGCGGGTTCGGAACTGTTCGAACAGATCACGCTGTTGCCGGAATATTACCCGACCCGCACCGAGCTTTCGATCCTGCGCGACCGCGGCAGTGCAATATCGGCGACTCTCCCCAAGGGGGCGGCGCTGGTGGAATTCGGCGCCGGCGCAACGACAAAGGTGCGGCTGCTGCTGAACGAATGCGCGCTCGGTGCCTATGTGCCCGTGGACATTTCCGGCGACTTCCTGAAGGCGCAGGCCGACGTCTTGCGGCAGGATTTCCCCGATCTCGCCATCTATCCGGTCGCGGCGGATTTCACCGCGCCGTTCACGCTACCCCAGGCGGTCGCCGGGATGCCGAAAGTCGGTTTCTTTCCGGGTTCGACGCTGGGAAATTTCGAACCACATGAGGCTTGCAGCTTCCTGCGCAGCGCCCGCGATATTCTGGGTCGAGGCGCGCAGCTGGTGATCGGCGTCGATCTCGAGAAGGACGAGCGCGTGCTGTACGAGGCCTATAACGACAAGGCCGGCGTCACCGCCCGCTTCAATCTCAATGTGCTGCATCGGATCAACCGCGAACTCGGCGGCAATTTCGATGTCAGCGCTTTCACCCATCGCGCGATCTACAACCGCGACCGCCACCGCATCGAGATGCACCTGATCAGCCGCAAGGCGCAGACCGTGCGCGTGCTGGGACGCAATTTCTCATTCCGCGCCGGCGAAAGCATCCACACCGAAAACAGCTACAAGTACAGCCTCGAGCGCTTTGCGGCGCTGGCGCGCGGCTCCGGCTGGACCCCGCGCGCCACCTGGACCGACGGTGCGTCCATGTTCTCGGTTCACGCGCTGGTGGTCTCGGACTGAGACCTATCAGGCTGAGACTCTTCCGAACGGGATTTGGCCTCGCCAGACCCCAGCGAGACCGATTCCCACGCCGCGACCACGATCATGATCGCGGAGGTCAACGCTGACAGCATCAGCGGCGACAGCGCACTAGCGAACCAGGCCAGGATCGCGAGCGCGATGATGCCGGCGCCATGGGAGAGCTGGAGGAAGCCGCGAAAGGTGTGCTTGAACAGGATCGTTCCGACCAAAAACAATAAAGGTCCGCCTACCGCGCTCAGCACCGTCCTGGAATCCGAATGCTCCGCCGGGTGGGTCAGCACGAGATCATCGGCGACCGCCGAGAGAATGATGCCGGCCACGATCGGCATATGCAGATAGGTGTAGGCAAGCCTCGCCAGCCGCCCCGGCTCGCTGGATTTTGAAATCTGCTCGGAGCCGGCTTCGGCGCCCTTGTGGAAATAAATCCACCACATCGCGATCGCGCCGATAAAGGCCGATGCGAAGGCGCTGACGGTTGCAAGGGTCCAAGGCAGATCGGCAAAGGTTGCGCCGGTCACAACAATGGACTCGCCGAGCGCGATGATGATGAAGCCGGCGCAGCGCTCGGCCATGTGGCCGCCCTCGACTACCCAATCCGCTACGGCGGAGGCGCCGTATTTCGGAATCCAGAATCGCGCTGCCGGCGAGATATACTCGATCGTCAGCGCCACCGCCCAGAGCACGGGCCGCGAATGCCCTTCGGCAAAGCCGCCGGCGATCCAGAACACCGCCGACACCGATAGCCAGGCCGTGATGCGGACCGCGTTCATGCGCGCCAGGGTCCGGCCAGGCGGTGTCGAAACCCACAGAAAGACGGTTTTGCCGACCTGCATCGCGGCGTAAGCGATGGCGAACCACAATCCCCTCGATTCAAACGCCTTCGGGATCGAGGTTGAAAGCACGAGGCCGCCGAGCATCAAGACGAACAGCAGGATTCGAACCGGAGTGGTTTCGGGGTTGAGCCAGTTGGTGATCCAGGAGGTGTAGACCCACACCCACCAGACGGCCAGAAACAGCATGGTGGTCTGCAAGGCGCCCAGCGGGGTGAAGCGGCCGAGCAAGGTGTGGGAAACCTGCGTGACGGCGAACACGAACACCAGATCGAAGAACAGTTCGGCGTAGGTGACGCGGCTGTGCTCGTTCGGCACGATCGGGCGAAACAGCGCGCCGCGCTCTATGTCCCCCGCCATCGCGCCCCCTGTCCTGCCGGACTGAACTAACCCTCCGGAACTCCGGTCTGCAGCGCCAGGGCATGCAGCACGCCGCCCATCTGGCCGCGCAGCGACTGGTAGACGATCTGGTGCTGCTGGACGCGGGACTTGCCGCGGAACGACTCCGAGATCACGGTCGCCGCATAATGGTCGCCGTCCCCGGCGAGATCGCGGATCGTCACCTCGGCGTCGGGAATTGCCGCCTTGATCATCGATTCGATATCGTGGGCGTCCATCGGCATCCCGGTCAGTCTCCATTCCCTCGGGTCGAATCGCGGCCGGCGAAGGCCGCTGGCGCCTCGGAACTTAGCGCGGCGGCCCTTCTACGTCACGCTCCCTCGCACTATATTCCCGATCCAATCATTGCAAAGCCGCCCGGACCGCCTCGCGCGATCACAACGGGCTGAGCAAAGAGGCAGATAGCCATGAAACTCCCCGGTCCCGACCACCCGATCACGATTGCGGCAAACCCCAAACGGGTCCGCGTCTCCGCAGGCGGCGTCGTCATCGCTGACACCACCCATGCCCTGACGCTGAAGGAGGCGAGCTACCCGGCCGTGCAATATGTGCCGCGGCAGGACGCCAATATGGAGCTATTGGCGCGCACCGACCGGGTGACGCACTGCCCCTACAAGGGAGATGCGAGTTATTTCAGCATCAAGGCCGACGGCAAGACGCTCGATAATGCGATCTGGACCTATGAGACGCCGTTCCCGGCCATGGTCGAAATCGCCGGGCATCTCGCGTTCTATCCCGACAAGGTCAAGATCGAGGAAGTGGCGTGAGGGCCTGACGGTGACGCAGAGTCCAATGCGCCCCTATACCCTGAAGATCGTCAGCCCCAGGATCAAGAGCACCAGGAAGATCACCACGAACACGTAGAACAGGAATCGGGCAACATCCGCCGATGCTGCCGATATCCCGGTGAAGCCGAGGATGCCGGCGACGATCGATACCAGGAAAAAGATAAGCGCCCATTTCAGAATTGTCATCGCCCGTATCCTCCAGCCTGCGCGCGCCGCCGTAGCGGAGGGCGCCTTTCGAAATCGCCTGATCTAACTTCGGACGGTGGAACTGGTTCCCTTGAAGCAGCGAGCGACGGGAAGCATCTAACCCATTCGGCCGTGATAATTGGACCTTGCTGAAACCGGTTCCCGGCAGCAACATCGTGGAAAAGGTTACCCCCCGGGGGACGCGCTCATGACGACAATCTCCCACCCGGTGGGATCAGCGGAGGTTCGGGCGGCGCCAACGGCTCACACCCGCAACTTCGCGCTCGATCGCGCCCGCACCTTCCTGACGCTGGTGGTACTAATCCACCATGCCGTCATTCCCTACACCCATTTCGGTCATACCGATCCCAAATCGTGGATCGGCTTCGACGCCGTCGTGCTCGCCACCGACAGTTTCTTCATGGCGATGTTCTTCTTTCTCTCGGGACTGTTCGTGTGGCCCAGCCTCGTCCACAAGGCGCCGCATATCTTTGTTCGCGATCGCCTGCTTCGGCTCGGCATGCCCTTCGTGATCTGCGCGTTCACGATCATACCGGTCGCCTATTACGCCATCGCGCTGCGGCAGCAGCCCGGCATCGGCTTTGCGGCGTTCTGGTGGAAAACCGTCACCGTAGGCCCATGGCCGAGCGGTCCGCTCTGGTTCATTTGGGTGTTGATGGTCTTCGATCTGACCGCGAGCCTGTTGTACCGGGTCTCTCCCAAACTGCTGGATCCGATCAACCGCCTGTCGCTGCGTGGCTTCGAGCGGCCGGCCGACTTCTACCTGTTCATGCTGGCGGTCACCGCCATCGTCTATGTTCCGGCGGTGGTCTACTACTCGCAGAACCGCTGGTTCGGGCTCGGGCCGTTCGACGTGCAGGCGAGCCGCGTGCTGCTCTACGCTGCCTACTTCTTCATCGGGGCCGGGATTGGTGCGGCGAATTTCGACCGCGGCCTGCTGAGCGCGGACGGGCGGCTGGCGAGGAGCGGCTGGGGCTGGGCCATCGCGGCGCTCGTTCCCTATTGCCTGCTATGGGGGCTGATCGCCATCAAGCGCGAAATTCTCGGGAATCCCGACATGCTGCCGAATTGGTATGAGGCGAGCTACGGCCTGCTCTTTGTCGCCTTCAGCGCCGCCATCCTGTTCGCGATCCTGGGCTATTTCCTGAGGTTCAAGCGATCGGGCTTCAGCGTCCTCGATCCCATGCAGCCGGATGCCTATGGCATGTTCCTGGTGCACTACCCGATCGTGCTCTGGCTGCAATACTGGCTGTTCGATTTCGATCTGCCCGCGATCGCCAAGGCGCTGGTGGCGTTCCTGCTGACAGTAGCCCTCAGCTGGGCGGCAACAGCGGCGCTGCGCAAGATTCCGGGCGCGACGCACGTGCTGTGAGGAGTCAGAAATCCTTGCCAGGCGCGCTTCAGGCCACGCTGCCGTTCATATAGGCCGGAAACCAGCCCTCGAAGCCGGCCTTGAGCGACGCGATCGAGACCGGCGCTTCGCCTGATATCGCGATCGTCTCGCCGCCGGTGGTGCCAATGCGCAGGCACGGCACGTCGGCGCCTTTCATCTTCGCCAGCACCCGGCCGGCGTCTTCGGCGCGCACCGTCACGAGGTAACGCGCCTGGTCTTCGCCGAACCAGTAGGCATGCGGCACGATCGCCGCCGGCGTCGCCAATAGCTGCGCGCCGATGCCGCTGGCCATCGCCATCTCGGCCAGCGCGATCAGAAGTCCGCCGTCCGAGATATCATGCACCGCGGTCGCGGTGCCGGCGTGGATCATGCCGCGCACCACGTCGCCGTTGCGCTTCTCGGCCGCAAGATCGACCGGCGGCGGCGCGCCCTCCTCGCGGCCGCAGATGTCGCGCAGATAAACCGACTGGCCGAGCCAGCCATGGGTCTCGCCGATCAAGAGGATAGCCTCGCCCTCGACCTTGAACGCAAGCGTCGCGGATTTGGTGAAGTCGTCGAGCAGACCGACGCCGCCGATCGAGGGCGTCGGCAGGATGCCGCGGCCGTTGGTTTCGTTGTAGAGCGAGACGTTGCCGGAGACGACCGGGAAGTCGAGCGCGCGGCAGGCTTCCGAAATGCCCTTCAGGCAGCCGACGAACTGGCCCATGATTTCGGGGCGCTCGGGATTGCCGAAATTGAGATTGTCGGTGATCGCCAGCGGCCGGCCGCCGACCGCTGTGATGTTGCGCCAGGCTTCCGCCACCGCCTGCATGCCGCCCTGACAAGGGTCCGCCTCGCAATAACGCGGCGTCACATCCACCGTGAGCGCCAGCCCCTTCGGCCCGTCCTGCACCCGCACCACAGCGGCGTCCCCGCCGGGACGCTGCACGGTATTACCGAGAATGACGTGGTCATATTGCTCCCACACCCAGCGCTTCGAGCACAGTTCGGGCGTGGCGATCAGTTCTTCCAGCGCCGCCGAGACCGTCATCGGCGCGGCGACGTCTCGCGCATGGATCACCGGCAACGGCGCCGACGCCACATGCGGCCGGTCATAGAGCGGAGCTTCGTCGCCCAGTTCCTTGATCGGCAGGTCGGCCATCACGTCGCCGCCATGCTTCACCACAAAGCGCTTACTCGGCGTGGTGTAGCCGACCACCGCGAAATCCAGCCCCCATTTGCGGAAGATCGCTTCGGCTTCCTTTTCCTTCTCGGGCTTGAGCACCATGAGCATGCGCTCCTGGCTCTCCGACAGCATCATCTCATAGGCGCTCATGCCGGTTTCGCGCGTCGGCACCGCGTCGAGATCAAGATCGACGCCGAGGTCGCCCTTGGCGCCCATCTCGACCGCCGAGCAGGTCAGGCCCGCCGCGCCCATGTCCTGGATCGCAATCACGCAATCGGCTTCCATGATCTCGAGGCACGCCTCCAGCAGCAGCTTTTCCGCGAAGGGATCGCCGACCTGCACGGTCGGCCGCTTCTCGGCGGAGTCGTCGTCGAATTCGGCAGAGGCCATCGAGGCGCCGTGAATGCCGTCGCGGCCGGTCTTGGAGCCGAGATAGACGATCGGCATGTTGACGCCGGAGGCGGCTGCATAAAAGATCTTGGTCGTTTCGGCGAGACCGACCGCCATCGCATTGACCAGGATGTTGCCGTCATAGCGGGTATGGAACCGCACCTGCCCGCCGACGGTGGGCACGCCGAACGAATTGCCGTAGCCGCCGACGCCGGCGACCACGCCGGAAACCAGATGACGCGTTTTCGGATGCTCCGGCGCACCAAAAGAGAGCGCATTGAGGCAGGCGATCGGCCGCGCGCCCATCGTGAATACATCGCGCAAGATGCCGCCGACGCCGGTGGTCGCGCCCTGATAGGGCTCGATGTAGCTCGGATGGTTGTGGCTCTCCATCTTGAACACCACCGCCTGGCCGTCGCCGATATCGATAACGCCGGCGTTCTCGCCCGGCCCCTGGATCACCCAGGGCGCCTTGGTCGGCAGGCCCTTGAGATGCAGGCGCGAGGATTTGTACGAGCAGTGCTCGTTCCACATTGCCGAGAATATCCCGAGCTCGGTGAAGCTCGGCACCCGGCCGATCAGCTTCAGGATGCGCTCATACTCGTCGGGCTTCAGCCCGTGGCTGGCGACGAGTTCGGGGGTGATTTGGGGCTGGTTCATGAGGCCTTATTAGGGAGATCGGAAGGGCCGGAAAAGGCCTTTTATGGCGCAATTCCGCCCTGTCCAGAGCTTTGCGGGCGAGCCATGCGGGCTTGAGGGTTTGCACATCGCCAATGGATCGGATTTAAGGGCTAAATATCTCAAACCAAGGCCAAATCGCTTGGACGACCTGACCAAATCCGCATTCCACCGCCGCCCAGACCTGCACGTCGAAACCGAGGGCGAATTCCGAGGCTGGCGCACCTGGAGCCGGGACAATTTCGAGACCCATAACGGGCCGTTCTACCACCGCATGGAAGACGACGGCCAAATCCGCTGCGCCTTCCGGGTCGAGAAGAAGCACCTCAACGGCGCCAGCAACGTCCATGGCGGCGCCTTCATGGCGTTCGCGGATTATTGCCTGTTCGCCATCGCCGGGCCGGTGCTGCAGGGACCGGCCGTGACGGTGTCGTTTGCGTGCGAATTCCTCGACGCCGCGCGCGAGGGTGAGCTGGTCGAAGGGTCAGGCGAAATCACCCGCGCGGGAAGTTCGGTGATCTTCTTGCGCGGCCTGTTGAAATCGGCCGAGCGCCCGCTGTTCAGCTTCTCCGGCACCATCAAGCGCGTGAAGCGGCGATCGTTGCCGGTGGCGAGCAACGACGCGCGCTAAGGCGCCGCTTACACCCGAGAGGGACGTGGCCAGATGAGCAAAGGCGCTGGACTCCGCATCGAACGGATAACGACGGCAACCGACGACGTGCGCCTATTGATCGGCGAACTGGACCAGGTGCTTGCGGCGGAATACCTGCCCGAGCAGCGCCACGGGCTGGCGTTGGAAGCGCTCTTCCAACCGCAAGTTCGCTTCTTCCTGGCGCGGCTGAACGGCGCTGCCATCGGCTGCGGCGGGATGGCCCTGTTTGATGATTTCGCCGAAGTGAAGCGCATGTACGTGCGCGAAGCAGCGCGTGGGCGTGGCGTGGCGCAGGCCTTGTTGACGCGGATCGAGATGGAGACTCGCGTCGCCAGATTTGTCGTCTTGCGCCTGGAAACGGGAGAACGGCAGACGGCGGCATTGCGGTTTTATGCGCGGGCTGGCTTTCAGCCGTGCGCAGCATTTGGCGACTACGCGACGATGCCTCCAGAGGCCATCGCGACCAGCATCTTCATGGAAAAGCGGTTGGCGGCACAAAACGCGTGACCTGCCGTATCTCT
>NZ_JADGRI010000310.1 GCF_017881085.1 Bradyrhizobium sp.
TCACCCGGCCGCCGATTGCGCGTAACCCTTCATCACCTCGTCCTTCAGCACGCTCCAGATTTCCCGGTGCAGCGTGTGGAATTCGTCCTGCAGCCGGACCTCCGAAATATCGCGCGGGCGGGCAAGCGACACCCGCCAGTCGCCGATGATGCGCGCACCGGGCCCCGCCGACATGATCACGACCCGGTCGGCGAGCGCGATCGCTTCTTCGAGATCGTGGGTGACGAACAGCACCGCCTTGCGGTCGGCGTTCCACAATTCCAGGAGCAAATTGCCCATGATCTGGCGGGTCTGCGCGTCGAGGGGCCCGAACGGCTCGTCCATCAGCAGAATTTTTGGATCGCGTATCAGCACCTGCGCCAGGCCGACGCGCTTGCGCTGACCGCCCGACAGCATGTGCGGATAGCGGTTGCCGAACGACCCGAGACCGACCGCGGTCAGCCAGCCCTGCGCCCGCTCCAGCGCCATCGCGCGCGGCGCGCCCTGGATCTCGAGGCCAATGGCGACATTGTCGATCGCGGTTTTCCAGGGAAACAGCGCATCGGCCTGAAACAAGTAACCGGCGTCCCGGTTGAGGCCGGTCAGCGGCTGGTCGAAAATTCGCACCGCCCCCGAAGCGGGTTTCAGGAGGCCAGCGGCGACGTTCAGCAGCGTCGATTTCCCGCATCCGGTCGGCCCGACAATGGCGACGAACTCGCCATACTCGATCCGCAAATCAGCCTTTTCGACCGCGGTGTAGACGCGGTTATCGGCGAGGCGGAACGCCACCGTCGCGTCGTCAAGCGCGACCGCCGTTGGCTTTGCGGTGACATCCGCCTGCACGCATTTCCCCGATATACATTGTTGCGGCGTACGCCTTACCGCCCCCGCCGCGACAATTCAACCGATCGCGGCAATAGGCAAGCGCCGCGTCGGCTTGGTTGCTTGCTGGCGGTGTGATAGTCCGAAGAAATGAACGCCGCCCCGCCCCTGATCGCATTTGCGCATGTCAGCAAGAGCTTCGACGGCGGCCGCGGCGCCAAGCCTGTTTTGGCGGTGGACGACGTCTCGCTCGACGTCGCCGGAGGCGAATTCCTCGCCATCGTCGGCGGTTCCGGTTCCGGCAAGACGACGCTGCTGCGGCTGGCGAACCGGCTGATCGACGCCGACTCCGGCGACATCAGGGTCGAAGGCGAGGACGTGCGCGCGGTCGATCCGGTCGCGTTGCGCCGCCGCATCGGCTACGTGTTCCAGAGCGGCGGCCTGTTTCCGCATATCAGCGTCGCCGGCAATATCGGGATCACGCCGAAATTGTTGGGCCTGCCGGCGGCGGAAATTTCTTCGCGGGTGGACGAATTGCTCGACCTTGTGCGGCTCGATCGCGCGCAATATCGCGGGCGCTTTCCGCACGAGCTGTCGGGCGGCCAGCGCCAGCGCGTCGGCGTCGCCCGCGCGCTGGCGGCACGGCCGAAGATCGTGCTGATGGACGAGCCGTTCGGCGCGCTCGATCCGCTCACCCGCGACGCGCTCGGCGACGATTTTCGCGATCTGCATCGCAAGCTCGGACTGACCACCGTCATGATCACCCACGACATGACGGAGGCTATACTGCTCGCCGACCGCATCGCGGTGATGCGCGCCGGCCGGCTGGTGGCGCAGGGCACACCGGCGGAGCTTTCCAAAAGCGGCGACGCGTATGTCGGCGAACTGCTGCGGACGCCGCGGCGGCAGGCCGAGCGTCTCCAGGTGCTGCTGCCGCGGGATGGCGCGGCATGAGCCTGTTCTCCGATCCGCGCTGGAGCGAGGCGCTGACGCATTTGCCGGATTATCTCGGCAACCATGTCCGCGTCAGCGTCGCGGCGCTGGCGCTGGGACTCGCCGTCAGCCTGCCGCTGGCGATCGCCGCCCGCAACCAACCTGTGTTGCGCGGGGTGCTGCTCGGGCTTGCCTCTGTGGTGCAGACGGTGCCGGGCCTGGCGCTGCTCGCGCTGTTCTATCCGCTGCTGCTGGCGCTGGCGTCACTGTCGCTGGCCTGGTTCGGATTCGGCTTTTCCGCGTTCGGTTTCCTGCCCGCGGTGCTGGCGCTAGCGCTCTATTCGATGCTGCCGGTGCTGCGCAACACCATCACCGGCCTTAAGGGCGTCGATGCCGCCATCCTCGAGGCGGCGCAAGGCGTCGGCATGACACCGCGCCAGTCGCTGTTCACGGTGGAACTGCCGCTGGCGCTGCCGGTGATCATGGCGGGCATCCGCACCGCGGCGGTGTGGGTGATCGGCACCGCGACGCTGTCGACCCCGATCGGCCAGACCAGCCTCGGCAATTACATCTTTGCCGGATTGCAGACCCAGAACTGGGTGTTCGTGCTGTTCGGCTGCCTCGCCGCCGCGATCCTGGCGCTCGCGGTCGATCAATTGCTGGCCCTGATCGAGACCGGCATTCGCAACCGCAGCCGCGTTCGCATCGCGCTCGGCGGCGCCGGCATCGCCGCGCTGGTCGCGGCAACGCTGGTGCCGGCGCTGGCGCGCGCGCCGTCGAGCTATATCGTCGGCGCCAAAACCTTTGCCGAGCAATACGTGCTGTCGGCGCTGCTCGCGCAGCGGCTGCAGGCGGCGGGGCTGACCGCGACCACCCGCGAAGGCCTCGGGTCCAACGTCATCTTCGATGCGCTGGTGACCAATGATATCGACGTCTATGTCGATTATTCCGGCACGCTGTGGGCCAACCAGTTTCATCACACCGATATCAAGCCGCGCGCGGAATTGCTCGGCGAATTGAAAGCGATTCTGGCGCAGCAGAAGGTCACCCTGCTCGGCGAACTCGGCTTTGAAAATGCCTATGCGCTGGTGATGCCGCGCCGGCGCGCCGAGGCGCTCGGCATCCGCTCGATTGCCGATCTGGCGTCGCATGCGGGCTTGCTGTCGATCGCGGGGGACTATGAGTTCTTCTCGCGGCCGGAATGGGCCGGGCTGCAAAGGGCCTACGGCCTGAAGTTTCGCGCGCAGCGGCAGATGCAGCCGGATTTCATGTATGCCGCGGTCGCCTCCGGCGAGGTCGACGTGATCGCGGGCTATACCAGCGACGGCCTGATCGCGAAATACGATTTGGCGGTGCTGGACGATCCCCGCCACGCGATCCCGCCCTATGACGCGATCGTGCTGCTGTCGCCGAAACGCGCCGGCGACCAGGCGCTGCGGGACGCGCTGGCCCCGCTGCTCGGCAGGATCGATATCGCTGATATGCGCGAGGCGAACCTGCGCGCCGCCGGCGGCGACGGCGCGTCCTCACCATCGGCGGTGGCGCGCTGGCTGTGGGAGAAGATCGGGAAGCGGTAGGGATTCTCGATCGGAATCCGCGCGACCTTGACGACACCTCTCCCGTTGACCGTCTCCGCGACACTGCTGCGTTGTCCGTGCCAAAGAGCTAACGCTGCCGCTGCGCCAGGTAGAACCGGACAGCACTGTGACCAGCCCCAGGAGCGATGTATCTGTTCGTGTTCTCGATCCGGCGTTTGGACGCCGCGCCGCCTATCGGCTCGTTCATCGCGGACTACTGCGTCAGCACACATTGCGGTTCAACCGACGGGCATGCAGGGCTGACGAGCGCAGCGGGCGAGCGACTTACGCCTTGAGTTTCAGCTTGCCCATGAAATCGCGTTTGCCGAGTGGCGCGCCATTGTGACGGAGGATGTCGTAGGCGGTGGTGGCGTGGAAGAAGAAGTTCGGCAGCGAGAACGACATCAAGAAGCCTTCCGCCGTGAACGGCAGCGCGCGGTCGCCGATCTTGAAGGTGACATCGCGGCCAACCAGCGCATCGACGGCCTCGGGCGTGAGGCCAGACAGTTCGCTGCGCGCCTCCGTCACCAGAGCTTGCAGCCCGGCATAATCGAGTTCCGGCTTGCTCGAAGGCGGCACGAACACGCCATTCTTCGCCGCCTCCATGGCGCCACGCGAATGATGCGCGAGCGAGACGACCTGGGAGCGAAGCGGCCACATGTCAGCGGCCAGCCGCGCCTCGACGATTTCAGCGGGGTCGACGCCCTTGTCGCGGAAATGCACCAGACTCTTTTCGAGGAGACCGCCGACAGCGCCCAGTATCTGCAGATAGTTGGCGACAGTTGCATCGTAGAGCGAAAAGGCCATGGCGTCAGTCTCCCCCGTTGATACCTGCGTGAGACAATTGCCGCATTTTCCCGCGATGACAACCTCGGCCGTCAGGGCCCATGACGCCTCGCAGCGGCGGCCTCACATCCCCGGTTCGATCGGCTTTTCGATCTCGCCGCCGGCTTCGGCCCAGTCCTTGAAGGCGCCGACATTGTAGACCTGGGCATAGCCGAGGTCCTTGAGCGCCTTGGCCGCCAGCGCGGAGCGGCCGCCGGATGCGCAATACAGGATGACGGTCTTGTCCTTGGCAAAATTCTTGTCGTGGTAGGGCGAGTCGGGATCGGCGCGAAATTCCAGCATGCCGCGCGAAACATGCACCGCACCCGCGATCTTGCCGCTCTTTTCGACCTCCGGCGCGTCGCGCACGTCGACCACCAGCGTGTTGCCCTTGCCGATCATCTCGCGGGCCTTCTCCGGCGTGATCTTCGGCACCGCCGCGTTGGCGGCTTCCATCATCTGCTTCAGGGTTGTGGCCATTTGGTACCTCCTGGGATCGCTTCCCGTAATTATGGATGCCACGGCAATAGCGCTAGGGCGCTTTTCCCACCGTGACGATCTGGAATTGCTGGTTGACCGGCGCCGTCGGATGGGCGCTGTCCAGCATCTGCTCTTCGCCCAAGCCGAGCGTCACCAGGCGTTTCGGCGAAATCTTGAAGGTGTTGATCAGCATGTCGCGGATCACGTCGGCCCTGCGCTGGCTGAGCGTCAGATTGTTCTCGCGCCGGCCCGTCGACACCGTATGGCCCACGATCAGGAATTTGTATCCCCAAAGCGACGGCTGGTACAGCGTATCGGCGATACGCCCCAGCGTCCGATAGGACTCGGGCCGAATCACGGCGGCGTCTTCATCGAATTGAAGCTCGGCGGCGAACTGCGGCAGCTTGAGCAACTCCGGCGCGATCAGCGGCCGCTTGAGCGGCGCGGCGTCCGGCTTTGCCCGCGCCTTGATCCGATCCGCCGCTTGTTGTCGCAGAGCCGCCAAGTCCAGATCCGGTGCGGTTTCGAGGCCGCCCAACTTGTTGGCCCATTCCTCCGCCGTGCCGGCCGCCGGGACCTGCGCAAGGGCCGGCAGCGCCGCGAAGCCGATCAGCGCGGCCACGAGCGGGCCGATGCCATGCCGGGTTCTCCTGCACAGTCGCATCAGCGATACCCCGCCTCGGTGAGGGCCTTGTTGCAGTTGATGGTCATGCCGCGCGGTCCCGCCAACAGGCAATCCAGGGTCTGGGCGCGATCAGCCTTGACGCTGCCGCAGTATTTGTTGGCGTCGCGCTCGCATAGTTTGGTGACGGCGGCGCGCGCCGCGACGCGCTTCTGGATGGCGTCGAAGGCCTGGACGTAGTTGCTCTTGCACTGGGGGGACAACACGTCCTGATTGCGCGACAGGCAGTCCTTCAAGCGAGCGGCATCGAGGTTGACGCCGCGGCAATTGTCGACGATGTCCTTGGCGCAACTGCTACCCAGCATGGCAGCGGCATCTTCGAATTTCGTCGTCTCCGCCGACGCGGACGACGAGGCTGCAATCAGAACAAGGATAGATAGCGCGCGAACGGGGCTCATGGTTCATTTCTCATGAATTAGGCGCCCGGGGTCAAGCCGCCGAAGCGAAAAGCGCAAAGGCAGGCGGACTGTGTCCCCAACCAATACCGCAGTGCAGCGTCCAGAGAGAGGGCAAAGCGATGGCGTTCCCCGTTTGGGGCGGCCCGCGCCGCTCGGGACCCCCATGAGTTCGGCGGCTACAACCCGTGGATCAGGCCGGCGTCGATCAGGAGCCGGTTGAAGCGGCGGGCTTCGGCGCCGTCCTTGCAGGCATAGAACACGCCCTTGCAGCGAAGCATGATGTTCTTCTGCTCCTGAAACGACGGATCGAGCGGAATGCCGGCGGCTTCCTGGATCACCAGAGGCAAATAAGGCCCGTCGATCGTGTCCATCACGACAGGGCTTTGGACCGGCTCGAAGTTGATCGCATCGATCGCGTAATAGGTCGCGTAATAACGCGGGTCGTAATCCTCGAGTTTCTTGCCGATTCCGGCTTCGTCGAGGCCAGGATCGAGAATGTGCGGCGAGAATTCCGGCTGATGATCGCCGTAGCGCACGATCAGGAACGGCTGCCCCGGGAACTTCTTTTTCAGCCCGGCGATGAAC
>NZ_JADGRI010000073.1 GCF_017881085.1 Bradyrhizobium sp.
GCCAGGACGGCCAGAACGAAACAGAGCAGCCCGATCATTCCGCCAGCTTAGGCGATTCCATCACGACATCAACTCGAATAAGGTTTTCGGTACACACACGGGTCATTGGTTTGGAACCTGATATCACCTCAAGGCAGATATTCTCGACTGTACTCGGGTTGTACCGAACGTTACGGTCATGACGTTCGGTGAAAGAATAGCAGGTTAATTGGGAGCCGCGCCATGAACAAGGATCAGGTTAAGGCCTTTGCCGACAAAGTTTATGGGGATATGGCCGGCGCGATGGCGGTCGGCATGGCCTATGTCGGCGTCAAGACCGGGCTGTTCCGTGCGATGGAAGGCAAAGGTCATTTGAGCACTGATGAGGTCGTTCAGGCATCAGGCCTGCATCCGCGTTATGTTGAAGAATGGCTAAAGGGCATGGCTGCCGCAGGCTACCTTCATTACGACTCCGCGGATCAGACATTTCAATTGCCCGAAGAGCACGCCTACCTGGTTGCCTCCGAGGGCACAGATCATTTCATGGGCGGCTTATTCTACTTCGCCCCAGTGCTGCTCGGCGTTGCTCCGAAAGTTGCCGATGCATTTCGTACGGGTGGCGGTGTGCGGTTTGAGGACTTTGGACCTGAATGTGTCGTCGCCCTTGATATGCTCAACAGCGGGCAATACGAGCAGCGCTTTGGAAGCTACTGGCTCGCAAAGCTTCCTGATGTCGTCCAGCGGTTGCAAGATGGTGGCCGCGTACTCGACGTCGGCTGCGGTGTCGGACGTGTTGGGATTGCGATCGCAAAGGCGTTTCCAAAGTGCGAAGTCGTAGGTCTCGATCCAGATGTCAACTCCATCAGAAAGGCCCGCGAGACCGCTGCGAGTTCAGGCGTGGGGGATCGTATTCACTTCGTAGCAAAGACTACGCGCGATCTCGATCGCGACGGTGGTTTCGATCTGATCACCGCATGCGATTGTGTTCACGATTTCTCAGCGCCCCAGCGGACGCTGGCCGAAATGCGCGCGTTGCTGAAACCCGAGGGAACGCTTTTTGTGGTGGAGCCTAAGGCTGCGGATCGTCTTGAAGACAATCTCAATTCGATCGCAGCGATGTATTACGGATTCAGCATATTCCACTGCATGACACAGTCGCTGGCCGAAGATGGCCCAGGTCTCGGAACATGCATGGGTCCATCTCGCATGGAGACACTATTGCATGACGCTGGATTCGGGAGCTTTCAAGAGCTCGATATCAGGAGTCCGACAAATCTATTCTATGCGGCAAAACTATAAACCTGCGCTGGATACGCCTCAGGACCGCCAAGCTATTCCGCCCGACTTCCCTCCGACGCTGCTCGCCGACGCCGACAAGACGATCGAATAGAGAAGCCGTCCAGTGCAGCACAAGACGACGCAATTGGCACGAAACGGACATGCCGCAGTGGTCGCTCTATGTCCGTTCTTGGGGTGCCCCCCAACAGCAGGCATTCGAGGAACGCACTGAGACGTCCGCTATGTGCCGATAGTGTTGAAAAAGTCCTTTTTGGCTAACGAACGAAATTTTTTAAGACCGCTGAGGCGTTCCTCGCGCTGCGACGTGAGGGAGCACATTTTTTCGCTCAAAAGCGGTCACCGACCTTCGTATCGGCGCTACGGAGCTTTGCCGCGCTAGAGACGTCTAAAAATCATCTTTCGCGAGATTTTAGGAGCAGTTGAATTTCGACTTTTTCAACAATATCTGCCATTAACAGACGTCACTCCTATTCAATCACTCACCGCCAGGGAGTTAGAACTGCCCTGCGACTGTCAGGCGTATCGCCAGCGGCTCGACGGGATGAAGCACCCAGTCCATTACTCCGGTCTGGCAAACAGCAGCGGGCGCGGTTGGCATTCCAGACGAAGGGAAGCACATCGCGAACAGCGAATCCGATTTCAGCAGGGAACCATAGGCATAGGTGATCTGGTTTGAGTGACTGTTCAATAAATTGAAGGCGTCGAGTTGGATACGCCAGCCGTTGTCGAAGCGATAACCGAGTCGCCCGTTCAGCAAGCCGGTCGCCGGCGAGACAAAGGCATTGTCTTCGGTGAGTGGACGCGGCCCAAAATAGCGATAGCGCAGCGCAGAGAACCAGCCGGTTTTCTCACCAAGTGTGATACCAACCGAAGCGATCACATTCGGTGCGCCCGGAATGTAGTTGCCCGGTGCATTGCCGATCTGCGCGGCGGGAAATCCTGCGAGCGACGCATATAGCGCCGCCTTATCAGGGTCGTCGCCACGGAAGCGAGCGTGTGTCGCGGCGATGTCGGCCTCAAAGCTGAGCCATGAGAGCGGCCGATAGTAGTTGGTCCACTCAATACCGTAGCGGCGGCTCGGCCGGCTCGCCGCGGTATCGCCGGCGTCACCTAAGAATAAAATCTCGGATGCGGAGTCGAGCAGAAACAGACTAATCGAACTCTCCAGTTTCGGAATGATTTTTGTCCGCAATCCGACCTCGGCTCCTTTGGTCTTGACCAGAAGCGGCGATGATTGCAGCGCCGTGCCATCGGTAGGCGATTCCGTAATTGTAACACCACGCGCATCGTTGCTGTGAAATCCCTCGCCGGCGTTGATGAAGAATGCGGTTTTGGCAAATGGTCCAATCACCACGTTGAACTTCGGACTGCCGATAAAAGCATTGGCGCTGCCGGAGTTGGCTGGCGTGAAAAAGGAATTGACTGAAGTTTGATAGAAATCGCCGCGCCAGCCGACATTCGTTCGCAGCCAGTCGGTCCAGTGCAACGTGTTCTGAAAGAATACGCCAACGCTGCCCTCCTGTACCGCGTCGCTGCGGATGGGAGAAAGGAACTGCCGCTGCACGGAGTTGTTCAGGTCCAGCCTGATATCGTCATAGCGGCTTTGAACGCCGATTTCGGTCTCCATCGGCAGGCCAGCGAACCGGCTCTTGAAGGTGTGCGACGCATTGACGCCGCCGAGGACGCGGTCGTCGTGCTGATGAAATTGATCGCTATTGACCGGATCGGTGAGAAAGTATGTGAAATTGTTCCAGAGGTTGAGCGAACTCTTGATAACATAAAAATTGGCCTTCGAGGAGCCGCCGTCGTCGGTCTGCGCCCAGTGACCCGATAGCGAGAGACGATTGGAATTTCCGCCGTCGCTGGGATCGAAGGCGCCATAGAGGCCGATCTCGCCGGAAGCGATGGCCCGTGATGGAATCTGATCGGTGGAGTTCCATCGGTTGGCATAGGCCATTCCGGTCAGCGAAAACCCATCCTCCGCCGTGCCCTGGCTGTAGCGCATCACGCCGCTCAGCTTGCGCAGGTTATCAGGGTTATCCCAGGGGCCGTTGTAGGCGGCTGCCTCGCCGGCGACCAGCAAGGTGCCTTCACCGATTTTGGTGGATGTGACGCCGAAGCCCCTCCGATAGCCGAAGCTACCGACTGTGATCGACGCCATCGACTTGATGCTGTCAAGCAGATTGATATGCACCGAACCTACCGAAGAGAAATCGCCTTCGTCGGCGAAGTAAGGCCCTTTGCGGATATTGACCGAGCTTATCAGTTCGGGCATCAGGAAATTCAGGTCGGCGTATCCCTGACCGTGCGCATGGGTGCGCATATTGACCGGCATTTCATCCACCCATATTCCGAGATCGGTGCCGTGGTCGAGATTGAAGCCGCGCAGGAAATACTGATTGGCTTTGCCGTCGCCGCTGTGCTGGGTGATGATCAGGCCGGGAACGACTTCAAGCGCTTCCGCAGGCCGAGAAAACGGCCAGGCGTTGACATCAGCACCGCTAACTTTTTTCTCACTCGATGACATGACTGGCGTCGCCGCCGCCGACATGCCGACCACATTCGCGGCGGGCGGAGTGTTGGCGACCGAGGCCGGGCTTCGGGGCGCATTGCGTTTCGAGCGTCTCCCTCTGTCCACGCCTTGCTTTGGCTTGATACCGATATCCTGGCGCCGCTCAGGTGCTTCCACCACCACTGGAGGAAGCGTGGAGGGTTTGGCGTCTTGAGCGGACGCGCTGGATGTGACCGCAACGCAACCAATCAAACAGATGGCGACCAATCCGCGAGAGGATCGATGCACGCCCCACCCAGAAGCGGAAACGAGCGCGACGAATGAGTCCCGCCCTGTCAGCTTAGCATTTTGCAACGGAATTTGCACCCAACCGGTCCTCAGAAGCTGATCAGGCCCGGGTGTCGCCTTCGCGTCAAACGAAATGGGTGGTCCGCGATATGTCCGGGTTACCCTCGAAAGCGGCCGAAGAACAGACATCGCGGGATGGCGACCCTGCTTGCATGGTGGTATCCTCAAATGTTCAGCAGCCAAGCTGAATTATGCCCGTTTTATGGGTGTTTTTGTGAGCGCCCTTCGATTCCCGCGCCAATTGATTCAATAAGTTAGCTCTTCGCTTGGCGCTAGGGTCCAATATCGGTCCAATATACTTGTGTGGACAACCGTAGACGCGCGCAGACATTTTATTTGCGAACGTGATGCACGACCGCCTGAAGTATAATACAATTTGACGCGGTGTTCACGCTGAGTCACTCAGCCACTTGTCCAAATCATTGCCAAGCACACCGCCATTCTTCCGTGAGCCGTCAGCGTTCTCTTTGATTTGATTATCGTGCAGGCGACACCCAAGTCACCAGACCTACAAATTGTGAACTCTCATCCATCGCAACGAGGCCATTTCGATCTGCCAGCACTCCGGCGTCCTCAGGCTATGTGGATGCGCGAAAGCAGCCAATAGGATCCCAGAACCGTGATCGTGCCCGAGAGCGCGTAGACCAGCGCGGAGGCCCGTACCGGCGCTGCCCCGTCGGCTGCCAGAAGCCGGTCGAGGCCGATAAGCACCGGCACTACGATCGAGACGATCGCAATCTGGCCGATCTCGACGCCGATGTTGAAGGCCGCGAGCGCAGGCACGATTGCGCCTCTGGGAAGTCCGAATTCCTGCAAAGCCCCCGCAAATCCGAAGCCGTGAACCAGACCGAAGACAAACGTGACGATCCATCGCCGGTCGACATTGCGCGAGAAGAAGTTCTCCAGCGCGACGAACACGATCGATGCCGCGATAGCGGGCTCGACGATCTCGCTCGGGATCACAACGACATCGAGGGCCGCGAGCGACAAGGTGATCGAGTGCGCAATCGTGAACGCGGTGACGATCTTGATCACCGGCCAGAGCCGAGTTGCCCACAGCACGGCCGCCACCAGGAAGGCGACATGATCATAACCCAGGAAGATGTGCTCAACGCCTGTCGCGATGTATTGGCGCAGTGCGAGCACCAGCGAGGGTGCCGCCGCGGTGAGGACAACGTCGGTGTGGCCAGCGTCTAGCAGCGCCTGGGGAGCGTCCTCGCTAGTCCCTATTAGCACGACCTGACGGGCCGATGGCTCGACGTCGAGCAAGACCTTTGACCGGTAGACGAGATCGCCGCGAACGGCCTTGCACGAGAAGGTTTGTCGCACGATGATGCCATCGCCGTCAGGTACGACCACGGGCCGATGCGGCGTGGCACAGGATGTTGCGTCGGCTCCCATGACGACCGCAAGCCCGGCCACGTAGTCGGAGATCGGCCCGGTTGATCGGCCAAGCCGCTCGGGATCGACGAGACCGGTTTGCTCGTTGAAGATCGCTGTCCCGGTCGCCCGGTCTACGTCGCTGCCCTTGAGCGCAACGTCGACACTGACGGTACCGCCGGGCCCGAGCACGATGCGGGCCGTGGTCAGGTTGACCTGGTGGGCATGCGCAACGAAGACCGATCCCGCCAGGATCAACAGCGCGACGGCGATATGCCTCAATCCGCTCGCGAGCCCATCAACCGTCAGGCTCATGTTGCGGCTCCAACCGCCTTGAGCAGATCGGTAAGGCGCTTGACGTCGTGGTCAGCGACCCTCACGACCGTACCCGCAAGGAGTGCGTACCGGCTGAACCCGTCCCCTGCTGCAGCGCCGACCTCGATCCGTGCAAGCGGCGTCGAGCTGTCGCGCGGATAGAGCAGGACGATCATCGCCGGCAACGCAAGGCCATAGCGCGACAGCTCGCTCGGCCCCGGGTGCTGCAAGATCGTGGCTTCGATCTCGCTCTGGTTGAGGGCATCGAGCGCGGTTCCTATGAGCATCGCGCGGGTCGGATCGGCGACGTGCGCGTCCGCATTGCCGACGTGCGAATGCTGCCCGGCATGGAGGAACCAGCGGCCGGCACTGTCGCGCTCGAAGCGGGTCAGCCTGCCTGCCGTCACGAGCTCGACGGCCCAGATATGGTCGATCGATGTCGGAAGCAGCAAGCCCAGGCGCGGTTCCTGGTCGGCCGCATCGGCGCCCGGAATCCGCGCCGCAATCCGCCGCGCCATGTCAGTGACCACCTGCCATTCCGCCCCGACATGGCGCGGCATCAGGTTGACCTTCGCGGATCCGAGGAGCCGAACATATTGGGACGTACCTGGGGGATTGAGGATTCCGAACTGGGCCGTTGCAACCGGCCTGCCGGCTTCCGAAAGCGAGACCACATAGGCCGGTGGATCGAGGCCGAATTCCCCAAGGCCGGTTGCCCCATACGCGTCGGGATCGAGGCTGCGCACGGCATCGCTGACGTGCATGAAACGCAGCGCGGCCTCCACGTGGGATCCCAGGTCGGCCGCGTAGCCATCGTCCACAGCCGCACCCGCGACCGCCCAGGAGGCGTGGTCCCGGCGGTCGAGCACGAAATGCTCCCGCCCAATCCGGATCTCGACACGCGCGATCGCCTGCGGCGCGGCAGCTACGAGCCCTTTTGGCGCGAACCGCACCAGATTGCCGAGCGTCGGCGACTTTCCCGTAAAGATCAGCAGACCGAGCATGACGATGATTGCGACGGCGGCGGTCGCGGCGGCGAATCCTCGCACGGAGGGTTTCAACGCCGCCTCCACCAGACGGCGACGCCGAGAAGCAGCGTCGAGAGCGGCAGGACCACTTCGAGGATGAGAAACACGTTGCGCATCTGCCGGCTCGTCAGCGTGATCTCGGGTAGGCTATAGGCTGCCGGCCTAATAGTCGGCATCGTGTCGTCGCTCGCGAGCCAGCGCAGCATTCCAACCGCCAGTTCCCCGTTCGACACGAACGGAAAATATTCGTTGGTGGCGAACTTGCTGGTGCCGGCGACCACTAGCCGGAAGGGTTTCGCGCCAGCGCTGGTCCGCGGCCAGGCGCCTTCGAGCGCGACCGCCAGCGCCTGTACGGCCGGCTTGTCATCCGGAGCGGCCCCTTCGCCCGCGTGCGCATCGGCCAAGGACGCGGCAGGCCGGATAAAGCTATCCTGGCTGCTGCTCGCCAGCACGGTCGCCTTCACGCCCGCCGTTGGCCCGGCGATCATGATCGGCCGCACCCGCGGAAAAATCGTCAGCGCGAGCCGGTCGGTGATCGGATGCGGCGGATAATATGGCACTGCGACCTTGTCGGGGTCCGAGCGAAAATGATTGAGCGGGTCGATCACTACGCCGTCCCCAATCCGCAGGCCGACCGAGCCCAGAAGCTGATCGAGCTCGGGGCCGACGGCCGAACCTACGTCCAGCAGCAGGAGCAGCCGCCCGCCAGATCCTAGGAAATTGGCGAGCACAATGGCCTCGCCCGCCGCGTAGGCGGTGCGCACCCCGATGTCGGCGACCACCGTACAATCTGCGGGTACTTCGGTGACGGTCGCAAGCACGAGGGGGCGAGCCGTATAGCCGATCTCGGTCAATGCCAATGCCAGGCGGTCGAGCCCGTCCGGTTCACCCACCAGCACGTCCCCTGCGCCGGGCACGTCGTGGCCCTTGAGCGTCTCGACGTGGCTGTAGTGAAAATGCGCCTGCTGCTCGCGAAAACTCTCGCCGTGTCCGGTGACGAAGCAGACCGTGTCGGTTTGGGATTTCAGCACCCGCAGCGCCGCATACGCGAGCCCGGTGAGATCCGTCGTGTTCTCGATCACGACCCGGCGCTGCTCGGCCTGAAGTACGAATGTGTTGTAGGCATGAACGCCGAAATCCCGCGCCAGCCCGGGCTCCTTGTCGAGATCGATGGCCCGGACGTGGAAGCGCGGGCGATCGCGCGCAGCTACCAGAAGAAGATCCTTTGCACGCAGGGCGCGGTCGTCGCCGTCGTTGTAGAAATACGTAAGCACAAGATCTGTCTGCAAATGGTCGACGACCGCTTCTATCTCCGGTGGCGGGGTGTTGCGTGCCTCGCGGCTAAGATCGAGGTGCACGTCGTGGTGGAACAGGGCGACGTTGGCAGCTATGACAAGCGCGACGGCGACGCTCGCGACGACGATATTGGTCAGCCATGTCCCAAACTGTGAGACGCGCAGTCGCAGCGGGAGGCCCATTCCGAGCACGAACAGGACGAGCAGCGCAAGGCACCACGCTGCGAACAGCAGGCTGTTCGAGACCCGTTCACCCCACCAGTTGGCGGATCCGAGCGCTCCGAGCGCCAGTGCGGCGAGGCTCAAGGCGACAATGACCAAAATCCGGCTGCCTCGGCTTTCCATGGCGACCCTCATCGCCGCGCGAGAGCGCGAACGCTCAGGAACAGGGTCAACAATGTGACGCTCAGGAAGAAGCCCACGTCGGAAAGATACACGGAGCCGACCGCGAAGGACTTGAAATGCACCGAGAGCGACAGATTGACGGCCAGCGCGTCGAACGGGCTCGGCAGCAGATAACCGAAACTGTCGATGATCCAAAGCAGCAGGAACAGGCTCAGCGAAACCAATGCGGCGATCATCTGGTTGGCGGTCAGCGCCGACGCGAGCAGCCCTACACCGACCAGCGCGGCACCGAGCAGCAGGAGGCCGAGGTACCCGCTGTAGATTGGACCCCAGTCAGGATCGCCGTAGATCGCGAGCACGACCGCATAGGAGCCCGACAGCATCAGCAGGATGACGATCAGGCTCATGCTAGCCACGAATTTCGCCAGCACAATGTCGAGTTCCGTCACCGGTGAGGTAAGGAGCACCTCGATTGTCCGCAGCTTCCGCTCTTCGGCCAGAAGCCGCATTGTGATGAGCGGGACCGTCAGCATGAAGAGAACGAACATCTGGAAAAAGATGTGGACGAGGCTCGGCTGGTGGCTCAGAAAAAGTGTGAGCGTAAAGCTATAACCCATAAGGAGCAGGAAGACGGTCATGACCGCGTAGGCAATCGGCGAGGAGAACAGTGCCTTCTCCTCCTTCAGCAGCAGAACCAAAAACGCAGTCATGCAGCAGCCTTGCCAGACCGCCGTCGTGTCAGATCGAGGAATCTCTGCTCGAGATCCGCCCGGACTTCGACCAGTTCGGTGAGCTCGAGGCCCCTCGCGACCAGCGTCCGTGTAATTTCGGCCCGAACCCGATCACTGGGCTCCGCGTCGATCAGATAGTGACGCTCCGCTGCCGCGACCTGTTCGACCGAGACCTCACGAACCCCCGAGATCGCGGCGAGCGATGTACGCACTTCGCTTTCGGACCCGGAGATCCGAGCCCTGAGCCGCACGTCGGTGGACGTTGTGGCGCGCGCGTCAGCTGTCAGCAGCGTGCCGTCGAGCAGGATCATGACCCGGCTCGCGATCTTCTCGATTTCGCTCAGCACATGGGAAGCCAGCAAAACGCTTTGGTGGCCCGCAAGCGAACGGATGAGGTCGCGGACCGCGATCACTTGGTGCGGGTCGAGCCCACTCGTAGGCTCGTCGAGGATGAGAACCTTAGGCTCGGTCAAGAGCGCCTGGGCGATTGATACCCGCTGTCGAAAGCCGCGCGAAAGCTTGCCGGCCGTCAGGTTCATGACGCGATCGAGATCAAGCCTCGCGGCTGCGGCATCGACGGCGCGGCCTATCGCTCTTCCCCGCAGCCCCTTGATCTGCGCCATGAAGCGCAGGAACTCAACGACCCGCATGTGCTCGTATAGCGGTGCATCCTCGGGCACGTAGCCCACTTCTCGGCGCACCGCGAATGCATCACGAACGACATCGAAGCCGGCGACTTCCACAGTCCCGGAGCTCGGCGCGAGGTAGCCCGTGAGGATGCGAAAGATAGTGCTTTTCCCGGAGCCGTTAGGGCCGAGAAGACCGATGATCTCCCCGGGCTCGACCGCAAATGAAACGTCGGCGACGGCGCGTCTCGGCCCGTACCACTTGGTGAGCTGCCACACGACTACTACCGGGGACATTTACGCGTCCTGAAATAGCGGCCCGGGCGCCTGAGCGCACGGGCCGAATGGCCTCATGAATCTGAATCGCCTAAATCCTGGCCGGCGGCTCAATCGTAGTATTCGGGCGCGTGCTTCTTAGCCTTAAACGTGTCTGGATCGTGGGAGAATATGACGTCGGCGCCTTCGAGATCCCGAACGCGGCGAACCCAAGCGTAGGCATCGAGCATGCCGGGCGGATTGTAGACGCTGCCGATGCTTGGAAGCAGATTCTTATCGAGGTTTTCCTGAAGATAGATTGCGTCGCCAGTCAGCACGACGGTGCCGGTCTTGGGCAGACGGACCACCACAAGCTGACTCCCGGGCGTGTGCGAAACTGCGCGATGAATGTAGACGCTGTGGTCGCCGAACAGGTCGAGGTCGCCCTCGAGTTCGATCACCTTCACCTTGTTGGGCATGCCGACTGCGATGCCACTGCGCATCGGTTCGAAATCACCTGAGATGTAGAACGTTGCGAAACCCGGCGCCGGCCAGAAGGCGCTTTTGATCTCATCGCGCTGGTAGACGAATGTCGAATCCATGAACTTGCCGATATTGCCGGCATGGTCCGCATGGAAATGACCGAGCACGACGTATTTGACGTCCGCCGGCCTCACGTTGATCTTGGCAAGCTGCGTGTCGATCGCGACGTCCGGTGTGCGTACCGGGTCCAGTCCGCCGATCAGCGGTCCCCAATAGTCCGGATTGGTGATGATGCGATCGTTGTTACCGCAATCGAACAGCACGTCACCCTTGGGATGGCGAATCAGGAAGAAGCCGACTGGAATTGTGACCTTCCCGCTCGAGCCGTTCTGCAGAATAGACTTGTCCAGCGTGAGTCCGCCGGATGAGAACACGTATAGTTTCACGTCCTTCGGAGGATCGGCGGCATGCACTGCCGTCGCTATCATCGCAGTCGCCGCGATTGAACCGCGGAACAGAATTCTTGCAAGACTCGCCCGCATTGTCTCCTCCCAAGGTTGCATGATCATGTTTCTGATCACTAAGTATATATTAGCACGATTTCCGCATATAGCCATAGTGGACATCGTCCATTGCGTTTGCCAGCAGCATTCTCCGCGTGCGGAATATTTCCGCTCTGGCCGTGGTTCCGTTCACTAACGAGTCGTTCGTGAAGAACGCCGTTCATCCGGCCTGAGGGGTTTCTGACGGTTGTGCATTTCCGCAGATGGTTGCGCTGAACTAGGCGCACAAAATGCTCATCCAGAGGAACAGGAGCCTGAAGTTGTAGTTACGGCATTACCCCCGGCTTCCGGTGAGATGGTTGCGACCCATGCGATGTTCGTTCTTGAGATGGCCTATCACGGGTTCAACGGCTGACCGGCGTCGGAAGGCGCGCTTGATGACGGAGGACAGACCGCGTTTCTGGCCCGCAACGTAAACCTTGAACGCCTCCTGCTTCGACACGTTGTGGCCGCGATAGCCGGCATCAGCGACGATCTTCGCCAGGCTCGCGCCGACGCTCGTCTCGATCTCGGGAATGACGACCGCGAGGGTATGGCCATCATCGGGATTGCCCGGCAGCGCCTTGGCGTGCAGCGGCGTAGTCGGCAACTCGCGCAATGCTGCCATCGACATTGTCGGCCCCCAACACCTTGCGCCGGAGCGACTAGGTCCGCCCTCCCTTAAATCGTTCGTCCCCCGTCCACCGGCAGAACGACCCCGGTGAGAAACTCGGATTCGTCGCCACCAAGATAGACGCATGCATTCGCAACATCTCCGGGTTTGGCCATTCGACCGAGCGGGATCGTCGCGAGGAATTTGGCACGGTTTTCCGGCGTGTCCGGCACGCCCATAAACGATTCCAGCAATGCGGTCTCGCCTATCACCGGCGCGATGCAATTTACGCGAATGCCGTCTGGCGCTAGTTCGACTGCCATTGACTTTGACATCAGATTCACGGCGCCCTTGGTCGCGTTGTACCAAGTCAATCCAGGCCGCGGACGAAGGCCTGCTGTCGAGCCGATGTTGATGATGCGACCGCTCTTCTGTTTCCTCATCACCGGTACCACCGCATTGGTCATCAGGAAGATCGACTTTACGTTAATGGCAAATACCTTGTCGAACTCGGCTTCGCTCACTTCCAGCATCGGTTTGTTGCGGAAAGTCCATCCAGCGTTGTTGACGACAATGTCGAGCTTGCCGAATGTATCGACTGCCCGTTTCACCGCGGCGTCGATGTCGGATTGCTTCGTCACGTCGCCTGCGACCGCGATCGTGCCCCCGCCCGCGGCGTCCGCTATCTTCTGTGCACCGTTGCCATTCAGATCGAGGATGACAACCTTTGCGCCCTCCCTTACGTAACTGAGTACGATTTCGGCGCCGAACCCCGATGCTCCGCCAGTGACGAGAGCCGTTTTTCCCTTAAGCCGCATGTCTGTTTCTCCTTATCCGTGCTTGACGACCAGCGTCTTCATCGCTGCCAGTTCATAAAGGGCTTCGAAGCCTTTCTCGCGTCCGTGTCCGGACTTCTTCATGCCGCCAAAAGGAAGCTCGATGCCTCCGCCGGCGCCATAACCGTTGATATACATCTGGCCGACACGGACCTTGCGGGCAACGCGCATGGCGCGCGATCCGTCGCCCGACCAAACGCCGGCAACGAGCCCGAATTCCGTGCTGTTGGCGAGTTTGATCGCATCTGCCTCATCGTCGAAAGGCATCGCCGCGAGAACCGGGCCGAATACCTCTTCCCGGGCCAGCTCCGA
Organism: Bradyrhizobium sp.; assembly: GCF_017881085.1. GTDB lineage: Bacteria > Pseudomonadota > Alphaproteobacteria > Rhizobiales > Xanthobacteraceae > Bradyrhizobium. The sequence goes on from NZ_JADGRI010000073.1 coordinate 12,900, forward strand.
ACTGGGATCGACGTTTTGATAGACCGCAGGCGCCACATAGAACCCTTCGCTCGGCGCACCAGCGGCAATCGAGCCGCGGGCCAAAACCATCGCTCCCGATGCTTCTGCGCGCTTTAGGATGCCCTCGATTCGGCTCTTCTGACCCGCGCTGATCACCGGGCCAAGGTCGAGATCCATTTCGGGCGTGCCGGCTTGGATCTTCTCGAAACGAGTTTTTAGGTCGGCAAGGAAGCGATCCCAGATACGCCGCTCGACCAGCACACGCGAGCCGGCCGAACAGGTCTGGCCAGCGTTCTGGACAATCGCGGCTGCCACTGAAGCAAGCGCTGCGTCCATGTCAGCGTCTGCAAACACGATCTGGGGAGATTTGCCGCCCAATTCGAGCGTGCAACCGATATGGTTTTTAGCTGCGGCGATCTGGACCAGGGTGCCGACTTCCGGACTACCGGTAAAAGACAAAAAGTCAATTCCGGGGTGGGCGGCGAGCGCGGCGCCCGCTTCCTCCCCAAGTCCGGGAACGACGTTGAGCGCACCTTCCGGAAATCCTGCTTCGACTGCAAGCTCGGCGATCCGCAGCGGCACCAGGCAGGCCTCCTCGGCCGGCTTGACCACTGTCGCATTGCCCATCGCAAGAGCCGGCGCCACAGTTCGGCCGAACATTTGACCCGGATAGTTCCAAGGAATGATATGTCCGGTCACACCGAGCGGTTCGTATAACGTGGTGACGAGGTAGCCGTCGAGAAATGGAATAGTGTCGCCGTGCACCTTGTCCGCGGCTGCGCCGTAATATTCAAAATAGCGAGCGACCGCGGTGACGTCGGCTTTGGCCTGTTTCATCGGCTTGCCGGTGTCTGCCGCTTCTAACTTGGCAAGTTCCTCGGCATGATCTTCGATCAGCCTGCCGAGCCGCGAGAGCAACCGGCCGCGCTCCGTTGCGGTCATGCGGCCCCACGCACCCTGCTCAAGAGAGCGACGCGCCGACTTAACAGCGAGGTCTACATCTTCGGCGTCGCCCGCAGCAATCGAGGCGATGACCTGGCCTGTGGCGGGGGCCAGCATCGCAAGAGTCCTACCCGAATGCGAAGGCCGCCATGCGTTGTCGATGAAAACGCCTTTCGCGGGCGGAAGTTTGACGTTGATATTCATACGAACTCTCCTTGCTTATTGTTCTGGTTGCGCGTCCTAAAAAGCGAATGCCTCGTCTTCGGAACGGTGCGGATGACCGGTCCAACTCAATTCAAATGCACTTGGTGCAGCCGCTCCTCGGTAATGTCACCGGGAACAGCGTGCATCACGACACGGCCGCGCGACAGCACGTAGACGTCGCGCCGCTCAGAAGGGCATCCTAGTCGCTTGTCTCAGTTGCTTGCACGGCTTTCGATCTCGCCTCTCTCTATGGTTAGCGTCACGTCGGCGAAGGTGTCGAGAAGCTTCGGGTTCGACTCCGTTATGAGCAGCGTGATGTCCTTGTCCTGCGAACGAAGCCGCCGGAGCGCTTCTGCGTACCGCTGCGCCAGCACAGGAGCGAGACCCTGGAACGGCTCGTCGAGAATGACGAGCCGAGTTCCCAGCATCAGAGCGCGGCCTAGCGCCACCATCTTGCCCTGGCCCCCGGAAACCGATCCAGCCGGCCGCTTGGCAAGCTCTTTCAGCTCCGGCAGCACGGAATAGGCGCGATCCAGTCTACGCTGGGTTTCCTCAGGACTCAGCTTCGCAACGCGGCCGGGGAGAAGGATGTTCTCCTCCACAGAGAATGCTGAAAACAGGCGACGATCCTCGGGCGCATAGCCGATACCCAGGGATGGCCGACGATGTGGCGGAACGGGCCCAAGATCCTGGCCGCCCAAACGCACGATGCCACTTGCTTCCGTGAAGCCCATGATGGTGCGTACTGTCGTGGTCTTGCCAGCGCCATTGCGCCCGATGAGTGCAGCGCTCGCGCCGGCCTTCAAGGAGAAGCTGACATTGCGCAGCACAGGCGCACCGGCTATCGCGACGTTGATGTTCTCAAGGCTCAGCATCGGCATCATATTCCGATCACGTGCTCGCGGACTTTCGGATCGGCCAGGACCTCCGCAGGCGTCCCAACTTTTTGAATCTTTCCCATGCTCCAGACTGCAACGCGGCTGGCATAGCGCTCCACCATGTCCATATCGTGCTCGACAAAAACCGAGGTCACCTTTTCCTTCGCGAGCGCGGTGATGAGGATGTCCATAATGCCGAACTTCTCCGACGACGCGACGCCTGAGGTCGGCTCGTCCATGAGCAGGAGCTTGGGCTTCAAGGCCAGCGCAAGAGCAATATCGATGAGCTTGCGCTGCCCTTCGGGTAATTCTCTCGCCTTGCGCTCCGCGTATTCCTTGACGCCCACGAGATCGAGCAGCCGCTCCATCTCCGGCCTCTCCGGCAGGCTCGAGAGAGCCTTGAGCCCCGATGGATGCCCCCTGAGCGAGGCGGCCGCGATCAGCATGTTCTCCATCACCGTCTGATCGAGGAACAGTTGAGGAATCTGAAAGGCGCGGGCGATGCCGAGCTTGGTGATCGTACGCGGCAGCTGCGCGGTAATATCGCGGCCAAGAAAGCTCACACTGCCTGCCTGCGGCCTGAGGTAACCGGTCGAGATATTGAGGAACGTCGTCTTGCCGGCGCCGTTGGGCCCGATGATGGCGAGATTCTCGCCCTCATGGACGTCGAGGTCGATTCCATCCGCTGCGATGACCCCGCCGAAGCGGATCTTGATGCCCTTGGCCGAGAGAAGGACGTTGGCCATCAGTGACCTCCTTCCTTCGAACGATTGTCGCGCTGCCTGAGGCCTATCAGGCCGTTCGGCGCGTAGAGAATGATGACGATCAGCACCACGCCGAGAATGAGCTGCCATGCGTTTGCGAGCTGAGCGGCCGCATAGAAGCGGACGACTTCAAACATGGCAGCCCCGGCAAACGCACCGAAAGCATGCGCGCCGCCGCCGAGGATCGCGATGAACACGAACTCGCCCGACTTTGTCCAGTAGCCGAACTCCGGCGTGGCGATCTGCTGGATGATCGCCACCAGCGTGCCGCCAATACCACCGAGGAACGCGGAAATCACATAGCCGACGAGAAGCACGCGGCGGGCCGACGTTCCCAAATATTCCAGCCGCGTCTCGTTCGACTTGATGGCCCGCAACATATGCCCGAGAGGGCTGTCGAGGTAGCGTTGCACGCCGAAGAATGCCGCTATCGCGATCAGCAAGCTCACATAGAGGATGACGTATTGGAAGGTTTCCGGTGTGAAAGCCAATCCCAGCAGACCCGGACGCGCCACGCGAATGCCGTCCGCGCCGTTGGTGTAGTGGAACATCTTCTCCAGTAGCGACCACAGCACCATCGAGAAGGCCAGGTTGAGCATTCCGAAGAAGATTTCCCGGTAGCGCACCACAAACAGGCCCACGATGAGGCCGAAGACGGTGGATGATACGGCGCCGAGCACCAGATAGAGCACGATGTCGCCGCCACCGACATACTTGCCCCAAAAGGCCGCGCTGTAAGCGCCTGTTACGAAGAACATCGCGTGTCCAAACGACACCTGTCCCGCTTGCAGCAGCAAGATGATGCCCAGCACCACGATACTTTTGGCGAGGATCAGCGCGAACAGCGTGGCCCAGCTCGGCACGAATAGCGGCGCGACGGCGGCTACCAGGAAGAAGACGACCGCGGCCATCGTAATCGGCTTGAAACGGCCGGCCATCAGATTTTCCTTAACTGCGTGGCGCCGAACAGGCCGAACGGCCGCACCAGGAGCACGAGCACCATGAGAAGATAGGGCACCAGAACCTCGAACTCGGGCTGGGTGTAGATGATGAAGGCACGCGCAAGCCCGATCATGAGTGCGGTGACAGCTGTGCCTTCGATCTGACCGAGGCCAGCTGTCGCGGCGACGGCGAAGGAAAGCACGATCATGTCCGCGCCCATGCCGGGCACAAGTGAGGTGGTCGGCAAGGCAAGCGCTCCGCCAAGAGCCGCGAAGCTCGCGCCGATGATGAACGTAACGAAGTAAACCCGCTTCGCGTCGATACCAATGGCGGTCGCGGCCTCACGATCCTCCGTGACAGCCATAATCACAGCGCCCGCAAGGGTGCGGCGCAGAAAGTAGCGCAGGCCGATGAGCGTCAGCAGGGCCACGCATGGTAGCAGCAAGACCTGGTAGGAGGTGTAATTGACGCCGAACACGGAGATGTTGGGCAACAGCTTCAGCGGCTCGTTGGCGAAAATTGGCTGAACGCCCCAGATCAGGCGCTGCAGGTTGTCCATAATCATGAAGGCCGCAAAGGTGATCAGAAGCTGCAGGACGTCGTCGCGCCCGTACAGCGGCCGCAGCAGAAAGCGCTCGATGAGCCCGCCGCATACCACGCCGATCACGATGGATGCCGCCACCAGCGCGGGATATGTGAGCCACGGCGACAGGGGCGCGACAGCGAGGCTGAACGTGGCGGCCAGATAAGCCCCAAACGCATAGAAAGAGCCATGCGCCACGTTCACCACGCGCAGCACGCCGAAGATAAGGCTGAGCCCAACCGAAACCAGGAACACCAATGCGGCGTAGCTGATCCCGTCGAGAACGGCCAGGGTGGCGAGAGTGGAGTTCATCGAGAAGCCTTCAAGGCAAAGCCCGTCCCCCGGAGTAAAGTCCGGAGGACGGCGATCACGGTGTCAGTGCCTGAACGTTGGCACTTCCATCTTGACGAATTCGGGCTTGAGCGTCTTGAGCCACTCTACCGACCGCATGCCTGGCGGAGTTGTGATCGCCCGGGGGTCGAAGACCATCATGTTGTCGAGCACCTTGAAGTCATAGCCCGGTACGGCCTTGGTGATGCCAACAAGCTGGGCCTCCAGACCCTGGTTATCCTCCACCCGCAATGTGACGGGCCTGCCGAAGCCCGTTGCGAACTCGGTGCCGGCAGCCGCATCCACGACCTGCTCGTGCGACGGCCAGTTGCCGCCATTGGCCTTGATGGCCTTGTCATAGGCCGCCTGCAGAGCCGAGAAGGCCTGGGCCATGTGATAGACAGGGTAAATCGGCCAAGACCCGGTCTTTGCCTTGAATGCCTCGTTGAAGGCCTTGAAGGCTGCATCGTTCTTCTTCTCTGGATGCAGAAACCAGTGATCACCGCGGGCACCGACAATCAAGCCTTCGGGTAGATCCTTGCCCAGCCGCTGGATTGACGATTCTCCGATGGCGAGCACGAACGCTGACTGTTGCAGCAGGCCGCGCTGACCGGCCTGGCGCACCAGCGTGTCAAGATCACCGCCCCAGCTGGTGGTCAGCACCACATCGGGACGCAACGCCAGCAAGCGGGAAACCTCGGTGGAGTAGTCGGGGGCACCGAATTTTGGGAAGAGCTCCGCCACCACCTGCACGTCAGGTTTCATGGCCTTCAGCGCAGTTGAGAAGATTTCCCAGCTTTCGCGGCCCCAGGCGTAGTCCTGATTGACGACCGCGATGGTCTTGAAGTCCGGCTTCATCTTGAGGAGATAGACGAGAACGGCCAGCATCTCCGGTGTGCCGTTCGCCTGCGTGCGGAAATTGTAGCGGTA
>NZ_JADGRI010000311.1 GCF_017881085.1 Bradyrhizobium sp.
CCCGGCCGAGCGCGCCGCCGCCGGCAAGCCCGAGCAGGGCACCATTCGCCTCTCCGCCTATCATGAAGGCGGCCACATCATCATCTGCATCGCCGACAATGGCCGCGGACTGAATACCGAGCGGATCAAGGCCAAAGCCGTTTCCAGCGGGCTCGTCAGCGAGGCCGAACTGGAGAAGATGACGGAAGCGCAGATCCACAAGTTCATCTTCGCGCCCGGCTTCTCGACCGCAGCCGCCGTCACCTCGGTGTCCGGCCGCGGCGTCGGCATGGACGTGGTGCGTACCAATATCGACCAGATCGGCGGCACCATCGACGTCAAGTCGGTGGCCGGCGAGGGCTCGAGCGTCACCATCAAGATCCCGCTGACGCTCGCGATCGTCTCGGCGCTGATCGTGGAAGCCGGCGGCGACCGTTTTGCGATCCCCCAGCTGGCGGTGGTCGAACTGGTGCGCGCCCGGGCCAATTCCGAACACCGCATCGAGCGCATCAAGGACACCGCGGTATTGCGGTTGCGCAACAAGCTGTTGCCGCTGATGCATCTGAAGAAGCTCCTGAAGATCGACGACGGCTCCTCCTCCGATCCGGAGAACGGCTTCATCGTCGTCACCCAGGTCGGCAGCCAGACCTTCGGCATCGTGGTCGACGGCGTGTTCCACACCGAGGAAATCGTGGTCAAGCCGATGTCGACAAAGCTGCGCCACATCGACATGTTCTCCGGCAACACCATCCTGGGCGATGGCGCCGTGATCATGATCATCGATCCCAACGGCATTGCGAAAGCGCTCGGCGCTTCGGGTGCTGCCAGCCACGAAATCGCCGACGAGAACGCCGCTTCCCGCGCCAGCGCCGCCGAACAGCTGACCTCGCTGCTGGTGTTCCGCGCCGGCACCAACCAGCCCAAGGCGGTGCCGCTCGGCCTCGTCACCCGGCTGGAAGAAATCGCCTGCGACAAGATCGAGCTCTCCAACGGCCGCTACATGGTGCAGTACCGCGACCAGCTGATGCCGCTGGTGCAGATGGCCGGCGTCAGCGTCCAGACCTCCGGCTCGCAGCCGATCCTGGTGTTCGCCGACGACCGCCGCTCGATGGGACTGGTGGTCGACGAGATCGTCGACATCGTCGAGGAGCGGCTCAACATCGAGGTCGGCGGCTCCCCGGACGGCATTCTCGGCTCCGCCGTGATCAAGGGCCAGGCCACCGAGGTGATCGACGTCGGCCACTTCCTCCCCATGGCGTTCCCCGACTGGTTCACGCGCAAGGAGATGACACCCTCGGCCTCGGCGCAATCGGTGCTGCTGGTGGACGATAGCGCGTTCTTCCGCAACATGCTGGCGCCGGTCCTCAAGGCCGCGGGCTACAAGGTGCGGGTGGCGCCGAACGCGCAGGAAGGCCTGACGGCGCTGCGCTCGGGCCAGACCTTCGACGTGGTGCTGACCGACATCGAAATGCCGGACATGAACGGGTTCGAGTTCGCCGAGACCATCCGGGCGGATGCGCATCTGAGTACGATGCCGATCATCGGGCTGTCCTCGCTGGTGTCGCCGGCGGCGATCGAGCGCGGCCGGCAGGCCGGCTTCCACGATTACGTCGCCAAGTTCGACCGTCCCGGCCTGATCGCGGCGCTGAAGGAACAGACCGCCGAACTCCACCGGGCGGCATGAGCAAGCTCAGCCAGGGCATAGGGAAACGAGCATGACCTCCAAGACCGACTTGACCGAAGACGCCGTCGCCGAATACGTCACCGCGATGATCGGCGGGCAATTGTTTGGGCTGCCGATCTCGCGCGTGCAGGACGTGTTCATGCCGGAGCGGCTGACGCGGGTGCCGCTGTCGCCGGGCGAGATCGCCGGCGTGCTCAATCTGCGCGGCCGCATCGTCACGGTGGTGGACATGCGCGCCCGGCTCGGCCTGCCCAAGAACGACGACGGCAAGCCGCCGATGGCGGTCGGCGTCGACCTGCGCGGCGAATCCTACGGCCTCCTGATCGACCAGATCGGTGAAGTCCTGAGGCTTCACGACAACGGCTGCGAAGAAAATCCCGTCAACCTCGATCCCCGCATGGCCAAGCTCGCCGGCGGCGTGCATCGCCTCGACGGTCAGCTCATGGTCGTCCTCGATGTCGATCGCGTCCTCGAAATCGTGCCTGACATGATGGCGGCATAAGACCGGCGGCGGGCACGCAAAGCCGGTGGCAATGGAACATCCCTTTAAGGGATTGAAGAAGCAGAGGCTGAAATGAGAACATGTCTTGTCGTGGATGACTCCAGTGTCATCCGGAAGGTCGCAAGGCGAATCCTGGAAGGCCTGGACTTCCAGATCGTCGAAGCCGAGGACGGCGAGAAGGCGCTGGAAGTCTGCAAGCGCGGACTGCCGGACGCCATCCTGCTCGACTGGAACATGCCGGTCATGGACGGCTACGAATTCCTCGGCGCTCTGCGCCGCATGCCAGGCGGCGACCAGCCCAAGGTGGTGTTCTGCACCACCGAGAACGATGTCGCACATATCGCGCGCGCGCTGCACGCCGGCGCCAACGAATACATCATGAAGCCATTCGACAAGGACATCGTCACCGCGAAGTTCCAGGAAGTCGGCCTGATCTGATCTGCCCCTTTCGATCCGGCGGCTGAACTGCCCTCGGCGTTACAGTGCAATAGTGCCGCGTTCAGCCGTATCTGGTGAGTAATGAGTGTTGCCCTGACAAGTTCCCCACCCCCGAGTTCTGCGCGGCAAGAGCCGTTGCGGGTGATGGTGGTCGACGATTCCGTCGTCATCAGGGGATTGATCTCCCGCTGGATCGCATCGGAATCGGACATGGTGGTCGCAGCGTCGCTGCGCACCGGCCTTGATGCGGTCAACCAGATCGAGCGGGTCAATCCCGATGTCGCCGTGCTCGACATCGAGATGCCGGAGCTCGACGGCATTTCCGCGCTGCCCCAGCTGCTGGCGAAGAAACGCAACCTGATCATCATCATGGCCTCGACCCTGACCCGCCGCAACGCGGAGATCAGCTTCAAGGCGCTGTCGCTCGGGGCAGCGGACTACATCCCAAAGCCCGAAAGCACCCGCGAAGCTACGGCCGCCGAAACCTTCCATCACGATCTGATCCAGAAAATCCGCTCGCTCGGCGCCAAGGTCCGCCGCACGGCTCCGGCGTCTTCGTCGCCGCCGCCGATGCTGGTCAAAGAGCATTTGGCGCGGCCCGCGCTGGCGCCGGTTGCACAGCCGCAGCTGATGCGCCGCCCGTTCAGCATGCAGGCGCCGCGAGTGCTCTTGATCGGATCGTCGACCGGCGGTCCGCAGGCCCTGATGGCGCTGGTCACCGAACTTGGTCCCGTGATCGACCGCTTTCCGGTGCTGATCACGCAACATATGCCTCCGACCTTCACCACGATTCTGGCCGAGCATCTGGCACGGTCGAGCCACAGGCCGGCGCACGAAGCCGTCGATGGCGAGATTGTCAAGGCCGGCCGGATCTATCTCGCGCCGGGCGGCCGCCACATGCGCGTCGTGCGCCACGGCGCCGAAGTCGCGATCGCCCTCGACGACGGACCGCCGGTCAATTTCTGCAAGCCCGCGGTCGATCCGTTGTTCTCCTCGGCGATCGATGTCTGGCAGGCCGGCGTCCTGGCCGTGGTGCTGACGGGCATGGGCTCGGACGGGATGCGCGGTGGCAAGGAGATCGTCGCGGCCGGTGGCAGCGTGATCGCCCAGGACGAAGCCTCGAGCGTGGTGTGGGGGATGCCGGGTGCTGCCGCGAATGCGGGAATTTGCGCCGCCATTCTGCCGCTCAATCAGATCGGTTCGAAGCTGGTCCGGGTGTTCGCGGGAGATCGCTCGTGACGCCGCTGGACTATGACTTCCTGCGCAAGCTTCTGAAGGAGCGCTCCGGCCTCGACCTGTCCGCCGACAAGCAATATCTGGTCGAAAGCCGGTTGATTCCGCTGGCGCGACGGGCGGGCCTTCCGGGCATCGCCGAACTCGTTGCGAAGATCAAGGCCGGCGCCGAGAAGCTGACGTCGGACGTGGTCGAGGCCATGACCACCAACGAGACCTTCTTTTTCCGCGACAAGATTCCGTTCGACCATTTGCGCGAGGCGATCCTCCCGGCGCTGGTGCAGGCGCGCGCCAGCCGGCGTTCGCTGCGGATCTGGTGCGCGGCGTCCTCCACCGGGCAGGAGCCCTATTCGATCGCGATGTGCGTCAAGGAATTCGCAGCCCTTTCGGGGTGGCGGGTCGAAATCGTTGCGACCGATCTGTCGCAGGAAGTGCTGGAAAAGTCCAAGGCAGGGATCTACAGCCAGTTCGAAGTGCAGCGCGGCCTTCCGATCCATATGCTGGTCAAGTATTTCACGCAAACCGGAGAGCTGTGGCAGCTCAACGCCGATATCCGCGCCATGGTGCAGCACCGCCAGCTCAACTTGCTGCAGGACTTCTCTCACCTTGGCACGTTCGATGTGATCTTCTGCCGCAACGTCCTGATCTATTTCGACCAGGACACCAAGGCCGGCATCTTCGATCGGCTTTCGAGGATGCTCGAGCCCGATGGCGTGCTGGCGCTGGGTGCGGCCGAATCCGTGGTCGGAATCTCCGACGCGTTCAAGCCCTATGCGGACCGGCGCGGTCTTTATCGGCTGAATACCGAACGGGCTGCGCGCGCAGGCGTCTCGGCTGCCATGCCGCAGGTGCTGAAGCTGGTCGGAGCGCGCTGATCATCTTTTGACGCGTCTTCTTGACGTGAACCGTATCGACCCCGCTATCCGGGTGCGGGGCAGGCTTCGCTCGAAAACGCCTTAAAGGATCGCGTGCGGCAGGAACCGCGACGTGTTGCCGGTGATCGGATTTTCGTCCTCGCGGATCGATAGCCCGCACGGGATGTGGTCGACCAGCCAGCTTCCCACTACAGGATATTGCCCGGAAAAATTCGGCAGCCGCGCCAGCGCCTGGCGAATAAAGCCTTCGGCGCCGTACGGCCCTTGCTGTTCCATCACCGTCATGCCGTCGCTGACCAGCGCGATGTTGGCGCCTTCGCGCGAATAAAGCGGCTTGCGCACGAAGCTGGTGCCGAGGTGTGCGGCGTCCGGGTCGTCCTCGAAGAAGGCCGGCAGCAAATTGGGGTGATCCGGAAACATCTCCCACAGCAGGGGAAGAATGCCCTTGTTGGAGAGGATTGCTTTCCAGGGCGGCTCGATCCAGCGCGTCGGCGCCCTGGCGAGCCGGGCGCCGAAGTCGTCGTGGAACATCCATTCCCAGGGATAGAGCTTGAACACGAGCCCGATTCCGTGATCGTCGAGATCGACAAAGCTGCCATCCTCGCGCCAGCCGATGTGCTCGATGTCGATCAAGGTGGTTTCGAGGCCGGCCTGACGCGCGGTGTCCTCGAGATAGGCCAGCGTGCCGGCATCCTCGGGGTTTTCGGTGGTCCCGGTGAGATGAAGACGGTGGCCCTCACGGAGTTTTTTCCACGCCTCGATCAGGCGTTCGTGGATCGAATTGAACTGGTCGGCGTGGGCAGGAATGATGCCCCGCTCAATCGCCTGCTCCAGCCAGGTCCACTGAAACACCGCCGCCTCGAAGATCGAGGTCGGCGTATCCGCGTTGTATTCCAGCAGTTTTGCCGGCCCGCGCCCGTCGAAACGGAGGTCGAGCCGGCCGTAGAGGCTGGCCTCGTCGCGGTACCAGCTTTCGGAGATCAGCGGCCAAAAGGTTTCCGGGATTTTCAGCCGGCGCAGATATTCCTCGTCGTCGACGGCGCAGGCGACGAGCTCGAGGCACATCGCGTCGATCTCACCGGTCGGTGCTTCGATCTGATTTTCGATTTCGTCCAGCGTGAACGCGTAAAAGGCGCGCTCATCCCAGTAACGTTCGCCATCGACGGTGTGAAAATCAAACCCGGTTTGATCAGCGGTCAAGCGCCAGTCCTCGCGCTCGGAACAGGCGAGGCGCTTCATGACGCGGGGCTAGCCGCCGCCATGGGCGTGCCCGCCACGGCCATGGAAGTGCGCGTGCAGCCGATGCGGCCCGCCGCCGAAGCCGCCATAGCTCACGCAATATTCCCGCAAGCGCCCGTCCGGCTCACGCCGGAGTTCCGGGATCCGTCCGGGACCGCAATCGCCTCGCTTCACAAAGCCCATCGACACCGCGCCGACGGCGGCGGTGCCCATCATGGTCAGAACGACGCGACGCGAACGTTTCATTGCCGGCCCTCAATCACCATCGGATTGTCGTGGACG
>NZ_JADGRI010000312.1 GCF_017881085.1 Bradyrhizobium sp.
AGTTCGTACAGCTTTCGTTCGGCATCCTCGATCTGGGCCCGCGGCGCGAAATCCACCGGCGCCTCGTAGGCGACGTTGACCATGTCCTCGCCGATACCGATCAGATCGCGGCGCAGCGCCATGTCGTAAACGGTGCGGCCGTAATCCTGGGCGTTGATGATGGTGGTGGCTTCGGCGGCGAGGCGGGCGAGGTATTGGCCGACCGTCATGCCGCCGATATCGGTCTCGGCCGGCAGGAAGGTCTTCAGCGTGACCGGGGTGGCGACCTTGCCCATCCGGATCAGGCTGCTCGCGGTCTCGTAGATCGTCTGATGCAACGGCTCGAAGAAGTGCTTGGGTTCCAGAAAGTCTGATACCCGGTAGAACGCGTCGTTGTTGACGAGAATCGCGCCGAGCAGCGCCTGTTCCGCCTCGATATTGTGCGGTGCGCTGCGATAGGCCGGAGTTCCGCCGTCGGGAGCGAGTTTTAATACGTTCGAATCAAGTAGGGCCATGGTGCTCGAGTGTTCGTGGAACTTGGGCGGATACGGGGCGGCGATAAAGCGCCTGTACTGCGGCAAGCGGAAGCGCCGTGACGCCTTATGCACGATTCACACAATGCGCGTTGGGAATTCGTCTCGCCGTGGCGCTGTGGCGCTTGACGGGTTTTTGCCCGACCGGCCGGCGCCGTCATCATTCGAAAATGCAAGAAAATGGATTCGAGAGTGGAAGAAAACACCCGCGCGAAGTGAACCTTAGCCGGCCCGGGGATACCCATCCCAAGGGCAGGGCGCCCGCGATCTTGTGCTGGATCAGATCAGAACGAGATAGATCAGCGCGATCAGGGCTGCTCCGACGCTCCCGGCGATCAGGGCGTAGTCGGTTCCGAGGCCGGCGTTCGGGTCGAACGATGATGGGTAGGTTCTGTGGGCCATGGCGGTAGCTTTAGGACAGGCCGTCGGAACCCTCTGTGAAGCACCTCACACATGGCCGCATTTTCTTGCGGCATGGTGTGAGGAACGGACCGCCGGCTTCCGGGTTGGTACCGGCGCGGTTTAGGCAGGGACGGGCAATGGGCCAGCGGCTTCAGACTTGGATACCAAGCACTTCCATACCAGGGGCCTGGAGATCCAGCGACGACCCGAAATTGTGGCTGTCGATGCTCGTGCAGGCCATGGAAAACGTGTCGCGCCCGGAAATTCGACAAATTCCTTGCGATCCAAAGGTCATGACCGCGTTTCACGCCCAGCTGGCGCGCCCGGCCTCGCCTTAATCCTTAGGGCGCCTCGAATTACAGCCTGCGAAACCAGCATCCGCGCGGCCTATTCCCCGGCGATCTGCAGCCGTGGCCGCTGGCCGCGCTCGATGATGCGCAGTCTTGCTTCTTCGCGGGTGATGTAATCGCGCGTCATCGGCACCACGCCCTGGCGTTTGGTGAGCTGGATCTGGAAGTTCATCATATTCTGCTTGCGGAACGACATCTCGGAGCAGGCGAGATAGAACTCCCACATCCGCGCAAAACGCTCGTCATAAAACTGCACCGCTTCCTCGCGCCGGGCCATGAAGCGCTGACGCCAGGCTTTGAGGGTTTCGGCGTAATGCAGCCGCAGGATTTCAACGTCGCAGACCAGGAGGCCTGCGCGCTCGATCGCGGGCATCACCTCGGAAAGCGCCGGGATGTAGCCGCCCGGAAAGATATACTTCGTAATCCAGGGATTGGTGGCGTCGGGGCCCTCGGATCGGCCGATCGAGTGCAGCACCATCACGCCATCGTCGGTGAGAAGCTCGGCGCACCGCCGGAAATAGGTTTCGTAGAAGTCGACGCCGACGTGCTCGAACATGCCCACCGACACGATGCGATCGAACGGCCCGGTCACATCGCGATAGTCCTCGAGGAAGAATTTCGCGGTCAGATTTTTCTCGGCCGAGCGCGCGTTCGCCACCTGCAACTGTTCGGTCGATAGCGTGATACCGGTGACGTTGGCGCCGGTCATCTCCGCCAGATAGACGCTAAGTCCGCCCCAGCCGCAACCGATGTCGAGCACGCGATTGCCGCGCTCGATCAGCAGCTTCGCGGCGAGATGGCGTTTTTTGGCGAGCTGGGCATCGTCAAGGCTGGCGTCCGGTGTTTCAAAATAGGCGCAGCTGTATTGCTTGTCGGCATCGAGGAAGAGGGAATACAGCCGGCCGTCGAGATCGTAGTGGTGCGCCACGTTATCTTTCGAGCGGCTCCGCAGATTGAACTGCCTGAGATGCCTGACCAGATAGCGCAGCCACCACTGCAGTCTGGCCCAGCGCGGCACGATGTCGGGCTGATCCATCAGGATCGCCAGCGCATCCGCAATCGTGCCCTGCTCGACGACGAAGGTGCCTTCCATGAAGACTTCGCCGAGCGCAAGTTCGGGGTTGAGAAGGACCCTCCGTTCGGCCTCGTTGGTCAGAAATCGCACGGACACCGGCTCGCCGGTTCCATCGCCGCAGCTGAATATTGTCCCACTCGCAGTGGTGAAGTTCATTGCGCCGCGGCGAATGAACTGCTGCAGGAAATAGCGCAACAAACGGTCCATCGAAACCACCAAACTGAGCGATCCCAACGAGGCTAACGCACCGGCCGTCAAACTCGACGCATTTCGGACCGAATGGTCCGCTATGCCACCCATTGATCATAGGGATGACGGAACGCGCGCGCTAGTGCGTTGTACACAAAGCGGATATTCGGAAATGGCACATTCACGCAGTTGCGTCATAAGCGCGCTTCCATTCATGGGATAATCGGCTAAAAGGTGACCGCCGCCGGTGCCCGATCTGGGGACGCTGGAAGCGATTTCCACATCTGGAGAAATAGGGAATGTTGAGCCGAGCGCTCAGTTTAGCGACGGTGACGCTTCTGATCGGCTGTTTCGCGGCGGACCCGGCGCCGGCGCAGACGCAAAATCTCGAGGCCGGCAAAAGCCCCTCCCAGATCTTCGCCGGAACGTGCACGGCCTGCCACAAAGGCCCGCGCGGTCTGTTGAAGACCGTGCCCGCGGGCTCGCTCCCGGGTTTTCTGAAGCAGCATTACACGACCAGTCCCGAGATGGCTTCGCTGCTGGCCGCCTTCCTTGTCTCCAACGGGGCGACCGATACCCGCTATGTCGGGAATCAGGGCAAATCGGGCAAGGATGAAAAATCGGAACCCAAGCCCGGTGGATTGTCCGAACAACTCGACCGGTTTGGCCGCAGGCTGCGCCTCGCGCCGGCGCAGGAGGCTGCCAAGCCCGAGGACGAGCCGAAGGAGGCCGCCAAGCCGGACGCAAAGCCGGATGCCGACGGACTTGAGCCCGCACGCCGCGGCCGCAACGCCAAGCGCCTGGCGCGGCCGGGCGAGACACCCCCCGCTGCGGAGGGGCAGGCGCCGGATCAGGCGGCCAGCGAGCGCGGCCCTGATGGCCGCAAATTGTCGGCCAAGCGGAAACTGAGCAAGTGGGGCAAGCGCGGGGGCGAAGAGCCGCCCAAATCCGAATCTGCCAAGACCGAATCGCCCAAGACCGAATCCCCCAAGACCGAACCCGGCAAGACCGAGTCTGGCAAGGAAGAGTCCGCAAAGGGCGAGGCGGCAAAGGAAGAGACGCCCAAAAACGAAACTGGCAAGACCGAAACTGGCAAGACCGAAACCGGCAAGACCGAAACCGGCAAGACCGAAGCTGGCAAGGGCGATACCGCAAAGGTCGAGAGCGGCAAGCCTGAGGGCACCAAGCCTGAGGGCGCCAAGCCGCCCGCCGAGGCCAAATCCGAATCCACCAAGATCGAAGCGCCGAAAGAGACGGGCAGCAGCGCGCCCCCCACGCTGCGGGCCGATCCTGTACCCCCCGTCACCCCCGCGCCGCCGGCGGCTTCCCCCGCGGTCTCCGCGGCCGTTACCAGCGGCACGGCGGAGCCGTCTGCCGGACCGTCCGCGCCGCAGCCTGCGCCGCCGGTCTCGGTGCCGCCTGTTGCCCCGGCAGGACCGCCCGCACCGCCGATCTCCCAATAGATTCTACGCGTGAACGCCAGTCCGGCGATCCGGCCTTCAATGGCGGCTTGTTCCATTGCTTCGTTTTGAGGACGGAACTGGCCGGCCGAAAACACGCCGCGACCGCATTGGCGTTGAACAGGATGCTCCAGCAGCCACCGGCAACAATCCCAAGTCCGGCCTGACGGCCGGACTTGGGCATTTCGTTTGAGCCAGACCCGAAAGGCGCGGCCTTACTTTTCCGAAGCGGCTTCGCCCTCGGGCTCCTCGTCGCGGCGGGCTTCGGGGTCGAAAAATTCGCCGGCGGCGGCCAGCGCTTCGGCGGCGGCGTCCTGGTCTTCCCGACGGGTCGAGATGTCCTCGCCGCGATTGATGCGTTCGGCCTCGTCGGCGCTGCGCGCCACCGTCACGGAGACGCCGACCTCGACTTCCGGATGCACGGCAATCGCGATGGTGTGCTTGCCGATGGTCTTGATCGGCGCGTCCAGCATGACCTGGCTGCGGCTGATGGTGACGCCGTCGGCCTCAAACGACGCGATGATGTCGCGAACCGTCACCGAGCCGAACAGCTGACCGGTCTCGGAAGCCTGACGCAGCACCACGACGTTGCGGCCGTCGATCTTCTCGGCGACCTTGCTCGCCTCGCCCTTGGCCTTGAGGTTGCGCGCTTCGAGTTCGGCCTTCATGCCATCGAACTTGGAGCGATTGTCCGCGGTGGCGCGCAGCGCCTTGCCGCGCTTCAAGAGAAAGTTGCGGGCAAAGCCGTCCTTGACGCGGACGACTTCGCCCATCTGGCCGAGCTTGGCGACGCGCTCCAGCAAAATGACTTCCATGTTGGTTCTCCTTCGAATGTGGTGGTGGGTTGAAGTTTCGGTTGAAGATCGGCGTTCAGGACGTAGGCAGGGGCGGCGGCCTGTGTTGCAGGTAACGCTGGCGAAATCCGAAAGTGGCATCCGCGAGCCCGACGACCGCCATCAGGAGCACGGGCCAGACAAACATGATGACGATGGCGTAGGTACAGCCGAGCAGGAACGCGCGGCTTTTCAAGGCCAGCGTCAACGTATGCAGAACCGCGAAGCCGGTGAGCGCATAGGCCATCATCAGGGCCGTAGTGACGATCTGCGCCAGCAGCGCAAGCATCCCGCCGGCGAAGCTGAACGCGACCGCGACACACAGCGCCGCCAGCGTCATCGGCGGCAGTTCGACGCTTTTCAGGTCGGGCCAGGGACGATGCAGCCGTCCCGAGGTCGCCGTGATTCGTGCCGCGAGCCCGAGGCTGAGCGTCAGTGTCGTCATCTCGACGACCGCGGCGGCCGACGGGGCCATCACCACCAGTGCGGCAACCCATTGTTCGGTCTCGGCCGTAGGCGCTGCAGCCGTCAGGTCCAGAACCCGGAGCAAGCCCCGTCGCAGCGTGTCGGTAATGGCGGCGGCATCGGTGCCGAGCGTGAGCAGCGCGGCCATCGTCGTCAGCGCGACAGAAGCTGATATCCAGAGCAAGATGCGCCCGACCGGATACCATTCCATGTCAGCCGGAACTGGCGAGGCGCCATTACCCGAGGGGACGCCAGCGGGAATCGGCCGTCCGAGCAGGGCAAGATGCCCGAGCCACCAGGCGGGCAGCGCGACCATGATCACGAAGGCGATGCAATAGGGAAGGCCGAAGATCGCGCCGAGGGCGGTGGCTGCCGCGATGCCGCCGATGCTGGCGCTGAGCGGCCCCCAGCCCATTGCCGCCACCATCAGCGGCAGCGGCGCCAGGTAGAACAGCAATAGCGAGATCAGCGCGCCCGAGATGATCGAGGCGAACATCAGCGCCGACGCGGCGCCGGCGGCAAGCGCAATGAGAAGGATCGCGATCATCAGCTGTCCCGCTCCCTTCGAGCGGTTAGAGGCTCCGCTCGGGAACCCCAACCATCGGCAACCGGACGAACCGGAAGCCTTATGAAAATTCAGAGATCCGCGGCGCGAGCGCCGCGGATCGCGGATTCGTGTCAGCGAATGACGTAGGGCAGCAGACCGAGGAAACGCGAGCGCTTGATGGCGCGCGCGAGTTCACGCTGCTTCTTGGCGGAGACGGCGGTGATGCGGCTCGGCACGATCTTGCCGCGCTCGGAGACGTAACGCATCAGCAGCTTGGAATCCTTGTAGTCGATCTTCGGCGCATTCGGACCCGTGAACGGGCAGGTCTTGCGGCGGCGGAAAAACGGACGGCGTGCACCAGCTTCAGCCATGATTCTTACTCCTCAA
>NZ_JADGRI010000074.1 GCF_017881085.1 Bradyrhizobium sp.
GCTCAAGATACTCGAGAACATGAAGCGGCTGGACAGCGAACAGCTCAACGGCCAGGACGAGGATCAGGCGGATTGACGTCCGCCTTGCGCCGCCTCGCTGTCTGCAAGGAACTCCTGCCGCACGGATTCGTCGTCGAAGAATACGGGATGTCGCCCAACGCCGAATTGCGCGTCACTTCGTGCCGAAGCGCGACTCCAGCAGATCGACCTCTCTGACCAGCTTGCGGGCGGTTTCGTCAGAGACCTGGCGGGCCCGCGCCATGCGGTAGAACTCGGTGCGTTCGGCGCGAAGCCCGACAAGCCGGAGCTTCCGCTCGATCTCGTCGATCTTGCGAGCCAGCGTCGCCTCTTTGCCGGTCTTGGACCGGCTGTCGATGCGCTGGCGATAGAGTTCCATGATGCGAACCCCTGCGTCGGTATAAAGATCGGCGTCGTTGCGGCCTTCACCCATTTCGTGCTGCGCCCGCTCGACGGCTTGAATCGCGAGTTCGGCCGCCGCGACGCGCGCCAGATCCTCTTCCTCCTGCAGCGACGGTTCGGGCGGCAGTTCCAGGTCCTCTAGAAGATAGGGCAGGGTGACGCTTGCCGCGACCAGCGACACGATGATGACGCCGGCGGCTAGGAAAATGGCGAGGTCGCGCGCCGGAAACGCAGAGCCGTCATTCATCCTCAAAGGCAGCGTGAGCACGCCGGCAAGCGTGATGGTTCCCCGCACGCCCGCGAGTGATGTTGCCGCGATGAGACGCCAGCTTGGTATGTAGGGGTGTTGGCCCTTCAGTGAGGCTCGAAACAAGGTGAACCGCAGCGACGTCCAGACCCAGAGGAAGCGCAGCGCCGCAAGCGCGAGGTTGATGGCGACGACATAGGCCACCAGCCAGATCGGTTCGTGGTGTCCGGTCTCGCGCACCGCGCGCGCCGCTCCGGTGAACAGCTGCGGAAGCTGCTCGCCGAGCAGCACGAAGATTATGCCGTTGGCGGTGAACTGGACCAGATCCCAAACCGCGCTGCGCCGAACCCGGGTGACGGGAAGCGCCTGGCCGCCCTGTTCCACGTAGCTCATGGTGATGCCGGCGGCAACGGCCGCGAGAATACCCGAGCAACGCAGATGTTCGGCCAGAAGGTAAGCGCCGAACGGTATCAGCAGGCTGATCAAGATCTGCGAACCCGTCTCCTCGCCGAAGTGCTGCGATACCCAGTTCTTTGCAATGGTCGCTATCCAGGTCACGCCGACACCGATGACGATGCCGCCGATCGCAACCCAGAGGAACGTGCCGAAGGCGCCAACCGGGGAGAACGTTCCGGTCAGGGCAGCGGCGATGGCAAAGCGCATGCACACCAGGCCCGAAGCATCGTTGAGCAGCGATTCGCCTTCGAGGATGTGCATCAGCCGCCTCGGAATCGGCACGCGGGAGGCAATCGCAGACACGGCAATCGGATCGGTGGGAGAAACGATCGCGGCCAGTGCGAAGGCAACGGCGAGCGGCATCGCCGGAATCATCCAGTTGACGAAATATCCGACACCCACGACCGTGAACAGAACAAGGCCGAGTGCCAGTTCCAGGATCGTTCCCTTGTCACGGAACAGACCTTCCTTCGGAATGCGCCATCCATCCAGGAAAAGCAGCGGCGGCAGGAACAGCAGGAAGAAAATATCCGGCTTCAGCTCCACGCCGAGATCGGCGACCGAAGCAATCGCCGCACCGAGTGCGATCTGAACGAGAGGGAGCGGCAGCAGCAGAGGGGACATGCGCGCAAACGCGCCGCTGACCACGACGGCCAGCAGCAGAAACAGGGCAACAGCAATCGTCTCCAAGCTCTGTCTCGCGCGTGTTGATGTTGACGCGGATTCCTGCGATCGAACCCGCGGCACCATAGCCATGCTGACCGATTCATTCCACCCGCCGATCGATTCCGGCCGGCCGTTCCCCACGGAACGATTTCGGGCGGTTCGCGATCACCGCTCGACGTCGGCCGGCACGGCGGGGATGGCGAACCTATTTCCCCGTCTGAATCCATTCCGCAGCACCTCGCCACAGCGTGCCGCGATGTTCGGGGCGGAAGAAACCCAGATGGCCGATCTTGGCGACGCCGGCGTCGGCCGGCGCGATCGTGAGTATTTCCGGCGTGATCGAGGTAAACCCGGAACACAGCAGTTCGACCGCCGGCCGCGTCGCCCAGGGATCGTCGGACAAAGTGAGCGCGCGCATCGCGCCGTGAAATTTTGGAAAGTTCTTCAGGCCGCTGAGCTTGGGATCGTCGAACAGATAGCGTTTGTGCATCACCCAGTCGACCCATTGCAGGAACACATCTCTGGGCAGGTCCTCGCCGATACCGCTCCATCCCGGCGCATAGCCGAGCAGCCGGGTGAGGGGGGTGCCGATAAAATTCAGCATGGCGTAGATGCGGTAGCGCTCGGGCGAGGCCATCAGCTTCCAGTAGCCGGCCTGCGCCGCGATCAGGAGCGCGCGCGACACTTCGGCGTTGTTGGCCAGCAGTCCCAGCGCCTGGCCGCCGAAGGAATGGCCGACATAGTTGAGCGGCAGGCTGTGGTAGCGCTCGCGCATCCAGGCTACCGCGGCGGTGATATCGAGCGCGGCCCAGTCCGACATCGAGGCCTTGAAGCCGACCAACGATTTGGGCTGGTTGTAACCGACCAAGGCCTTTTGCCTGGAATCGCCGACGCCGCGATAGTCATAGGTCAACACGGCGCAGCCCCGCCCCGCCAAGTAGCCGGCAAAGCCGCGGTAGATCTTGCGCGGCACGGCGGTGGCCGAATTGATCAGCACGGCATGGCGCTTCGCCCCGCGCGGCAGGAACAGGCTCGCCGTCAGCAAATATCCGTCCGCCGCGGGAAAGGTGATGTCGTCGATGAAAACGTCGTCCAGCGCAGCCTCTGCCACCGCGTTTGCCCCGTGCTTGTGTGATGCGTCCAGCAAATGCGAATTAAGCTTTAGCCGCAAGAGCTTGTCTGGCGGTAAGCAATTCCAACTGGCGGTCCGGGTTCTGCCTGTGTATAACCCGGCCCTCCGCTGCTTCCTTTAAGTAGCGGTTTTTGCTCAGGAGTTGACGTCATGTCCGAGCGGTGGACCCCCGACAGCTGGCGGACCAAGCCGGTGATGCAGATCCCCGAATATCCCGATGCCAAGGCATTGGCCGATGTCGAGGCGCAGCTTGCCACGTTTCCTCCGCTGGTTTTTGCAGGCGAGGCCCGCAACCTGAAAAAGGCGCTGGCGCGCGTCGCAGCCGGCGAGGCCTTCCTGCTTCAGGGCGGCGACTGCGCCGAAAGTTTTGCCGAGCACGGCGCCAACAACATCCGGGATTTCTTCCGCGTCCTGCTGCAGATGGCGGTGGTGCTGACCTATGCCGGCGCGGTGCCGGTGGTGAAGGTCGGCCGTATTGCCGGACAATTTGCAAAGCCGCGCTCCTCGCCGACCGAAAAGATCAATGGTGTCGAACTGCCCAGCTACCGCGGCGACATCGTCAACGATATCGCGTTCACGGCGGCCGCGCGCGCCCCCGATCCGCAGCGCCAGCTGATGGCCTATCGGCAGTCGGCCGCGACTCTGAACCTCTTGCGCGCGTTCGCCACCGGCGGTTTTGCGAACCTCGGCAGCGTGCATCAATGGATGCTGGGCTTCCTCAAGGATTCCCCGCAGTCGCGGCGTTACAAGGAATTGGCCGATCGCATTTCGGAGGCGCTGAACTTCATGCGCGCCTGCGGGCTCGATCTGGAAAGCCACCCGGAGCTGCGCGCCACCGATTTCTACACCAGCCATGAAGCGCTGCTGCTCGGCTACGAGCAGGCTTTTACGCGAGTGGATTCGACGACGGGCGACTGGTACGCGACCTCGGGCCACATGATCTGGATCGGCGACCGCACCCGCCAGCTCGATCACGGCCATGTCGAATATTTCCGCGGCATCAAGAATCCGATCGGCCTGAAATGCGGCCCGTCGCTGAAGCCCGACGAATTGCTCAGGCTGATCGACGTGCTCAATCCCGACAACGAGCCCGGGCGGCTGACCCTGATCAACCGTTTCGGCTCGGACAAGATCGCCGATCATCTGCCACAGCTTCTCCGTGCCGTTAAGCGCGAGGGCCGGGTGGTGGTCTGGTCGTGCGATCCGATGCACGGCAACACCATCAGCTCGACCTCCGGCTACAAGACAAGGCCGTTCGACCGCATCCTGTCGGAAGTGAAGTCGTTCTTCACCATCCACGCCGCCGAAGGCACCCATCCCGGCGGCGTGCACCTGGAAATGACCGGCCAGGACGTGACCGAGTGCATCGGCGGCGCGCGCGCCATCACCGACGAGGACCTCAACGACCGCTATCACACGGTTTGCGATCCCCGGCTCAATGCCGAGCAGTCGATCGACATGGCCTTCCTGATCGCCGAGTTGCTCAAGCAGGAGCGCGTCGGCAAGGTCAAGCCGATGCCGGCCGCGGCGGGCCTTTAGAATTGCTGCGGTTCTGGCGGGCTACCATCAACACGCGCAACGGGCTCGCCTTTGCGATCCGCTCGGAGCAGGCCATTCGCGAGGAGATCGCGGCCCTGGCGTTGGCGCTGCCGCTGGCGTGGCTGATTGGGGCGACCACAATGCGCCGCGTCGAGCTGGTCGCTGCCGTGGTTCTGGTCCTGATCATCGAACTGCTCAACACCGCGATCGAGAAGCTGGCCGACCGGCTGACCACCGAACATGATCCGCAGATCGGGCGGGTCAAGGATATGGGCTCGGCGGCGGTCGGCGTCGCGCTGGTGATGGCCGGCCTGTTCTGGCTGTTCGCCATCGCTGAACGCATGGGCGTGGCCTGAACCATGCAATTGCAGTTTGGCCGGCATCTGGCGAAGCCCGAGGGGGCATGCTATATTTGATTTGCTCATTATGAGGATAAGACTCGCTCCATGACCGAACGAGCCGATCAGTTTGCGATAACGCTTGCCCAGCTGAACCCAACGGTGGGCGACGTCAGCGGCAACGCCGCCAAGGCCCGCGCCGCCCGCGCGCAGGCGCGCGCCGAGGGCGCCGACCTCGTCGTGTTTCCCGAATTATTCATTGCCGGCTATCCACCTGAGGATCTCGTGCTGAAACCGGCGTTTCAGTCGGCCTGCCGTGCGGCCATCGAGGAACTCGCGCGCGACACCGCCGACGGCGGCCCGGCCGTCCTGATCGGGAGCCCCTGGGTCGAGGACGGCAAGCTCTATAATGCCTGCGCGCTGTTGGACGGCGGGCGCATCGCCGCCATCCGTTACAAGGCTAACTTGCCGAATTACGGCGTGTTCGACGAAAAGCGCCTGTTCGCGCGCGGCCCTGCCGCAGGTCCCGTTACCATCCGCGGCATCCGGGTCGGGGTGCCGATCTGCGAGGACATCTGGCTGGAAGAATCGGAAGACTACGAAAACGTCGTCGAATGTCTCGCCGAGACCGGCGCGGAAATTCTGGTGGTGCCGAACGGCTCGCCTTACGCGCGCGACAAGAACGATGTGCGGCTGTCGATCGCCGTCGCCCGGGTCACCGAAAGCGGGCTGCCGCTGATCTATCTCAACCAGATCGGCGGCCAGGACGAACTGGTGTTCGACGGCGCCTCGTTTGCGCTGAACGCCGATCTCTCGGTGGCCGCGCAGCTGCCGGCCTTCGCCGAAAGCATCACGACGCTGCGCTGGCGCAAGGGCGAAAGCGGCTGGCACTGCGCCGGACCGATGGCATCTGTCCTCGACGGCGACCAGGGCGACTACGCGGCCTGCGTGCTGGGCCTGCGCGACTATGTCGCCAAGACTGGATTCCCGGGGGTGCTACTGGGGGTGTCCGGCGGCATCGACTCGGCGCTGTGCGCCGCGATCGCGGTCGATGCGCTGGGCGCCGAGCGGGTCCGCGGCGTGATGCTGCCATTTCGGTTCACCGCGCAGGTGTCGCTCGACGACGCGGCCAAGCTCGCGGGCGCCCTCGGCATCCGCTACGAGGTGCTGCCGATAGCGCCGGCGGTCAACGGCTTCGAAGCGATCCTTGCGGAAACCTTCAAGGGCCTGCCGCGCGACATCACCGAGGAGAATCTGCAGGCGCGCACGCGCGGCACACTGCTGATGGCGATTTCCAACAAGACCGGCGCGATGGTGGTCACGACCGGCAACAAGTCGGAAATGTCGGTGGGCTACGCCACGCTCTATGGCGACATGAATGGCGGGTTCAATCCGATCAAGGATATCTACAAGACCGAGGTGTTCCGGCTCTCGACCTTGCGCAATTCCTGGAAGCCGGACGGCGCGCTCGGCCCCTCCGGCGAGGTCATCCCGGTCAATATCATCACGCGGCCGCCGACCGCGGAGCTGCGCGAAAACCAGACCGACCAGGATTCGCTGCCGCCCTATGACATGCTCGATGCCGTCCTGGAGCGGCTGGTCGAGCGCGAAGAGCCGCTGGCATCGATCGTGGAGGCGGGTTTTGACCGCGAGGTGGTGGCGCGGATCGATCGTCTGCTCAACATCGCCGAGTACAAGCGGCGGCAGGCCGCGCCGGGCGTCAAGGTGACCAGCCGGAATTTCGGGCGCGACCGCCGTTATCCCATCACCAACCGCTTCCGCGATAGCGGCAAGCCCTTGCCGAAACCCGACGACGCGCTGCTATCGCGCCCGAGAAGCGGATCGGCCGAAGCGTTCGAGGGATGAGAGAGCTTGGTCCGAAACGTGGATACCGGCTTTCGGAAAAATCATGCTCTGACAACAAAGGCGACGGATCTGATTCAGCGAAGCTGGATCAAATCCTAACGCGCGGGGATGAAGGTCGGGCCGATCGTGCGGATCTGCTTGTCGCCGGTTGTGGCGGTTGAAGCGGTCGGAGGCGCCACGGCGTCCGGTGCGGGATTGGCGGGCGCGGTGGCGGTGGTGCCCGGGGCGCCCTTCTTCCCAGTTGTCGGGGTCCCCTTCGTCGGCTGCGGCCGCGCCATCTTCTTCGCGCTGTCTTCGGTGACGATGATGTCGCCTTGCTGCTCGGCGGCGGCCTTGTCGTCGATGTTCTTCAGCGCGTCGGACCAGGTCTGTCCCGCGGCCTTGCAGGAGCAGGAGGGGGTGAACTCCTGGCGGAAACGAAACGCGTTCGGCGACGACGTGTAGGGTTGGCCGCTGATCGACACGGCCTGGTTCATGTCTTCGCCGGGGTTGCGATAGGCAAACAGCGACGCATCCGCCGCCGGGCAGAGCGCCTTGCAGGTCTTTTCGTCGTCGGGGAAGCGGGCGGGCACGGTCGCGAACGAGATCGGAAAATAAGCGCCGTCGCAGGAGCGGACGCAGACGGTGCGGAAGGTGCCGGACTGCGGACCGAGATCGGTGCCGGGCGGATTCGGGTTGCTGTTGTTGTTGCCGAACAGATTATCCAGGAAGTTGCCCGGGCCGCGCAGCGCGTTGGCGTATTGCGGGCCGCAATTGTTCTGCGCCAGCGCGGTCAGGACCGAGCGGCGCTGGTTTTCGCGGTCGGCGCCGCCGAGGCCGCCGCTGCGCAGCCGCTCCAGGCTGGACGTGATCTGGTCCATGTTGGCCCGCATCTGCTGGATCTGGTTGTTGACCGGGCCGCATTGCGCCGACTGGCCGGAGAACAGCGAGAAAAACCCGGAACTGTCGCAGCCCATGCGCTTGGCCTGCAGCGTGACGCGGTCGAGCTCCGCCTGCTGCTTGGTCGCGGCATCCTGGTAGCGGCGGATTTGATCTTCCTTGGCCGGATCGCCGGAGCCGCCGCGGTCGATGGTCGCCAATTGTGCTTCCAGCCGCGGGCACACGGGATTGACCGGCGCCGCAGATGTTCCCGGTGTGGGCACGCCCTGCGGCGGCGTCGGTGGATTGCTCTGCGCGGAGGCGTCGACGCTCAGCACGCTCACGCCAATTACCGCGACGCAGGCCAGGATCCAGCGGCAAGAGGGGGAAATCAGTTCAGGCATATCCGGCCATTGAGGGGCTCCGCGCAGGCTTGAGATGCCGACCGCGCGGCCATCGCGGCCTCCCATAGCTGCTTCTCGGGGCAGCGTCACGTCGTTTCCTTGGCGCCGGTGTGGCGGGGTGATTCTGTCGAGACGGTAATGGTTTAGCGTTGGCAGGTAATCGCGACATATTCGTCGCAGCCGGCATGGGCGCAGTTCGCGCCGGCCTTGGGAACCGAGCCGGTGATTTCATCCGGGTCGACGCGGCGGTAGGACGAGGCGTCCGCGAAGTCGCGCGACTGGCAGTAGGAGCGGGCGACGTGGGCGCCGCATTTCTCACCCTTGGCGAGGCACTGGTCGACGCCGTAGCCGTCCGACTGGTTGGCGACGATGAAGACGCGGCTGTCAGCCGAGGCCGCCGACGCGGCAGCCACGAAGACAACGGCCAATAGGGTGGATACGGATCGCATGCGGCACCGGAGAAATGAGAGGATCGCCCTCATTGGATAGACCCAAAACCTTAAGAATGATTAACCATGGCGGGCCGGGCCGTTTGGTGCTCCAAACGGGCTTTTCTGTGGCACCTGACGCAATCACTTGACGGAATCCCCTCAGCTGGCCCATGGTGGTCCGATGAACGGTTTCCTCGCCATTTGTGGCATTTGCCGCGAGATTACGAGCTAGCGATTCGCTGGCTGAGGCCGTCTTTTCTCACACGAGATCACTGGACGCCCGGCCGGAAAGGCACGGGATATCCATGGAAATGCGCCTCTACGATACGTTGACGAAGGAAAAGCGGCTGTTCACGCCGCTCGATCCCAACAACGTGCGCATGTATGTCTGCGGGCCGACGGTCTATGACTTCGCCCATATCGGCAATGCGCGCCCAGTCATCATATTCGACGTGCTTTTTAGGCTGCTACGGCACACCTACGGCGCCGATCACGTGACCTACGTCCGCAACATCACCGACGTCGACGACAAGATCAACGACCGCGCCGCGCGGGATTTTCCCGGCCTGCCGCTGAACGAGGCGATCCGCAAGGTCACCGAGCTGACCGAAAAGCAGTTTCACGCCGACGTCGACGCGCTCGGCTGCCTGCGTCCGACGGTCGAGCCGCGCGCGACCGAGCACATCGCTGAGATGCGCGCCCTGATCGAAAAACTCGTGCAGGGCGGTTTTGCCTATGTCGCGGAAGACCACGTGCTGTTCTCGCCGCAGGCGATGAATGCGGCGAATTCGATTCTGCCGCGCTATGGCGCGCTCGCCAACCGCACGCTGGACGAAATGATCGCCGGCGCGCGCGTCGATGTCGCACCCTACAAGCGCGACGCCACCGATTTCGTGCTGTGGAAGCCGTCGAAGCCGGGAGAACCGTCATGGCCGTCGCCGGCGGGCATCAAGGCGGAGGGGCGTCCGGGCTGGCATATCGAGTGCTCGGCGATGGCGTGGAAGCATCTCGGCGAGCGGTTCGACATCCATGGCGGCGGCATCGATCTGGTGTTTCCGCATCACGAGAACGAACTCGCGCAAACCTGCTGCGCCTTTCACAGCGACCGCATGGCGAACATCTGGATGCACAACGGCTTCCTGCAGGTCGAAAGCGAGAAGATGTCGAAGAGCCTCGGCAATTTTGTCACCATCAGGGAACTGCTGGCGGACTGGCCGGGCGAAGTGCTGCGCCTCAATATGTTGAAGACGCACTACCGTTCGCCGATCGACTGGACATTGAAGGGCGTCGAAGAAAGCGCGAAGACGCTCGACGACTGGTATTGGGTCGCTGCAGATCTTGGGGGGGAGCGGCCTTCGGATGCCGTCATCGAGGCGCTGTCGGACGACTTGAACACGCCGCTGATGATCGCCGCGTTGCACGGTTTGCGGAATAGCGCGGCATCCGGAAACGATCGCGATCGCGGCCAGTTTGCCGCTTCCCTGCGGCTACTCGGTTTCCTGTCCGAGACTTCGGCGGAATGGAAGGGCCGAAAGCAGCAAGCGAGCGGCGTCGACGCCAACCAGGTCGACAACCTGATTTCCGCCCGCGCCGCTGCGCGCGCGCGGAAGGATTTTGGGGAATCCGACCGTATCCGCGATGAACTGGCAGCGATGGGCGTGGTGATAAAAGATTCCAAGGAAGGCACCACCTGGGAGATCGCGCGATGACGAAACCCGACACGCCTTTTCCAAAGCACTGGCGCTATTACATCGTCATCAAGTGGGCCGTGATCGCGGCCGCCGTCGTGCTGGCGCTAAAACTGTTCGGAGTGTTTTGAGGCGATGGGACAGACGCTACCCAAACCCGGCTTGCGGCCGTTCCTTGCCGCCGATACGCCCGTGCTGGCGGCGATCTTCGCCGCTGCCATCGAGGAGCTGACCGGCGACGACTATAGCGAGGCGCAGCAGCAGGCCTGGGCCGGCGTTGCCGAGGACGAGGAAGCGTTCGGCAAGCGCCTGGCAAGCGAACTCACGCTGATCGCGACACTGCAGAATTCTCCGGTCGGTTTCGCCGCGCTGAAGGGCGCCGATCATATCGACATGCTCTATGTGCATCCGGGCGCGGTCGGGCAGGGCGTCGCGTCGATGCTGTGCGAGGCGCTGGAAAAGCTGGCCGGGAGCCGCGGCGTCAAGAGCCTCACGGTCGACGCCAGCGACAACGCGACGGAATTCTTCGCCAAGCGCGGCTACGTCGCCAAACAGCGCAACACCGTTACCGTCAACGGCGAATGGCTCGCCAACACCACGATGCAGAAGACGCTGGGTGACGGCGCCAAGCCTGGAGCTCCCACATGAGCCGCGAACGCCTTTATCTGTTCGACACCACGCTGCGCGACGGCGCGCAGACCAACGGCGTCGATTTCACGTTGCATGACAAGCAGCTGATCGCCGGCATGCTCGACGAACTCGGCATCGATTATGTGGAGGGCGGCTATCCCGGCGCCAATCCGACCGATACCGAATTCTTTGCCGCCAAGCCGAAGCTCGAACACGCGAGCTTCACGGCGTTCGGCATGACACGGCGGCCGGGCCGTTCGGCCTCGAACGATCCGGGCCTGGCGGCACTCCTGGAAGCCAAGGCGGATGCGATCTGCTTTGTGGCGAAATCCTCGGCCTACCAGGTGCGCGTGGCGCTGGAGACCACCAACGAGGAAAATCTCGCCTCGATCCGCGACAGCGTGAAGGCCGCGAAGGAGGCGGGCCGCGAGGTCATGCTCGACTGCGAGCACTTCTTCGACGGCTACAAGGAAAACCCCGAATTCGCGCTCGCCTGCGCCAGGGCGGCCTACGATTCCGGCGCGCGCTGGGTGGTGCTGTGCGACACCAATGGCGGCACCATGCCGCATGAGGTGGAGGCCGTCGTCACCGAAGTGACAAGACACATCCCCGGCGATCACATCGGCATTCACGCCCATAACGACACCGAGCAGGCGGTGGCCAATTCGCTGGCGGCGGTGCGCGCGGGCGCGCGGCAAATCCAGGGCACGCTGAACGGGCTCGGCGAGCGCTGCGGCAACGCCAATCTGTGTTCGTTGATCCCGACCTTGCGGCTGAAACGCGAATTTTCCGACTCCTTCGAGATCGGCGTGTCCTCAGGCAAGATGGCGACCCTGATGAAGGTGTCGCGCACGCTCGACGACATGCTCAACCGCGCGTCGAACCGGCACGCGCCTTACGTCGGCGAGAGCGCCTTCGTCACCAAGACCGGCATTCACGCCTCCGCCGTGCTCAAGGATCCCCAGACCTACGAACACGTGCCGCCCGAATCGGTCGGCAATCATCGCAAGGTGCTGGTGTCCGATCAGGCCGGCCGCTCCAACGTCATCGCCGAGCTCGACCGCGCCGGCATTCCCTACGACAAGAACGACCCGAAATTGCTTCGGCTGGTCGAGGAAATGAAGGATCGCGAGGCCGCCGGTTACGCCTATGAATCCGCCAACGCCTCGTTCGATCTGCTGGCACGGCGCACCTTGGGCAAGGTGCCGGAATATTTTCGGGTCGAGCAATTCGACGTCAATGTCGAGCAGCGCTACAACGCCAACGGCCAGCGCGTCACGGTGGCGATGGCGGTGGTGAAGGTCGATGTCGACGGCGAGAAGCTGATCTCGGCGGCGGAAGGCAATGGCCCCGTCAACGCGCTCGACGTCGCGTTGCGCAAGGATCTCGGCAAGTATCAGAAATTTATCGAAGGCCTGAAGCTGATCGATTACCGCGTGCGTATCCTCAATGGCGGCACGGAAGCGGTGACGCGGGTGCTGATCGAGAGCGAGGACGAACAGGGCGAGCGCTGGACCACGATCGGCGTGTCGCCCAATATCATCGACGCCTCGTTCCAGGCGCTGATGGATTCGGTAATCTACAAACTGGTGAAGTCACGTGCGCCGGCGTGAGGCTTGGTGACCTGAGAGAGATCATTGCGAGCGAAGCGTAGCAATCCGTAGATCCCGCCGTGGTGGCACCATGGATCGCTTCGTCGCTTCGCTCCGCGCAATGATGGCTGGGTGGGGGGCCTTCCATGATCGACCACGTCTCCATCGGTGTCGCTGACCTCGAAACCGCCGCGCGCTTTTACGAAGCGACGCTGGCGCCGCTCGGGCTTTCGCGTCTGGTGACGCGGCCGGCGACGATCGGCTTCGGCAAGACCTATCCCGAATTCTGGATCAATTTGCGCGACGGAATGGCGGCGGTCGGGCCGGACAGCGGCGTTCATATCTGTCTCCGCGCGAAGTCGACCGGCGAGATCGATGCCTTCCATGCCGCTGCGCTGAACGCCGGCGGCCGCTCCGACGGGGCACCGGGGCCGCGCCCGCACGAGCGCGTGCGCTATTACGCTGCGTTCGTCATCGATCCCGACGGCAATCGCATCGAGGCGGTGACATTCCCGGCGGAGTGACGCTAACGGCGTTAAAGCCGGCGGGCAATTTCGGGTGCGAGTTCCTCTGTGCCCTCCGGGACGCGCGCGGCGGCGGCGCGGAGCCGCGGCAGGATCTCCTCGACCCGCTCCGCTTTCAGAATCTCGACCGCCAGCGTGGGGCGAATGAACTCGGTGGCGCGCATATGCGAAAGCAGGGCGAGCAGGGGTTCCCAGAAGCCGTCGATATTGGCGAGCAGAACCGGCTTGGTATGGCGGCCGAGCTGCTGCCAGGTCAGTTGCTCCACCAGTTCCTCCAGCGTGCCGATTCCGCCGGGCAATGCCACGAACGCGTCGGAACGCTCGAACATCAGCCGCTTGCGTTCGTGCATGTCGGGCGTGACGATCATTTCCTGAACGCGCTTCAGGGCGTTTTCGCGGGTGGTTAGGAAGTCGGGGATGATGCCCGTCACGACGCCGCCGTGATCGAGCACCGATGTCGCTACCGCGCCCATCAGCCCGATCGAGCCGCCGCCATAGACGAGGCGAATGCTATTCTCGGCGAGCGCTTTCCCAAAGCCGATCGCCGCGTCGATAAAACGGGGATTTGTGCCGGGGCCGGAGCCGCAATAGACACAAACAGTCCTGATTTTGTTTGTCATGTTTGGCATGTGGCACTGCAGCGTAAGAGCGTCAAGCCTATAGGATTCGCTTGGCTGGTGAATCTACCCGTAAATGCCCGGAACTCGCGAAAGAATCGCGCCTATTAAGGGTGCACGCGGCGTGCAAACGCTCTATATGACGGGCACGATGCAGAAAAGCAGAAAACGCGGGACCGCGACTCTTCAGGCGCTTGATTGATGGCTCATCACCACTCGGCCTCCGGCGCCGGCGAAGCGCTGTCTCCCCCCGATAATTCAGCCGAGAAGGCGACCCTGATCGGGACGCTGGTGCATCTGTGGCCGTATATCTGGCCCGGCGATCGCGCCGACCTCAAGATGCGCGTGGTCTGGTCGGTGGTTCTGTTGCTGATCGCCAAGGTGGCGACGCTCGCGGTGCCCTTCACCTTCAAATGGGCGATCGACGCCTTGACCGGCGCGGACACCGCGCCGGTGGCGCCGTCGAACTGGACGTTGTGGCTGATCGCGTCGCCCTTCATCATGACCTTGAGCTACGGCGGCTTGCGCGTGCTGATGGCGGTCCTGACGCAGTGGCGCGACGGCCTGTTCGCGCGCGTGGCGATGCATGCGGTGCGCAAGCTCGCCTACCGCACCTTCGTCCATATGCATGAGCTGTCGCTGCGCTTTCACCTGGAGCGCAAGACCGGCGGACTGACGCGGGTGCTGGAGCGCGGCCGGTTGGGCATCGAAGTCATCGTGCGGATGGTAATCCTGCAACTGGTCCCGACCGTCGTCGAAGTTACGCTGCTGATGGCGGTGCTGTTGTGGAAGTTCGACTGGCGCTACGTGCTCGCGACCATGATCACGGTCGTGATCTTCATGTATTACACCTATATCGCGACCGAATGGCGGATCGAGATCCGCCGCAAGATGAACGAATCCGATACCGAGGCGAATACCAAGGCGATCGACTCGCTGCTGAACTATGAGACGGTGAAATATTTCAGCGCCGAGGAGCGCGAAGCCACCCGCTACGACCGGTCGATGGAGCGCTACGAACAGGCCAGCGTCAAAACCTACACCTCGCTCGCGGTTCTCAACACCGGGCAGGCGATCATCTTCACCGCCGGCCTCACCGCGACCATGGTGATGTGCGCCATCGGGGTTCGCAACGGCACCAACACGGTCGGCGATTTCGTCATGGTCAACGCCATGATGATCCAGCTCTACCAGCCCCTCAATTTCATGGGCATGGTCTATCGCGAGATCAAGCAGGCGATCATCGACATCGAGAAGATGTTCAGCGTTCTGTCGCGCAATCCCGAGGTCAAGGACGTCGCCGGCGCCAAGCCGCTGGTCGTGACCTCCGGCAATGTGCGCTTCGAGGATGTGCGCTTTTCCTACGATCCCGAGCGCGCGATCCTGAAAGGGCTGAGCTTCGAGGTGCCGGCCGGCAAGACGGTCGCGATCGTCGGACCGTCTGGCGCCGGCAAATCGACCATCTCGCGGCTGCTGTTCCGCCTTTATGACGTCTCCGGCGGCAAGATCCTGATTGACGGCCAGGACATCCGCAATGTCACGCAGTCCTCGCTGCGGGCGTCGATCGGCATGGTGCCGCAGGACACCGTGCTGTTCAACGACACGATCCGCTACAACATCCGCTACGGCCGCTGGGACGCCACCGATGCCGAAGTCGAGGAGGCGGCGCAACTCGCGCAAATCGATCCGTTCATCCGGATGTCGCCGAAAGGGTATGAGACCCAAGTGGGCGAGCGCGGCCTGAAACTGTCGGGCGGCGAGAAGCAGCGTGTGGCGATCGCGCGCACCGTGCTCAAGGCGCCGCCGATCCTGGTGCTCGACGAGGCGACCTCCGCGCTCGACAGCCATACCGAGCATGAAATACAGGAGGCGCTG
Source organism: Bradyrhizobium sp. (assembly GCF_017881085.1). GTDB lineage: Bacteria > Pseudomonadota > Alphaproteobacteria > Rhizobiales > Xanthobacteraceae > Bradyrhizobium. The sequence continues at coordinate 15,284 of NZ_JADGRI010000074.1, forward strand.
GAGCGGGTGTCGCGCAACCGCACCTCGCTCGTGATCGCGCACCGGCTGTCCACCATCGTCGGCGCCGACGAAATCATCGTGCTCGATCAGGGCCGTATCGCCGAGCGCGGAACCCATGCGCAGCTTTTGGCAACCGGCGGACTCTATGCCAGTATGTGGAACCGGCAGCGCGAGGCCCAGGAGGCGCGCGCGAGGCTGGCGCTGATCGCCGACGAGAACGAAGCGCCGAACCGCGAGCCACCGCCGGTCGACGATGGGCTGGTGACGCCTGCCGCCGCGGAATGACCGAAACCAGAATCGCTCTCCCACAACGGGAGAGGGTCCAAATGACAGTGAACCGCTGAATGTCCATCGCCAATTCCATCCGCGCGCAGATCCCGACGATCCACCCCGAGGGCTATCCGTTCATCGGCGGCTTTGCGCTGGTCAGCCTGATCCTGTTCTGGATCTGGTCGCCGCTGGGGTGGATCGGCACCTTGCTGACGATCTGGTGTGCGCTGTTTTTCCGCGATCCAATCCGGGTGACGCCGGTGCGCGAGGGCATCGTGGTGGCGCCGGCCGACGGGCGCGTCTCGATGGTGACGCAGGTGCTGCCGCCGGCCGAACTCGGTCTCGGCGACCGGCCGCTGCCGCGGATATCGATCTTCATGAGCGTTTTCAACTGCCATGTGAACCGCAGTCCGGTGGCAGGGCGGATCGATCGCATCGCGTACCGGCCGGGCACCTTCATCAATGCCGAGCTGGACAAGGCCAGCGAGGACAATGAGCGAAATTCGCTCGTGATCTCGACACCCCAGGGGCGCATCGGCGTGGTCCAGATCGCTGGTCTGGTGGCGCGGCGGATCGTATCGTTCGTGCGCGAAGGGCAGTCGATCGGCGCCGGCGAGCGGTTCGGGCTGATCCGTTTCGGATCGCGCCTCGACGTCTACTTGCCCGAAGGCACCAAATCGCTGGTCTCCGAGGGCCAGACCGCCATCGCCGGGGAGACCATTCTGGCCGATTTCCGGGTCAGTGACAGCGGCCGGACTTTCCGGGCGGATTAACCATTGCCGCGCCGAAGCGCCCGGCCGATGCAATGGCGGAACAGGCCGGCGCTTGCTATATATGGTCGAGCCATGCAAATGCCCTTCGATCCCAACACCCCGGAGATGCGCCGCCGCCGGTTTCGCCCGATCCCGGTGCGGATGCTGGTGCCCAATGTCATCACTCTGCTGGCGATCTGCGCCGGGCTGACCGCGATCCGCCTGTCGACCGAAGGGCGGATGGACATCGCGGTGGGCGCGATCGTACTGGCGGCCTTTCTCGATGGGATCGACGGCCGTGTCGCGCGCTTGATCAAGGGCCAGTCGAAATTCGGGGCAGAACTCGACAGCCTCGCGGATTTCGTCAATTTCGGCGTCGCGCCCGGGCTGATCCTGTATTTCTGGCAATTGCACGAGCTGAATAATGGCGGCTGGATCGCGGCGATGGTGTTCGCGATCTCGGGCGGCTTGAGGCTGGCGCGTTTCAACGCGACCATGGACGATCCTAACAAGCCGGCCTTCGCGGCAAATTACTTCACCGGTGTTCCGGCGCCCCTCGGTGCGATCACGGTGCTGCTTCCGATCTATCTCGGCTTCCTCGGCATGCCGAAACCCCCGGCGATGCTGACGGCGGCCTATACCCTATTGATCGCGTTCCTGATGGTCTCGCGGCTGCCGGTGTTTTCGGGGAAGACCGTGCGCATGCGCGTGCCGCCGGAAATGGTGCTGCCGGTTTTCGTCTCGGTGGTTTTCTTCATCGCGCTTCTGATCGGCTATCCCTGGTACATTCTGTCGGCGGGTTCGCTGCTTTACCTGCTGAGCCTGCCGGCCGGCTGGAAATCCTATCGCGACCATGCCCGCAAGGCCGCCGAACCGGCTGCCACCGCGTCCGCCGGCGCCGCGCCAGCCACTCCGGCGTCACCATTCGCGCCGGTGGTTTCCGAAGCGGACGAGGACGAGCGGCCGCCGCGGCTGAACTGAGCGGCCTTCGGCCGGCATCGGCCATTTGCGGCTTTCGCGCGAAACCGCCCGGGATATCTGCCATGAGCGATCACCGAGTTGGGTTCGACCCCGATCTCGGCTATATGGCTCTCCAAGCACGGCCTGCATGATCTGGCCGGCCGTTAAGAATTCTGGAGAAAACGCCGTGACGGATTCCGCAAAGGCGCCGCTGCCTGCTTCGCTTCTCGAAGCGCTCGGGCGCTACGATACGCCGACGATCTGCAACGCGATGGAAATCGTCGCACCCGAACGCCGGCTGATCGGCTACACCACCAAGCCGCTGGTGTGTCCGTTCCCGGATCTGCCGCCGATGGTCGGCTATGCGCGCACCGTGACGATCCGCTCCGTGCTCAAGTCGAGTCTCCCGGCCGCCGAGCAGGCCAGGCGCCGCATCGAATATTACGAATATGTCGGCACCGGTTTCGGTCCGCGCATCACCGTGATCCAGGACATCGACGGGGCGGATGTGGGATATGGCGCGTTCTGGGGCGAGGTGCAAAGCTCCGTGCACAAGGCGCTCGGCTGTCTCGGCGTGGTCACCGACGGATCGATCCGCGACATCCCGCAATGGGCGCCGGGTTTCCAGGCGCTCGCCGGATCGATCGGACCATCGCACGCCTGGGTCCACGCCGAAAGCTTCGGCGGCGAAGTGCGCGTTGCCGGGATGACGGTGCGCTCCGACGATCTCATCCACGCCGACCAGCACGGCGCGATCGTGATCCCGATCGGTATTGCCGCCAAAATCCCCGAGGCGGCCGAACTCTGCGGCCGCCGCGAGACCCCGATCCTGGAAATCGCCCGAGCCAAGGATTTCAGCCTTGAAAAGCTGAAAGAGGCGCTGAAGCGGTCGGCC
>NZ_JADGRI010000075.1 GCF_017881085.1 Bradyrhizobium sp.
TTGCCGTTGTGAACCAGTTCGAGGCCGCGCTTGCAGCCCTCGCAGATGCAGCGGATCTGGTCGTCGGGCAGCGCGGTGTGGCCGCCATTGATGTGGCCGATCACATCGGTATCGGCTTCCAGCACCACGTCCTTGTCGATCAGGCCCGAGCCGGGGATCGACGGGCCGCCGGTGTGGATCGTGCTCTGGATACCGTATTTGCGCGCCCATCCCACCATCTTGCGCGCGGTGGGACCGTCCTTGACGCCGCCGAGGCCGACTTCGCCGAGCAGCTTGACGCCGGCCGCGGCGAGTTCCTTGAAATCTTCCTCGACCATCTCGGTTTCGATGACGGGCGCGCCGGCGTGAACCTTCACGCCGCCGGGACGCAGGGTCCAGAACGCGCGCTGGGCGAAGATCGCCATCGCCTTGAGGCCGACGACGTCGCGGGGGCGGCCGGGCATGTGAACCTCGCCCGCCGAGATCATGGTGGTGACGCCGCCGTGCAGAAAGCTGTCGATCCAGCCGATCTGGTTTTGCCGCGGGGTCCAGTCGCCGGCGACGGGATGCACGTGGCTGTCGATCAGGCCGGGCGCAACCGTTGTGCCGTTGGCATCGATGAGTGTCGTGGCGCCTTCGGCGTCGATATCCTTGGCGCGGCCGATGCCCGTGATCTTGCCGTTCTCGGCCACGATGGTGTCGGCGTCGAGGATCGGCTTCTCCATGGCGCCGCTCAGCAGCAGCCCGATATTGCGGATCACGAGCTTGGTCGGACCGGCTGCCTGGGGTTCGTCGTGGGCCATGGGTTTTTCCTTCTTGTTCAACGCTTTCGCGGGTCTTGAAAGCATCTTGCCTGCGCCTTAACGGCGGGATCAAGCCGGATTATTCATTGGTATACAAATGAATGTGTACGAATGAACGGCCGCGATCGTTTGCATCAATCTCCGGGAGATGCCGGCGGAAAAGGCCGGGCCAGACGGCGGTTGTGCCCGAAAAGCCGCAGTGGACGGCATCATTTGTTCGAAAAGGGCTGTTTTTCCCGGGAAAATCCAACAAATCTGTGCAGAAAGCTCTACGTTCCCGCGCGTTGGTCTAATATCGCCTCGCCACGAATCAGAGGAGACACAATGGCTACCCAAATGTCCAAGTCGCAGTTGATTGAGAAAATTGCGACCACCACCGAGCTCTCCAAGCGCGACGTCAAGAACGTCATGGATACGTTGACCGATGTCGGTCACAAGGAACTGAAGAAGAACGGGCTCTTTCTCGTGCCTGGCTTTGCAAAGTTCGTCGTCGTGAAGAAGCCGGCGACCAAGGCGAGGAAAGGCACCAACCCGTTCACGGGCGAAGAGATGATGTTCAAGGCCAAGCCGGCCCGGAAAATCGTACGGGCCAGGCCGGTCAAAGCCGCCAAGGACGCCGTCTAAGAGAAAAGGCCCCCGCAAGGGGGCCTTTTGTTTGAATGACCTCGGTTCCTCAAGGTGCGATGTCGTCACTTGCGAAGACGCTCAAGCCGGTCAGGCCGTGCCTTCAGACATGCACTGCACTGCGAACCCGGCCTGCATTGCCGAAGACGCGCAAATAGCGCTCGACTTCGGAGGGAACGCCCGTGGCTTTTTCCGGATTGTCCGCAAGCTTCACGGCCGGTCTGCCATCGACCGACGTCACCTTGCAGACGATCGAGATCGGATCGAGATCGACCGAGCCGTCCGGCGCGCATCCGACGAAATCATTGGTCAGGTTGGTGCCCCAGCCGAAGCTTATCCTGACCCGGCCGGCAAAATGGCGGTAGGTCTCTTCGATCGATCCGACATCCATGGCGTCCGAAAACACCAGCAGCTTCGTCTTGGGGTCGAGGCCCTTTTGCTTCCACCATTTGATGATCTCTTCGCCCGCCGGGATCGGCGGCGCGCTGTCGGGCCGAAAGCCGGTCCAATCCGCCACCCATTCCGGCGCATCGCGCAGGAATGCCTTGGTGCCGAAGGCGTCGGGAAGGGCGATCAGAAGGTTGCCGCCATAGGTATGGCGCCACTGATCGAGGATGCGATACGGCGCCCAGCGTAGTTCGTCATCGTCATTCGCCAGCGCCGCGGCGACCATCGGCAATTCATGGGCGTTGGTCCCGATCGCCTCGAGATCGTTGTCCATCGCCAGCAAGACGTTGGAGGTGCCGGTGAAGGACGGTCCAAGGCCTTCCTTCACCGCCTCGACGCACCAGCGCTGCCACAGGAAGCCATGGCGCCGCCGTGTTCCGAAATCGGAAAGCCGCAAGCCGTCCAGCTTGCGCAGCCGCTCGACCTTGCTCCATAGCTTGGCCTTTGCCCTCGCATAGAGAACATCGAGGACGAAGCGGCCCTGTCCCTTCATCGCCTGGCGCGAGCGCAACTCATTAAGAATGGCGAGCGCCGGGATCTCCCACATCGTGGTGTGCATCCACGGTCCGTGGAAATGCAACTCGTATTGGCCATCGACCTTGTTAAGCTCGTATTCGGGGAGGCGGAAGGCCGCGAGCCAGTTGATGAAGTCTGGCGAGAACATCTGGGTCTTGCCGTAAAACGTATTGCCGGCAAGCCATATCAATTCCTTCTTGCTGAACCGGATGGTGCGCGCATGATCGAGCTGGGCGCGCAGCTCCGCCTCGTCGATGATCTCGGCCAGCCGCACATGCCGGCTGCGATTGATGACCGAAAAGGTGACCTGCTGGCTCGGGTAGAACTCCCGAATCATCTGCAGCATCAATAGCTTGTAGAAATCGGTGTCGAGCAGGCTGCGCACGATCGGATCAAGCCGCCAGCCGTGATTGTAGGTTCTGCTCGCAATGTCTGTAACTGCCATGCCCAGAACTTTAGCCCGCCGGAAGCCGTGCAACCAGTGGCTTGTGGCAGTCCGGCAGCGCAAATCCCGCTGGCGGGACCCTTGCTTTGAGCTAGAGTTTGACGGGGTCAATTCTATCGCAGGTGCAAAATGCAGGTTCGCGACGACGATGTGCTGCTGGTCATCGATGTGCAGAACGATTTCTGCCCCAGCGGCGCGCTCGCGGTCGCCGACGGCGATGCCGTGGTGCCGGTCATCAACCGCGTCGCCGAGCGCTTCGGTCATGTCGTGCTGACCCAGGACTGGCATCCGGCAGGCCACAGTTCGTTCGCCAGTTCACATCCGGGCTCGGCGCCTTTCGAAACCATCAGCATGCCCTATGGACAGCAAACCCTCTGGCCGGATCATTGCGTCCAGGGCACGGAAGGAGCGGCATTTCATCCGCATTTGAAGACGGAGCGGGCGGAACTGGTGATCCGCAAGGGATTCCGCAGCGAAATCGATTCCTACTCGGCGTTCTATGAGAACGATCGACGCACGCCCACGGGGCTGGCCGGCTATTTGCGCGAACGCGGCCTGCGGCGAATTTTCCTGGCCGGGCTCGCCACCGATTTTTGCGTGTTTTACTCCGCCGTGGACGCGCGCCGGCTCGGTTTTGATGTCGTGCTGATCGAAGCTGGATGCCGGGCCATCGATCTGGCGGGGTCGCTCGATGCCGCCGCGGCCGAGATGGCTGCGGCCGGCGTGCAACGTGTCGACGATCTCGGTTAGCGTTCAGGTCCGGCTACGCGGTTCGCGTGCGATTTGGCATGCCGCCGATCGCCACGATCTCGGCGCTCAATTGCTCGACGGTGGTGCGATGCCGCATGGCCGTCTGGCGGATCAGAGTAAACGCGTCCGCCTCGGAGAGACCGTGACCGCGCATGGTCTGCAGCACGGCCGCGAAAACAACCCGCCGGGAGCGAATGCGGTCTTCCAGTCTTTCGATGCGGGCGGCGTCGTCAATTCTTCGCTGTGCGGAATCGAACGCGACCACCAGCGCGGTGTAAAGTCCCGCCGAGCGCAGCGGCTTGACCAGAAAGGAAGCCGGCTGCAGGTCCAGCAGCCACTTCAACCGGCTCGGCGTCTCGGTCCCAATCAGCGCGACGATCGGCGCGCGGGTTTTCCATGCCGCGGCCAGATCGGACTTGATCGGAATGGTGTCGGCATCCAGCACGATAACGTCGACGGCTTCGTCCGGCGGGGACGCCTCGTTCGGGTCATGCTCGGAAATCGTCATGCCCAGGCGGTTGAGCTGGCGGCGGACAATCGAGATTTCGCGTTCGTCCCTCATCACCATGAGAGCGCGACGGCCGCGGACCGAGAAAGGCGATGGCCTTGTCATTTCACGACACGCAGATGGGTTGACTGCCTCGTCATCGTATCATTGCTCTTTTCCGGCCTTGTGCCAATCGCTGCGAGATCGAGGTTCGAAAGATAGGGGTCGGGCCGCTCGGGAGCATCGGCTTCCCAGAAGATATCGAACTGGCATCCAGGCACCGAGCGTGCCAGCCGGGGCGTCAGGAAGCAGTGATTGTTGTCGGGATCGACCCAGATCGGGCCTTGCGGCGAGTCGTAGCGATGATTTGCCGCAGCCCGGCGGACCGCGCCGACATCGGCCGAGCCTGCGCGCCGGATCGCGCGGGCCAGCAGCATGACGCAAACATAGGTCGAGAGGGCATCGACCGACAGGTTACTGTCGGCGCCGTGGCGAGTCTTCCAGCGCGCGACAAAAGCGCGGTTTTCCGCGCCATCGATGCTCTCGAAATAAGCCGATGAGGTGATGCATCCGACGGAGGCGGACGAGCCGATCAGCTTGAGTTCCGGCTCGCACAGGCTGCAGCTCAGCATCGGGATTGTGAGGTTGGCGCGCGTGGCCGCCTGATGCAGCGCGCGCATGAATGAGTAGCTGGATTCGCCGACCAGCGTGTTGAACACCACCGGCGGCTTTCGCTCGATGATCTCCTTGACGATGTGATCGACGGCGGTTTCGCCGAGCTCGAGCAGGCGTTCGGCAAGGACGCGGCCGCCCGCGCTGGTTACGATCTCGCGAACGACCCGGTTGGTTTCCCAGGTCCAGACATAGTTGGATCCAATGCAGAACACTTCGCCGGAGATATGATCCAGCATGTGCAGCACCAGCGGCACGACGTGCTGGTTCGGCGCGGCTCCGACGTAAATGACATTATCGCTGCTTTCGAACCCCTCATATCGCGCCGGATGCCAGAGCAATCGTTCGGTGCGCTCGACAATGGGAATGACCTGCTTGCGCGACGCCGAGGTGTAACAGCCGACGATATGGTCGACGTGCTCTCCACGAATGAGCTCGTCGCATGCCGAGTGATAGGCGGCGACGACGCCCGCGGGATCACGCAGCCGCGGCGCGAATACGAAATCGAATTGATCGCTCTGATTGATTTCGTCGATCGCCATCAGCGCGCTCTTTCGCATCTCGCCCGCCATCATGGCGTAAGGTCCCGATTGGGAGAACACGAGGCCGAGAGGGATGGATGGCTTTTTCATCGGGTACTCAGGCGTTGCGCGGCAATGATCTCATCTCAAGTAACCCGATCTGTCACGTTGTATCATCGAGCAGTGCTGCGCGTCATTTGTGCTTCCGGCGCTTAAAAAAGGTGCCGGCATCGCATTGACAAGACTGGCGACGCTAAGACACAATCAAATGGTACGTAAATACGTGCATTGCGAAAGAGTTCTCGCGCAGCCGATGACGTCTGAGTGGCGACTTCCAAAGTTTCGTTCTGCAACGTAATCCTACGCGACCATTGATAGCAGCGGCGTTGATGCCATTCGAGACCTGTTCGGGTCACGGATGGCTTTTTGCGTTTGGCTTCCAGGCGGCGACAAGAGGGTGAAGCATGCCGGTTCGGCTTCCGACATTGGAGCAAATCGAAGACCTTGGATCCGATTTCGGCCTCGTTCTCAACGCTGACGAAATTGCAGCCTTTCAACAGGCTTTCAAGGGATCGCTGGCTTCGTATGGCCGGCTTGACGAATTGGTCCCGCCCACATTGGCGCCGGTGGCGCCGCGGTCGCCGGGATACCGGCCTGCGGCGTCGGAAAACCCTTACGGCGCCTGGTACTGGAAGACGGATATCCATAGTGGCGCGAATGGACTGCTGAGCGGCAAGAAAGTTGCGATCAAGGACAACATCTGCGTCGCCGGCGTTCCCATGATGAACGGCTCGGCGCTGCTCGAAGGCTATGTCCCGGAGATCGACGCGACTGTGGTGACGCGCATCCTCGAAGCCGGCGGCACCATCGCGGGCAAGGCGGCCTGCGAGGATCTCTGTTTCTCCGGCGCAAGCCATACATGCGCAGGCGGCATCATCCGCAATCCGCACAATCCCGCGCACAGTGCCGGCGGCTCGTCGGGTGGAAGTGCGGCGCTGGTGGCGGCCGGCGAGGTGCCGATGGCGCTCGGCGGAGACCAGGGCGGATCGATCCGCACGCCGTCAAGCTGGTGCGGAATTTATGGCTTGAAGCCGACATGGGGGCTGGTGCCGACCACGGGGTCGATGCCGATCAGCTATTCCGTCGATCATTGCGGTCCGATGGGGGCGTCGGTCGAGGACGTCGCTCGATTGCTCACGGTGATCGCGGGTCATGATGGCTGGGACACGCGAACGATCGCGGCGCGCACCGGCGACTACATGGCTGCCATCGGCAAGCCGGCAAAGGGATTGCGCGTCGGTATCCTGCGTGAAGGATTTGGTCATCCTGAAAGCGATTCCGCTGTCGATGCCAAGGTGCGCGCGGCGATCGCGGCCTTGAAAAAAGCCGGCGTCGAAGCCGAAGAAATTTCGGTGCCGTGGCATCTCGATGGGCCGCATGTCTGGAGTGGCATTATCCTGGAAGGCGCGGCCGAGATGATGCTGAAGGGATACGGCGTCGGCAACAATGTCCAGGGCTACTATCCGCTTTCGATGCAGGAAGCCTTTGCCCGCGGCATGGGAACGCGGATCAACGACGTCTCGCCGACCGTGAAGCTGGTGCTGATGCTCGGCGAATACATGCATCGCAACTATCACGGCCGCTATCATTCGAAGGCGCAAAACCTGCGGGTGCTGCTGCGCCGCGCCTACGATGCGGCGCTGGAAAGATTCGACGTGCTGGCGATGCCGACGATTCCATTCACGGCAACGCCGATACCGCCGGCCGATGCCCCGCTGGGCACCCTGATTGACACGGCGCTCAACATGCAGGCCAATACCTGCTCGTTCGACGTATCGGGACATCCTGCCTTCACCGTGCCATGCGGACGTGTCAACGGCTTGCCGGTCGGTCTGATGATGGTCGGTCGCCATTTCGAGGAAACGACCTTGATACAGCTTGCCGCGGCGGTCGAAGCCAGCGGCGACTGGAAACTGGACTAGAGCGCAATGAGGCTGTCATCTGATGCCGGTACGGAATTTGCACGGCTTTGAACTCACGCGTTGACGATTTGAGGATACTGCGATGATCAACGATCCCTGGTTCAAATCCTCGATCATGGCGAAGCGCGGCCTTGCCAAGGGCGAGGCGGGAAAGCGCCACGAGCTCTCCATCGCCAGGCAGGGCGACTTCCATTACGTCTACGGGCCCTATGCCAAGCCTGTCCTCACAGTCGATCCCGGCGACGTCGTCGTGGTGGAGACGGAGGATGCCTTTGGCGGCGTCATCACCAGCGAGCAGGACAGCCCGACCGCCAAATTGCAGTTTCCCTTTCTCAATCCGCAATGCGGTCCTGTTGCCGTGAACGGCGTGGAGAAGGGCGATTGTCTGGTGGTGCAGATTCATGCAGTGGAGACGCGGGGCGCGCAGCCCGCCGGCACCACCTGCATCATCCCGGAATTCGGCGGCCTGGTCGGGACGGCGTCGACCGCCATGCTCAATCCGCCCTTGCCGGAACGGGTACGGAAAATGCATGTCGACAAGGATGGCGTGCGCTGGAGCGACAAGATCATTCTTCCCTATCAGCCGTTCATCGGCACTATCGGGGTTTCGCCGGAGATCGAGGCGATCTCCTCGCTGCAGCCGGACTATCACGGCGGCAACATGGATCTGCCCGACGTCGCTCCGGGCTCGATTCTGTATTTTCCGGTGCATACCAAAGGCGGCCTGCTCTACGTCGGTGATTGCCATGCCGCGCAGGGCGACGGCGAGCTGTCGGGGGTCGCGGTCGAACAACGCGCTACGGTCACGCTGCAGATCGACGTCATCAAGAACTGGAGCTTTGCCTGGCCGCGGCTCGAGACGGAGGCGTTTCTGATGACGATCGGCAGCGCGCGGCCGCTGGAAGATGCGGCACGGATCGCCTATCGCGAACTGGTGCGCTGGATGGCCGCCGACTACGGCTTCGACGAGATCGACGCCTACATGCTGCTCAGCCAGGCCGGACGCATCCGGCTCGGGAACATGGTCGATCCGAAATACACAATGGGTGCGTCGATTTTGAAAAAGTATCTGGTCTCATGATTTTCCGGCAACCTCGAGGAGGAGTACTGCAATGAAGGTCAATCGCAGAAAATTCGTACAGGGGACGGCCGCTACCGTTGCCGCCGGCATGTTCGGTTCCAGCGCTTGGGCGGCGGACGAACCGATCAACGTTGCCAGCATCCACGATCTGTCGGGCGGACTCGACATCTACGGCAAGCCGATGGTCGATGCGCTGACGCTCGCCGTCGAAGAGGCCAACGCCGCCGGCGGCCTGCTTGGACGGCAGATCAAGCTGATCAACTACGACACCCAGTCGAACATGCAGCTCTACACGCAGTTCGCGCAGCAGGCGGCGCTGAAGGACAAGGTCGCCGTGGTGCATGGCGGCATCACCTCCGCCTCGCGCGAGGTGATCCGGCCGGTGCTCGACAAGTTCAAGACGCTGTATTTCTACAATACGCAATACGAGGGCGGCGTCTGCGACCGCAACCAGTTCGACACCGGCGTGACGCCGGCGCAGACCGTGGAAAAGCTCGTGCCCCATGCCATGAAGAAGTGGGGCAAGAAGGTCTATGTCGTCGCGGCCGATTACAATTACGGCCAGATCACGTCGCAATGGGTGAAGAAATACGTCACCGAAAACGGCGGCGAGGTGTCATCGATCGACTTCTTCCCGCTCGATGTCACCAATTTCGGTCCGACCATCTCCAAGATCCAGGCCGCGAAGCCGGATTTCGTGTGGTCCGCGCTGGTCGGCGGCGCTCACATCTCGTTCTATCGCCAATGGGCGGCGGCCGGCATGCGCAAGAGCATCCCGATGGCGTCGACCACCTTCGCCGTGGGCAATGAGCACATCGTGCTGTCGCCCGACGAATGCAACGGCATGCTGGTCTGCTACAATTACTTCCAGGATTTAAAGAACAAGACCAACGAGGCCTTCGTCACCGCCTTCCACAAGCGGTTCGGGGCCGACTACCCGAACGTCACCGAACTCGCCATGGGAACCTACCAGGGATTCCAGCTATGGGCCGAGGGGGTCAAGAAGGCGAAGAGCATCGACCGCATGAAAGTCATCGAGGCGCTGGAAACCGGCATCAGCATCGATGCCCCATCCGGCAAGGTAACGATCGATCCGGCGACCCATCACTGCGTGCTCGACGTTCACATCGCCGAAGTCAGCGACAAGAAGCTCAAGGTGCTGGAAGACTTCGCGCAGCAGAAGCCTTCGGACACCGCCGCGGTGTGCGACCTCATCAAGAACCCGACCGATAACCAGCAATACGTGATCAAGATCTGAAGGCCGGTTGGATCTCGCATGCGTTGGGAAAGGTAAACGTGGATTTCGTTGTTCTGCTGGCGATCCAGGTCCTCTACGCGGTTGCCAGCCTGGCGCTGATCAGCGTCGGGCTGGCCATCATCTTCGGCATGATGCGGGTCATCAATCTCGCCCATGGCGAGTTCTTGATGCTCGGCGGGTATGCCGCGATCGTCGCCACCAGCAACGGCGTCAACATCTGGATTGCGATGCTGGTGGTGGCGCCGCTTGTCGTCGGCCTCATCGGGATTGTCGTCGAAATGACGATCATCCGTTTCCTGTACGGCCGCATGGTCGACACCATGCTCGCGACCTGGGGCCTCAGTCTTTTCCTGGTGGGGCTCACGACCGCGATCTTCGGCAACACCACGGTGGGCATCTCGGCGCCGCTTGGCAGTTTCCAGATCGGCGCTTATCGCACCAGCGGATATACCCTGTTCGTCATTGCGGTGGCCGTGGTCTTGATGGCCGGCATCTTCGCGGTGCTGCGTTTTACGCGGCTTGGTCTAATCGCCCGCGGCACCATGCAGAATGCCAATATGGCGGCGGCGCTCGGGGTGAATCCGCCGCGTGTCTATGCAGTCACCTTCGGCATCGGTGCCGCGCTGTCAGGCCTTGCCGGCGCGGTGCTGGCGCCGGTCTCCGGAGTCTTTCCAACCATCGGCGTCGCCTATGTGGCGAAATCCTTCATCACGGTGATCGGGGGAGGTGCTGCGATCCTCTCGGGAACGGTTTCGGCATCCGTGTTGTTCGGCACCATCAATCAGATCGCGACCTTCTTGACCACGCCGGTGTTCGGCGAGGTCGCGCTGCTTGCTGCCGCGATCGTCCTGATCCGCCTGCTGCCGCAGGGCATCACCGGCCGCTTTTTCCGGAGAGGCCTGTGAACGCCCGTACGCTGAATATTCTCGGCCTCGGACTCGTCGGCATTGTCGGCATCGCCTTCCTGATCCTGACTCCGCGGTTCGCCGAGCTCGATACCGTGCTCGAGCTCACGGTCTACATGATCATGGCGGTGCTGTCGCTCAGCCTGGCGCTGATCTGGGGTTACGGCGGCATTCTCTGCTTCGGCCAATCCGCGTTCTTTGGATTGGGCGCCTATACCTACGCGATCGCCATGTTCAACATCGGCGAAAGCACGGTTCCGTTTCTGCTGGCCATCGCGCTACCGGCAGCCTTCGCCGCGTTGCTCGGCTATTTCGTGTTCTACGGCCGGATCAGCGATGTCTATCTCGGCGTCATCACGCTGACGGTGACACTGATCCTGTTCAATTCGATCAATTCCACCGCCGGTCCGGAATTCCATATCGGCGCGGCGCGGCTTGGCGGCTTCAACGGCATTCCGGGAATCCCGGCGCTCAATTACCCCGGCAACAAGGCCGCGGCGGTCGATCTGGAAGGCATGTTCTATCTTTCCACCGCGGCATTGCTCGTGACCTATTTCGGATTGCGGCTGCTGCTGGCCAGCCGGTTCGGCCGCATCATCGTCGGCATCCGGGAGAACGAACGGCGCGCCGAACTCCTGGGCTACGATCCGCGGGCCTACAAGCTCGTGACCTTCACCATCGGCGGCGCGCTTGCCGGTTTCGCCGGATGCCTGTTCGCCAATTGGGGAAATTTCGTAAGTCCGACCATTTTCGGCTTGGCGCAGTCCGCCCAGATCATCATCTGGGTCATCGTCGGTGGACGCGGCACGCTGATCGGCCCGATCATCGGTTGCATCGGCATCCAGTGGCTGACGACGGCGCTCGGGGCGAACCAGCCCAGTGGCTCGGATTGGTGGACGAAGCTGCTGGCGAATGCGCCGTTCATTTTTGGCGTCATCCTGATTGCGTTCGTGCTGCTGGTGCCGAAGGGGTTGGTGCCCACGTTTGGCGACTTCGGACAATGGCTGCTGCGGGCGCGCACGCGGCGGGTCGCGGCAGCCAGCCTCGAGCCGAAGCAGGCGGAGGAGGGTTGATGGCCGAACCGCTCCTGCAAACCCGTGATCTCAGCATGCACTTCGGCGGCGTCAAGGCGGTCCGCAACGTCAACTTCACGCTGGCCGAGGGTGAACTGCGCTGCCTGATCGGTCCGAACGGCGCCGGGAAAAGCACGTTCTTCAAGATGCTCACCGGACAGCTTCAGCCGAGCCTCGGGCAGGTGCTGTTCCGCGGCCACGATATCTCCAAGGCGCACGCCCACGAGATCGCGCGTCTCGGCATCGGCATCAAGACCCAGGTGCCGAGCGTGTTCGACGGCTTGAGCGTGCGCGAAAACATCTGGCTGGCGGCGAGCCGCATCCATAACCGTCATCGCGTCAATGCGGTGGTTGACGAGATGCTGGAGCGCATCGGGCTCACGAGCGCGGCAAACCGCCTGGTCGGCCAGCTCGCCCACGGCCAGCGCCAATGGGTTGAACTGGGCATCGTATTGTCAACCGATCCCGACCTCATTCTGCTCGATGAACCCGCCGCCGGCATGACGCATGAAGAAGTGAACAAGACCGCCGAGCTTGTGCGCGAGATCAATCGCAGCAAGGCCCTCATCGTCGTCGAGCATGACATGCAGTTCATCCGCATGATCGCCAAGCAGGTGACCGTGTTCAATCAGGGCAGCGTGCTGGTGGAGGATTCCGTGGAGAATATCCTGCGTAACCCGCTGGTGCGCGACGTCTATCTCGGCAAGCAGGCGGCCGCATGATGCTCAATGTCCAGGGACTGCGCGCGGGCTACGGCCGCATTCCGATCCTCAACGGGGTGAGTTTTGCCGTCAAGATCGGGGAGTTCATCGGAATCCTCGGTCATAACGGCATGGGCAAGACGACACTGCTCAAGGCGTTGATGGGATTTTTGCCGGCAACGGGCGGGTCCGTCCGTTTCGACGGTGGCGACGTGACGGCGGCCGAGCCCTATCAGCGCGCGCGGCTGGGGCTCGGCTACGTGCCGCAGGGGCGGGAGATCTTTCCCGGGCTTTCGGTGCACGACAATCTGCGCATGGGCTGCACCAAGGAGACAGGCAGCGGGCAGGATACCATCGAGGAAGTGCTCGAGGAGTTTCCTCGCCTCAAACCACTGCTCGATCGGTCCGGTGGCGCGCTGTCGGGCGGCGAGCAACAGCTCCTCGCGCTCGCACGCTGCCTTTGCGGCAAACCGCGGCTCATTTTGCTCGACGAGCCGACCGAGGGTATCCAGCCCTCGATCATCGACGAAATCGTCGAGGTCCTGCAGCGCCTGCGCGACAAGAGCGGGCTCACCATGATTCTGGTCGAGCAGAACCTCGAGTTCATCGCCGCGCTGTCGAGGCGAATTCTCATCATTCAAAAAGGCGCCATCACCCGGGAGTTGCAGCCAGGCGATCTCGCCGATGCAAGTCTGGTCGGCGAATTTATCGGAATCACAACGTAAGGCCCGATTCAGCGGGCACGAATAACAGGGAGACAGACCATGGCAGTCAGACGACCCACTCTCGATCAATTGCGCAGCGTCGCCGAGGACCTCGGCATGCATATGGGTGAGGAGGAGCTCAAATCCTACGACGCCCTGATGCAGGGAAATTACGCCGCCTATGACATTATCGATGCCATGCCGGATTACGTCCCGGCCGTGACCTATCCGCGAACGTCCGGCTATCGTCCGGAAGGCGAGGAGAACAAGTACAACGCCTGGTACTTCAAAAGCACGGTCAAGGGCGCGGCAAGCGGCAAGCTCGCCGGCAAGACCATCGCGCTGAAGGACAATGTCAGCCTCGCCGGCGTGCCCATGATGAATGGCGCCTCGACGCTCGAAGGCTACGTGCCCGATGTGGACGCCACCATCGTCACGCGCATCCTTGACGCCGGCGGCACCATCCTCGGCAAGACGCATTGCGAGTATTTCTGCTTCTCCGGCGGCAGCCACACCAATGCGACCGGTCCGGTCCATAATCCCCACAAGATGGGGTATTCGGCCGGCGGCTCGTCTTCGGGCAGCGGTGTCGTGGTCGCGCTCGGCGAGGCCGATATGGCGATCGGCGGCGACCAGGGCGGATCGATCCGCATCCCCTCGTCGTTCTGCGGCATCTACGGAATGAAGGGAACTCACGGCCTCGTTCCCTATACCGGCGTCATGCCAATCGAAATCACGCTCGACCACACCGGGCCGATGACCCGCAATGTCCGAGACAATGCGCTTCTGCTCGAGGTGCTGGCAGGCGCCGACGGCCTCGATCCCAGGCAGATCGCGCCCAAGGTCTCAAATTACACCGAAGCGCTCGGCGGCGGCGTCAAGGGAATGCGCATCGGCATCGTCAAGGAAGGTTTCGGACTTGCGGTTTCCGAGCCCGACGTCGATGCCAAGGTCATGGCGGGTGCCGAGCTGTTCAGGAAACTCGGCGCCACCGTCGACGAGATATCGGTGCCGATGCATCTGCTGGGTCCCGCGATCTGGCTGCCGATCGCCGCGGAAGGCGGCACCGAGTTCATGATGAAGGGCAACGGCATGGGGACCAACTGGCGTGGCCTCTACAACACGACGCTGCTGGACGCGCATTCCGCCTGGCACCATCGTGCCGACGAATTGTCCGACAGCCTGAAGATAACGATGCTGGTCGGCCACTATTTCACCAAGCACTATCGCGGTCATTTTTATTCCAAGGCGCAGAACCTCAATCGCAAGCTGCGCGCCGCCTATGACGCGGCGCTGAACAGTTACGATTTGCTGCTGATGCCGACCTTGCCGATGAAGGCGACGCCGATCCCGCCGCCGGACGCGCCGCGCGAACTCTATATCCAGCGCGCATTCGAGATGGTTCCCAACACCGCACCGTTCAACGCCAGCGGTCATCCGGCGATGACCATTCCCTGCGGAATGAGCAACGGCCTGCCGGTCGGCCTGATGTTGATCGGCAAGTATTACGACGAGCCCGTGATCTACCGCGCCGCCGCGGCGTTCGAAGGCGCCGGCGACTGGACCAAGATGTGACCGACGCTACGGCCCGCCGTTAACGCCGGCAGGCCGCTTCATCAGGCGGTATCAGCAACGGAGGCGACGATGGATCTCGGATTGAAGGGCAAGAGCGTCCTGGTGACCGGCGGGAGCAAGGGCATTGGACTGGCGATCGCCGAACTGTTCGCGGCGGAAGGCGCCAATGTCGCGATCTGCGCGCGCAACGCCGACGAGGTCGGCAAGGTCGTGAAGGCGCTCGCTGCGAAGGGCGTCAAGTCGTGGGGCAAGGCGATCGATGTCGCCGACCCCGCGGCGTTGAAGCAATGGGTCGAAGGTGCCGCCGCAGAACTCGGCGGCATCGACACGATCGTCTGCAACGTCAGCGCCTTGGCTGTCGGCGATACGCCCGAGACCTGGGAGAAGTCGTTTCGAACCGACATGATGCACACCGTCAATTCGGTGGCGGCAGCACTTCCTTATCTGGAAAAATCCAAATCCGCTTCCATCGTGATCGTCTCCAGCGTGTCCGGGTTCGAGGTGGATTTCGCCGCCGGCTCCTACGGCGCGTTCAAGGCGGCGCTGATCCACTACTCGAAGGGATTGAGCAACCAGCTGATCTCCAAGGGCATCCGCGCCAACGTGGTGTCCCCCGGCAATACCTATTTCGAGGGAGGTATCTGGCAGAACATCGAGCAGGGCATGCCCGATCTCTACAAGACGGCGATGTCGTTGAATCCGACCGGGCGCATGGGCACGCCGCAGGAAGTCGCCGCGGGCGTGGTCTTCCTTGCGAGCCCGGTCGCGAGCCGCATTTCCGGTACCAACCTCATTATCGACGGTGCTCTCACCAAGGCCGTCTAGCACATCCGCCGCGGGCCTGGCGGATACAGGCAGAAGCCTCGCCGGATACCTGACCCGGCGAGGCGAGACCGATTGTTTCGGTCAAGCCGATTTGAGTTTCCTGCAATCTGCCGTATGGTCGCTCAAATCTCACTACGAATTGGTGTACGTCAGGCTCATGAATTTCAGCGAAAATACCGGCGCCCCATGGCGCGTGGGGGTGCTTTTCTCCCAGACCGGAGTTACCTCCGCCGTCGAACAATCACAGCTCAATGCGACACTGCTTGCGATCGACGAGATCAATTCCAGCGGAGGAGTACTCGATCGCATGATCGAGCCCGTCATTTACGATCCCGCGTCCGATCCGAAACAGTTTCGCAGCCTCGCCGAACGTCTGCTCGAGGTGGATCGCATACGGCTGTTGTTCGGGTGCTATATGTCGAGCACCCGCAAGGCAGTATTGCCGGTTGTCGAAAGCCACCGCGGCTTGCTGTTCTATCCGACGCTCTATGAGGGTTTCGAATATTCGCGGCATTGCATCTACACGGGGGCTGCGCCGAACCAGAATTCGTTGCAGCTTGCAAGGTTCCTGCTTTCCACCTACGGCAATCGCTTTCTGCTGGTGGGATCGAATTACATCTATCCTTACGAATCCAACCGCCTGATGGCCGATTTCGTGGCGCAGGGCCGCGGCGAGATCCTGGACGAGATCTATGTTCCGCTCGAGGCGGATTCGCGGGATTTCGACGAGGTCATCACCCGGATCAAGAAGACGTCTCCCGACGTCATCTTTTCGACCGTGGTCGGGCGCAGCACCTCGATATTTTACGAGGCCTATCGGAAGGCCGGTTTCGATCCGACGAAGATGCCGATCGCGAGCCTCACCACAAGCGAAGCGGAAGTCGCGGAGATGCATCGCGAGGCCGCTGAAGGCCATATCACGGCCGCGCCCTTCTTCGAGACCTCGTCATCGGCCTCCGCGCGCCGCTTCGTGGAAAGCTTCAAGCGCAAATACGGTCCTGATGCGCCGGTGCCGGCGGCCGCGGAAGCCGCTTATTTTCAGGTTCATCTGGCGATGCGCGCGCTGGCGCGCTGCGGATCCGACGATCCGGAGCGGGTGCTGAAGGAGCTGCGCGACTCCGAATTCGATGCACCGCAGGGCAGGGTCAGGATCGATCCGGAAAACAACCACACCTATTTGTGGCCGCGGATCGCGCGGCTGGACAAGTTCGGCCGGTTCCAGACAGTCTGGAATCCCGGCGTTCGGATCAAGCCCGACCCTTACTGTGTCGTACAGAGCCTTGACGACTGGTCGGTCGATGACCTTCAGACGGTCAGCCACTGAGGTTCTGAGCGGGGGAGCAGGCGGTGGCGATCCAAATCCTTCGCGATCTTCGCGGTCTTCGCGTCCTGGTCGTTCACCCCCCGGACAACGAACGCGTCAGGCTGGTCGAGCATCTTCGCCGCATCGGCTGCATGGTGGAAATGCAATGGCCCGTCCCCGAATGCTGGTCCGATGGTTGCGACGTGATGCTGCTGGCCGTCGAACATGACGTCCGTAGCGATATTCAGCGGCTTCTGAAGTCCAACGACGGAACCCGGCCGACACTGATCGCCGTCGTGGGCTACGAAGACCCGACCACCCTGCAGTTGGTGCTGGAAGCAGGCGCGGTCGCCGTCATCGAGCGCCCGATCCGCCCCTTCGGTTTGCTGACCAACCTGACGATCGCGCGCAGCATCTGGCTCGAGAAGCGCGAGACCGAAAAGCGGATCCGGAAACTGGAGCGCAAACTGTCGGGCATCCAGCGCATCCAGAAGGCGAAGGCGATCCTGATGGACGGCCAGGGATTGAGCGAAGCCGACGCTTACGAAAGCATCCGCCGCCAGGCGATGGCAAAGCGTCTGTCGATGGACGACATGGCGGCCGCGATCATTCATGCAAATGAGGTCTTGCAGTACCGCGCAAAAGATGTTTAATTTTTACAGCTGCGGTGGAACGAGGAAGTTCTGATCGCAGTTTTCGCCGGATCACCGAGGATGTTGATCCGGCATGGCTAGGTAAGCCCGAGAGGTCCGCGAGGATCTGTCGGGCTTTTTTGTTTTGGCGACCGGGAATCGGCGCGGATCGGGTCTGCTCCCGCCGGCCTCGGGGGAATCTGGATTTTTTTTCGGTTCGAACCAACGCACCTCAGTGCGAGATAAACAGGCTTGCCTCGAGTTGCGGGCAGCCAACAGGGGGAGTGTTATGAAAACTACGCGACGGACGTTGTTGAAGAATGCCGCGGCACTTGGTGCATTTGCTGGCGCGGGCTTCCCGCATATCTGGATCAAGAACGCCGATCTTGCCGCCGCAGCGAGCGGAGAGATCAAGGTCGGCGTGCTGTTTTCGCTGACGGGTACTACCGCGATCATTGAGGAATCGCTGAACAAGGCGACAATCCTGGCGATTGAGGAAATCAATGCAGCGGGCGGCATCAACGGCATGAAGATTGTGCCGGTGATCGAAGACCCGGCTTCCGATCCCGCGACCTTCGCCGAAAAGGCGCGCAAGCTCGTCGCCGGCGACAAATGCGTCAGCGTGTTCGGCTCCTACACCTCAGCCAGCCGCAAGGCCGTGCTGCCCGTCGTGGAGAAGCAGAATAATCTTTACTGGTACCCGACCTTGTATGAAGGCCGCGAGTGCTCGAAGAACGTCATCTATACCGGAGCCGTGCCGAACCAGCAGCAGGATGAATTCATTCCGTGGCTGATCAAGAACTTCGGCAAGAAGTTCTCGATGATCGGGTCGAATTACATCTACCCGAAGGAAGAG
>NZ_JADGRI010000076.1 GCF_017881085.1 Bradyrhizobium sp.
ACGATACCTATCCGGTGCTCAAGCTGGTGAACGGCGAGATCAAGCGCGTCGACGAGCCGGCGCTGACCGCGCTCAACATGCGGCTGCGCGACGATTACAGCCAGGACTGCGTCAAGGGCATGCTGCGCTGGAACAAGATCATCTCGACAGCAGGCTACGACTTCAAGCTGACATTGCCGAACGTCGCGTTCCACCGTGCGATCGGCGAATTCAAGGATATCCACGCCACGCCGGACGGCGTGCTGATCGACGACGCCACCTGGAACAAGCGCAAGAGCGACTGGCTGCCTTCCACCGAGGACGGCGATTTCATCAGTTCGCTGATGACGCCGGTGACCGAGATCGGCGGCTACGCCCCCTGGATCTCGCCGCCCAAGGTCGGCATCGACAACAAGCCCGGCGATTTCGAGTACGTGAAGATCGAGACGTGATTTTACGTCCTCCCGGCGAACGCCGGGACGACGTCAATCTTGTGCGGCGATGGGGGCTATCGCTAGTCCCACCCGTCTCCCTTGATCCCCGGATTCGCATAAACGATGCCGCCGTCGACCGCGAGGGTGGCGCCGACCACGTAATCGCCCGCGCGCGAGGCGAGATAGATCGCGGCCCCCGCCATGTCCTCATCGGTGCCGATGCGCCCCGACGGCACGCGCGTCGCTACCTCGTCGGCATTGTCGCGCGCCGCCTTGTTCATGTCGGACTTGAACGGCCCCGGCGCGATTGCCGTCACCACGACATGATCCTTGATCAGCTTCACCGCCATCCGGCGGGTCAGGTGGATCAGGCCCGACTTGCTGGCGGCGTAGGAATAGGTCTCCATCGGGTTGACGAAGATGCCGTCGATGGAAGCGATATTGATGACCTTGGCGGGCTTGTCGGCACTCGCGGCGGCGCGCAGCGGTGCGGCCAGCGCCTTGGTCAGGAAGAACGGCGTCTTGAGGTTGAGGTTGATCACCTTGTCCCAGCCGTTCTCCGGAAACTCGTCGAAATCCGCGCCCCATGCCGCGCCGGCGTTGTTGACCAGGATATCGAGCTTCGGTTCGCGCTTCCTGATTTCAGCCGCCAGCAGTTCGATGCCGGCCATCGTGGAAATATCGATCGGCAGCGCGATGCATTCGCCGCCATATTCGGCCGCCAGCTCCTTCGCGGTGGCCTCGCAAGGACCAGCCTTGCGCGCGGTGATGTAGACCCTGGCTGCGCCCTGGGCGAGAAACCCGGCCGCGATCATCTTGCCGATGCCGCGCGATCCCCCCGTCACCAGTGCGATGCGGCCATGAAGCGAGAATAGATCCTTGAACATGTCGCCTCCGTTAGGTTTGCAGATGGTTTTGAGCGCGGGAGTGGGATGAGTCAAGGAACGCAACTTCGCAGGGACGGCGACTACGCCGCGTCGACGCGCCGGAAACCGTTCCACATCGCGGTGGCCGCACCAGAGGTCAGCACCGGCAGGATGCGCGTATCCTGGTAGTTGCCGTTGAGCGACACCCGCGGCAGCGCGGTCAAATGATCGGCGCTTTCCGGGAAGATCATGCCCGGCCGGGTCGTCACCGCGGTCTCGAATCCGACGGCACGCGCCAGCGCGAATTCGCGGGGGCCGGCCGCGTGCCTGTCGCCATAGGGATAGGCAAGATGAAGAACCGGGCGCTGCAGCGCCTCTTCGATCCGCGCGCGGCTGATCGCCATCTCCTGATGGGTGATCTCCTCGCTCTGCTTGGCGAGGTTGCAATGGGTGATCGAATGCGATCCGATGGTGACCAGCGGATCGCAGGCGAACGCCTTCAACTCTTCCCAGGACATGCAGAGATCACTGCTGATCGCGGTTTCGTCGACGCCGTGACGCGCGCACAGCGCGGCGATTTCGCGCCGGACATCGTGTTCATCCGGCAGTTTGCGCAGCCAATCGTGCAGTCGGTCGAACGCGACCTGCTTGGCGGCCGGCGTGGAGGCATCGAGACGCGTCGCGACGTCGCCGATCCTGGTTTCGATCGTTTCAGCCTTGGCGATCACCATCTCCAGCGCGATCCACCACAGCCGGCCGGTGCCTTCGGCGAAATCGCTGGCGACATAGACGGTCAAGGGTGCGTCAAATTCTCGCATCACCGGCAGCGCGAAATCCCGGTTGTCGCGATAGCCATCGTCGAGGGTGAAGCAGGCAAAACGCCGCGAGAACCTGCGTTCGACCAATCGCCGATGCAACTCGTCCATGGTGACGATGTCGATGTCCTGCGAGCGAAGGTGCGACAACATCGCGCGCAGGAACTCCGGCTCGACCTCGAGATGACGATTGGGCTGGAAATCGGCGGCGCGGCGCTGGCGGACATGATGCAGCATGAAAATGGCGCCGACGCCCGAGAAGATAGGCCGCAGCAGATGATGCGCCCCGGTGAAGTACAGCGCTTCCAGTCCGGCGCGGATGACGTTGCTGCGAAACTGCTTCATTCGGAAGTGGCTGGCCGGTTCGGGTGCGCCTGCAAAACTAGCGGGAAACCGCTGAAGAAACAGTTATTCGGGCCGAGGTCCATTAACCGGACATTGTCTGCGTTATTTCGGGTTTGACAGCTCCGCAAGGGTTTGTTTTCTCTCTGTTCCAGACCCGCGGGATATCGAATGCACGGACTTTTCAGGTGGAGCAGCAAATGGTGGCCGGGCATCATTCCACTGGTCGTCTTTTGGGGTATCGCGGCCTGGAACAGCACCGCTCCCCTGGAAGCCGACCTGGCCGCGCGTTCCACATCGGCCCTCAAGGATACCGTCCTCGACAAGACCCGGATCGAGGTCTCCGGCCGCGATGTCAGCTTCGCCGCCGACGCGTTCTCGGAAGATGGCCGCCGCAGCGCCGTCGCAGCGGTCCAGGCCGTGCCGGGTGTGCGGCTGGTCAATGATGAAACCCGCCTGATTCCCGAGGCCAAGCCGTTCGTGTGGTCGGCTGAGCGCGACGTCGCCAGGGTCACGCTGGGCGGCAGTGCGCCGCTGCCGGCCAGCAAGGGCAAATTGCTCGAGGCGGCCCGCGCAGCGCTTGGGGGCGTGGAGGTCGCCGATCGGATGCAGATGTCGCGGGGCGCGCCGCCGCGCTTCGACAATGCCGCCTTGCTGCTGGTCGATCAGATCGCAAAGTTGAAGGAAGGCAAGATCACGATTTCGGATACCGAGGTCAGCCTTTCCGGCATGGCGCGCGACCTCGGCGGCCGCGAAGCGATCGCGGCCGCGCTGAAGAATCTCCCCGAGGGCTTTTCGGTCGCCGCCAACGACCTCAAGGCGCCGCCCTATGTCTTCCAGGCCTATAAGGATCCGGTGGCGGTGACGCTGACGCTGACCGGCTACGTACCGGACAACAACGTCCACGCCGCGATCGCAGCTGCCGCGGGGCGCAAGTTCTTCAGCGAGAAGGTGGTCGATAATCTCAAGGCCTCTATCGGCGCGCCCTCCGGTTTCGTCAGCGCCGTCGTGCCGGCGCTGGGCGTGTTGTCGCGGCTCTCGACCGGCACGCTGGTGGTGAACGATCGGGAGATAAAGCTCTCGGGCGACGCACTCTATGACGCGGCGTTGACGCAGATCCGCGCCAGCCTCGCCAAGGATTTTCCGGAAGGCTGGCAGGTCAAGGCCGACCTTTCGGTCAAGCCCGCCGCAGCGCCCGTCGACCCCACCGTGTGTCAGCAGCTGCTTTCGGAACTGCTCGCCAGGGGAAAAATCCGCTTCGAATCCGGGCGCGCCGGCATCGATCAGGATTCAGCAGGCCTGCTTGACCGGCTGATCGAAACCGCGATGCGCTGTCCGACGGCCGATATCGAGATTGCAGGACACACCGACGCCGACGGCGAGGAAGCCTTCAACCAGGCGCTGTCCGAAAAGCGTGCTCAGTCGGTGACGGATTATCTTGTCAAAGCGGGCCTGCCCGCGAACCGGTTCACGGCGACAGGATATGGTAGCTCGCAACCGGTCGCGTCAAATGATACCGACGAAGGCAAGGCGCAGAACCGCCGCATCGATTTCCTGGTGAAGTAGGCGAATGGCATATCTTGCGACATTTCATTGGGGATGGCTGCTGGCATCGGTCCTGCTCGGTATGGCGATGGGCTGGATTGCGGTGGTTCATCGCGGTCAGGGCGTATCGAAGCAGACGATGCGGTGGCTCGCGGCATTGGCAGCGGCGCTGGTCGCAGCCGCGCTGACACACGTGATCCCCGGCCGTCCGGGCTACTGGCTCGATCTCGGTCTGGTCATGCTTGCGGTGTATCTGGTCGGCTGCGCGGTGGGATCGTGGCTGCGCGATTGGGTGCTCACGCGCAATGCGCCGTCAGCCTGAGATTCTCGCTGGGCACGAGAGGCGGGTATCGATGACCCCTGCAGACCATTATCGAATGTTCGCGCATTACAATGCCTGGGCCAACGGCCGCGTTTACGATGCGGCAGCGCGGCTCTCGGGCGAACAATATCGTGCCGATCGCGGCGCCTTCTTCAAATCGGTCCACGGCACGCTGAATCATCTGCTGGTGACCGACCGGATCTGGATGCAGCGCTTTACCGGCGAGGGCGATGCGCCGAACCGCCTGGACGCGATCCTGTTCGAGATGTTCGACGAGCTGCGCGCCGCGCGCGAGGCCGAGGACCGGCGGATCCTGTGTTTCGTGCAGGGGCTGGACGACCGGCGCATCGAAGGCACCATCAAATACCGCCGCGTCTCCTCCCCTGACGAATTCGAGCAGCAACTGGCGCCGGCGCTGGCGCACTGGTTCAATCACCAGACCCACCACCGCGGGCAGGTCCACGCCTTGCTGACCAGCCTCGTCGGTCAGGCGCCGGAACTCGATCTGTTGTATTTCCAGCGGCTGGCGGCAAAACCGGCTGGCTGATTTCACGAAAACTTCACCGCCGGCAGCGCAAGTTTGGCGCCTTGGGCTTTGGGCGGCGGGTCGAATGCAGCAAAACTGTGCAGCCAGAGGCCAGGAACTGCCCGTAAAACCCCGTAATATATTGAAGGAGCGCGTATTATTCCCATCAAGCGAATTCCACTCCGACCCAAAACACGCTACCACGTCGTGCCAGGAAGCAAGCGCGGCGCTGCCGGTGGCGAAGCTCGCTTTGGTGCCGTCGTCGCGGGATCGCAGTTCGAGGTCTAGATGCTGGAAGCAATACGCAGGGCGGTCTCGTTTCTGCGCCAGAAGCAAATCCTGCATAAGTTGGGTGTTGTCGTCAGCGTCACGGTCATCGGGATCGCGTGCTACGTCCTCTACCACATGCTGCGGGGCATCGACGTCGAAGAGGTCGTCGAGGCCATCAAGCAGACCGAGCCCCGCCAGATCGCGCTGGCGGCGTTGTTCGTGGCCGCGGGCTATTTCACGCTGACCTTCTATGACTGGTTCGCGGTTCGCGCGATCGGCCGCGGCGACATTCCCTATCGCGTCAACGCACTCGCCGCCTTCGCCAGCTATTCGATCGGGCACAACGTCGGGGCCAGCGTCTTCACCGGCGGCGCGGTGCGCTATCGCATCTATTCCGCGTGGGGGCTGAACGCGATCGACGTCGCCAAGATCTGCTTCCTGGCGGGCCTGACGTTCTGGCTCGGCAATGCCGCGGTGCTCGGGCTGGGGATCGCCTATCATCCGGAAGCCGCCACATCGATCGATCAGCTGCCGCCCTGGTTGAACCGCATCGCCGCGATCATGATCATTCTGGCGCTGGTGGGCTACGTGGTCTGGGTCTGGACCCAGCCGCGAGGGGTCGGCCGCGGTCCCTGGACGGTGGTGCTGCCGGACGGCCCGCTGACGCTGCTGCAGATCGCAATCGGGATCGTCGATCTCGGCTTTTGCGCGCTGGCGATGTACGTGCTGGTGCCGGACGAGCCCAACCTCGGCTTCGTCGTGGTCGCGGTAATCTTCGTTTCGGCGACGCTGTTGGGCTTCGCCAGCCACTCCCCCGGCGGTCTGGGGGTCTTCGACGCCGCGATGCTGGTCGGGCTGTGGCAAATGGACCGGGAAGACCTGTTGGCGGGCATGCTGCTGTTTCGGGTCCTTTATTATCTTGCCCCGTTCGTCATATCTGTAATCTTGCTGACGTTTCGCGAGGTTATAATGGGGACCCGGATGAAGCGCCTGCGTCAGGCCGGCGCGCCGCCGGGGCTCGATGCCGGGCCGGCCCGCAAAGCCGCCTATGTCAGGGAGCGCAGCGACAAAGGCGCCTGACGATTGAGCCCGAACGGGGAGACAGCCGGCCCGATGGCATTAGACGCCCCTTCTTCTTCCTTCTTTTCGCCGTGGCCGGACCGGCTGCGGCATTCGGCTATCATCCTGCTTGCCGCCGGCCTTGCCCTCGCTGTGCTGGTCGCGTTCGGCGAATTGCCCCTGGTCCGCGCCGCCACGGTCTTCGCCTGCATCGCCGCCGCCGCGCTGGTGCCGTGGCGCTTGCACAATGTCGCCACGTCCCGCGAAGAAGTCCGCGGCATCACCAGCCCGGTCGAAACCGCCGCCGTCAGCGCCATCGTTGCCGGCATGCCGGACCCTGCGGTGCTGCTCGATCGCGCCGGCCGCGTCATCCACCTCAACGCCGCGGCGGCGCAGCTCGCGCCGGCGCTGCGCAAGAACGAACTTGCCCAATTCGCGTTGCGCTCGCCGGAGATCATTGCCGCGCTGCGCGAAGCCATCGCGACCACCGAACCCCGGCGCGCCACCTATCTCGATCACGTGCCGGTAGACCGCTGGATGGAACTGATCATCACCCCGGTGCCAGTGCCGACTCTGTTCGGCGGCACGGAAAAGTGCATGCTGATGACGTTCCACGATCAGACGCCGCTACGCCGGGTCGAGGAAATGCGCGCCGACTTCGTCGCCAATGCCAGCCACGAATTGCGCACGCCACTCGCGGCGCTGTCGGGCTTCATCGATACGCTGCAGGGGCCGGCCAAGGACGATGCCAAGGCGCGCGAGCGCTTCCTCGGCATCATGCATACCCAGGCGACCCGAATGGCGCGGCTGATCGACGATCTCTTGTCGCTGTCGCGGGTCGAACTGTCCGCCCATGTCCGCCCCGATACGCTGGTGGATATCGTCCCGATCATCCGGCAGGTCGGCGACGGGCTGGAGCCGCTGGCGCGCGAGCGTCAGGTCACGATCGATATCCAGCTGCCGGAGACGCCGGTCGCGATCGCCGGCGACCGCGAGGAACTGTTGCGGCTGTTCGAGAACCTGATCGAGAACGCGCTGAAATACGGCGCCTCGGGCGGCCGGGTCATCGTCTCGCTCGGTCAGGCGATGTCGAATGAGGGCATGCCGGAAGTGCGGGTCATGGTGCGTGATTTCGGCCCCGGCATCGCGCCCGAGCACCTGCCACGGCTCACCGAGCGGTTCTATCGGGTGGACGTCGGCGACAGCCGCGCGCAGGGCGGTACCGGCCTCGGTTTATCGCTGGTTAAACACATTGTTAACCGCCATCGCGGCCGGCTTTTGATCGAAAGCGTGCCCAAACAGGGTGCAACTTTTACCGCCTGTTTTCCCCAGGTAAAAACCGCGGTAGCGGCATAAAACATAGCAATTTCAATTGCTTGCCATCGTCATCCAACTGTCACCAAACCTTCGTAAAACAAGCACCGACCGCTTCTAAACGAGCGGGCGTGAGCGCAGTCGGGCGCATTTGGCGCTTCGCTCACCAGGGAGACCCGCAAATGAATTTCATGAAAGCTATCGTCGCTGCCGGCCTGGTCGCCGCATCGACGTCGGCGTTCGCCGCCGACATCACCGGGGCGGGTGCGACGTTCCCGTTCCCGATCTACTCGAAATGGGCCGATGCCTACAAGAAGGAGACGGGCAACGGTCTGAACTATCAGTCGATCGGCTCGGGCGGTGGCATCAAGCAGATTGAAGCCAAGACCGTGACGTTCGGCGCTACCGACATGCCGCTCAAGGTCGACCAGCTCGAGAAGGGCGGCCTGGTCCAGTGGCCGATGGTCATGGGCGCGATCGTTCCCGTGGTGAATCTCGAGGGCGTAAAGCCCGGTGAAATGGTGTTCGACGGCGAAACGCTGGCCAACATCTATCTCGGCAAGATCACCAAGTGGGACGATCCGGCGATCAAGAAGCTCAATCCGAAGGTGAACCTGCCGACCGACGCCATCACCGTGGTGCGCCGTTCCGATGGTTCGGGCACGACGTTCAACTTCACCAACTACCTTTCCAAGGTCAGCGCGGACTGGAAGTCCAAGGTCGGCGAGGGCACCGCGGTTGAGTGGCCGGTCGGCGTCGGCGCCAAGGGCAACGAAGGCGTCTCCGGCAACATCGGCCAGACCAAGAACTCGATCGGTTACGTCGAATACGCCTATGCCAAGCAGAACAAGCTGACCTACACCGCGATGGTCAACAAGGCCGGCAAGACCGTGCAGCCGACCGTGGAAGCGTTCCAGGCGGCCGCTTCGAACGCCGACTGGGCCCACGCTCCCGGCTATTACGTGATCCTCACCGACCAGCCGGGCGAAAAGTCGTGGCCGGTCACGGCATCGACCTTCATCCTGATGCACAAGGAACCGGTCGACAAGGCTGCGTCCGCCGAGGCCATCAAGTTCTTCAAATGGGCTTTTGCCAAGGGCGACAAGATGGCCGAGGAACTCGACTACATCCCGATGCCGGACCCGGTGGTCAAGCTGATCGAGAAGACCTGGTCGGCCGACATCAAGAGCTGAGCGGAAAAGTCCGGCACGCGGGGCGGCGCGGTTCGCGCCGCCCCGCACGGCCGGGATCCGCGCCTAGTTGCTGAAAGAAGAATCCACCCCCGAAACCGGCAGCGCGTCGCTGGCGCGCTGCGGCCGCAGGGCGCGAGACAGGCCCAGTAAAACAGTATAGGGGATTGGCGTGGCAGACATGGCCGTTCAGAGCGATGTGATGGAAGCCGCTGGACCTTACGATCGCGCCCGCGCGCTGAACGCGTTCAAACTCGGCGATGTCACGTTCTACTGGATCACGCGCGCCTGCGCGATCTCGGTGCTCTTGATCCTCGGCGGCATTATCCTTTCCCTGTTCATCGGCGCCTGGCCGGCGATCCAGCAATACGGCCTTCCGTTCCTGTGGACGGCGCGCTGGGCTCCGTCGGCCGATCCGCCGGTGCTCGGTGCGCTCGGTCCGATGTATGGCACGCTGGTGACTTCGTTCATCGCGATGCTGATCGCTATACCGGTGGGACTGGGGATTGCCATCTTCCTCACCGAACTTTGTCCGCAATGGCTGCGCCGTCCGATCGGAATAGCCATCGAATTGCTCGCCGGCATCCCGTCGATCATCTACGGCATGTGGGGGTTCTTCGTGCTCGGCCCGTTCCTGGCCTACACGTTCCAGCCCTTCATGATCAAAGTGTTCGACGGCGTCCCGGTGCTCGGATCGATTTTCGCGGGTCCCCCTTCCTACCTCAGCCTGTTCAACGCCGCGCTGATCCTGGCCATCATGGTGCTGCCCTTCATCACCGCGATCTCGGTCGACGTGTTCAAGACGGTGCCGCCAGTGCTGAAGGAGGCCGCCTACGGCGTCGGCTGCACCACCTGGGAAGTGGTTCGCAACGTGGTGATCCCCTACACCCGGGTCGGGGTCATCGGCGGCATCATGCTGGCGCTCGGCCGTGCGCTCGGCGAGACCATGGCGGTCACCTTCATCATCGGCAATTCCTTCCACATCTCGTCTTCGATCTTCGCGCCGGGCACCACGATCTCGGCCGCGATCGCATCCGAATTCGCCGAAAGCGACGGCCTGCACCAATCGGGGCTGATCCTGCTCGGCCTGCTGCTGTTCGTGCTGACGTTCTTCGTGCTGGCCGCGGCGCGGCTGATGTTGATGCGGCTGGAAAAGCAGGCGGGGAACTAGCATCATGAATCCGATCTACTCGCGCCGCCGCCGCACCGATATCCTGATCCGCGGGCTTTGTTTCGCCGCCGCATTGTTCGGCGTGACCTGGCTCGCACTGATCCTGTTCACGCTGCTGTACAACGGTCTTGCGGGTCTGAACCTGTCGATCTTCACCGAGAACACCCCGCCGCCGGGATCGACCGACGGCGGCCTGAAGAACGCGATCGTCGGTTCGATCATCATGACCGTCATCGGCGTCGGCATCGGCGCGCCGCTCGGGCTGTTCGCGGGCACCTATCTGGCCGAATACGGCAGGAACGATCGCCTCACCTCGGTGATCCGCTTCATCAACGACATTCTCTTGAGCGCGCCCTCGATCATCATTGGTCTGTTCATCTATGGTGCCATCGTGGTGCCGATGGGCGGGTTCTCGGCTTTGGCAGGTTCGCTGGCGCTTGCCGTGATCGTGATTCCGGTGGTGGTACGCACCACCGAGGACATGCTGCTGCTGGTGCCCAACCCGCTGCGCGAGGCAGCGTCCGCGCTCGGCCTGCCGCGCTCGCTGGTCATCAAGCGCATCGCCTACCGCGCGGCGCGCTCCGGCCTGATTACCGGCGTGCTGCTGGCGACCGCGCGTGTCGCCGGCGAAACCGCGCCCTTGCTGTTCACCGCGCTCTCCAACCAGTTCTTCAGTCTCAATCTGACCAAGACCATGGCCAACCTGCCGGTGACCATCAACAACTTCGTGCAAAGCCCCTACGCCTATTGGAAACAGCTCGCCTGGAGCGGGGCCTTGCTCATCACCCTGACTGTGCTTGCCCTGAACATTGGCGCGCGCATTCTTGGCGCCGAGAGGACCGCAAAATGAGTGACGTTTCTGTATCGATGAGTCATGCCGGCGGATCCGTTCCCCCGGTGACCCTGCCCGAGGCGCCGGCGAAGGTCACCGCGCGTGGCTTGAACTTCTACTATGGCGAAAACCATGCGCTGAAGAACATCAACCTCACGCTCGGCACCAATCGCGTCACCGCCTTCATCGGGCCGTCCGGCTGCGGAAAGTCTACACTGCTGCGGATTTTCAACCGGATGTACGATCTATATCCCGGGCAACGCGCCACCGGCCAGCTGATGCTCGACCAGACCAACATCCTCGACCCCAAGCTCGATCTCAATCTGCTGCGCGCCCGCGTCGGCATGGTGTTCCAGAAGCCGACGCCGTTCCCGATGACGATCTATGAGAACATCGCGTTCGGCATCCGGCTCTATGAGAAGATTTCCAAGTCGGAAATGGACGGCCGGGTCGAAAAGGCGCTGCGCGGCGGCGCGCTGTGGAACGAGGTCAAGGACAAGCTGAACGCTTCGGGCCTGAGCCTGTCCGGCGGCCAGCAGCAGCGGCTTTGCATCGCCCGTACCGTCGCGGTGCGGCCCGAGGTGATCCTGTTCGACGAGCCGTGCTCGGCGCTCGATCCGATTTCGACCGCCAAGGTCGAGGAGTTGATCCAGGAGCTGTCAGAGGACTACACCATCGCCATCGTCACCCATAACATGCAGCAGGCCGCGCGCGTCTCGGACAAGACCGCCTTCATGTATCTCGGCGAGCTGGTCGAATTCGACGACACCAACAAGATATTCACCTCACCGAGCGATCGACGCACCCAAGACTACATTACCGGCCGGTTCGGCTAAGGGGAGATACAAGAATGGGTTCCGAACACACCGCCAAGGCGTTCGACAGCGATCTGCAGGAACTGACCCGGCTGGTCGCCGAAATGGGCGGCCTCGCCGAACGCATGATCGTGGATTCCGTCGATGCGCTGATCCGCCGGGATGTCGCGCTCGGCCAGCGCGTCGTCGCCTCCGACGCCGAGATCGACAATCTGCAGCGCGTGATCGAAGAGCGCGCGGTATTGACCATCGCTCGGCGCCAGCCCATGGCGGTGGACCTGCGCGAAATCGTCGGCGCCATGCGGGTCGCCACTGATCTCGAGCGGATCGGCGATCTCGCCAAGAACATGGGCAAGCGGGTCGCGGCGCTGGAAAGCGAATTCCAGCCGCTGAAGCTGATCCGCGGCCTCGAACACATGACCGACCTGGTGCAGTCGCAGGTCAAGTCCGTGCTCGACGCCTATGCGGCGCACGATCTGCCGGCGGCGATGGCGGTCTGGAAGGGCGACGAGGAAGTCGACGCCATCTGCACCTCGCTGTTCCGCGAACTCCTCACCTATATGATGGAAGATCCGCGCAACATCTCGTTCTGCATCCACCTGATGTTCTGCGCCAAGAACATCGAGCGGATCGGCGATCACGCCACCAATATCGCGGAAACCGTTTTCTACATGATCGAAGGCCAGCAGATCATGGACAAGCGCCCCAAGGGCGACATGACGAACTTCGCCACGACGGTACCCGGAAACTGACAGAGACCAACAAAAGGCTTGGACAGATGAGCGCGCGCATTCTGGTGGTGGAAGACGAAGAGGCGTTGACCACGCTGCTTCGCTACAACCTCGATGCCGAGGGTTACGAGGTCGAAACGGTTGCCCGCGGCGACGACGCCGATACGAGGCTGAAGGAGCGCGTTCCCGACCTGATCGTGCTCGACTGGATGCTGCCGGGCCTGTCCGGCATCGAGCTGTGCCGCCGCCTGAGGGCGCGGCCGGAGACCAAGTCGTTGCCGATCATCATGCTGACGGCGCGCGGCGAGGAAAGCGAGCGGGTCAGGGGACTTGCCACCGGCGCCGACGATTACATCGTCAAGCCGTTCTCGGTACCGGAGCTGCTGGCGCGGGTGAAGGGCCTGTTGCGCCGCGCGAGTCCGGAGCGGCTCGCCACCGTGCTCGCCTATGGCGACATCGAGCTCGACCGCGAGAAGCGCCGCGTCGCCCGCTCGGGGCGCCCGATCGACCTCGGCCCGACCGAGTACCGGCTGCTGGAATTCTTTCTGGAGCATCCGGGCCGCGTGTTCAGCCGCGAGCAGCTGCTCGACAGCGTGTGGGGCCGCGATATCTATATCGACGAGCGCACCGTGGATGTGCATATCGGCCGCTTGCGCAAACTGCTCAACCCAGGCCGCGAGCAGGACCCGATCCGCACCGTGCGCGGCGCCGGCTACGCGCTCGACGACCGCTTTGCGAAGGTGGAGTAGTTAGCCGCGAAATCCATCCGTCGTCATCCCGGCCAGGCGACGCCAGCCGGGACCCATAACCACCGATGTCAGAATTTGAAAAAGGGCTGGAGCGACCAGCCAGCACAACCACGCAAGCCTGTGGTTGACGGGCCCCCGCGTGTGCGGGGACAACATCGCCGGGAACTGCGCGTTAGCGCGCCGGCTTCTGCGGCTGACGGCGGCGGTCGCTGGCCGGTTGATAAGCGATCCGCGAGTGATGGGCGCAGTAGGGCAGGCTGGTGAGCGCCTTGCCGCCGCAGAAGAAGAATTCCGGGCTCGAGGGATCGCCGACTGGCCAGTGGCAGGTCGCCTCGTTCAGCTCCAACAGCGAAAGCCGCTGGCTCATCGGCACCACGTTGTCGAAGGAGATCGGATCCGGCTCCAGCTCGACATCGAAGGCGTGGGCCAGCGCGGTGTTGCCGCGCGAGACCGGCCGGGAGACCCGCATCATATGCTGGGCCGGGCGGGCCTTGCGCTGCCGCGGTGCCGCCGAGGAAGGGCTCTTGGCGCGTCCGGAAAGGCCCAGCCGGTGGACCTTGCCGATCACGGCGTTACGCGTCACATTTCCGAGTTCCGCAGCGATCTGGCTGGCCGAAAGTCCGGCTTCCCAGAGCTTCTTCAGCTGTTCGACGCGATCTTCAGACCAGGTCAATACCGTCATCGCACTCTTTCCTTCGCGTCGCGCCGGCCGATTTTGGGACAGCGCTGCGATGTCAATCGTCTCAAAAATCCCTGCCGGCAGAATCCCTTAGCCCTCGCCGGGCGCGAAAAGTGAGCCCGAACGTTTACGCCGAACAACTGCGACTAAGAGGATCAGTACTACCGCACGAGATGTCGTACCCGACAGGAAAGAAGCTACAATATGGCGTGACTCCCGCGCAAGAGTCCGCGCGGGTGCATCCACATGTTCCGTCACCTAAGCATTGCAATGCGCTCTTTCCGCGACACCGGACAATTGCGGGTTTCACCACCCCCGACCGGTTGACAGTTATCGACTTGGGCATAGAATAGTTCGACGTGCTGCCCCGAAAAGGCGGCACGTTTTGTTTTCCGGGGCTGGTTGCCGATGCGATCGCGCCAATGCGCGCATCGTGGCCGGGTCCCTAACCCAACAGTGATCGCCATGACCAACAGCGCGACGTCGCATCTGCTTCCCGTATTCGCCAGGGCCGATCTCGGTTTCGAGCGCGGCGAGGGCTGTTGGCTGATCGCGACCAACGGCGAGCGCTATCTCGATTTCACCTCTGGCGTCGCGGTGAATGCGCTCGGCCATTGCCACCCCTATCTGGTGGCGGCGCTGCAGGAGCAGGCCACCAAACTGTGGCACATGTCGAACCTGTTCAAGAGTCCGGACGGCGAAAGACTGGCGGCGCGGCTGTGCGAACAGAGCTTTGCCGATTTCGTGTTCTTCGCCAATTCCGGCGCCGAAGCGATGGAATGCGCGATCAAGGTCACGCGCAAATATCACGCCGCCAAGGGTCATCCCGAGCGGTATCGCATCATCACTTTCGACGGCGCGTTTCACGGCCGCACGCTGGCGACGCTGGCTGCGACCGGCTCGCCGAAATATCTCGAAGGCTTTGGGCCGCCGGTGGACGGTTTCGATCAGGTGCCGCTCGGCGACCTCGATGCCGTCAAGAAGGCGATCGGGCCGCAGACCGCCGGCATCCTGATCGAGCCGTTGCAGGGCGAGGGCGGCGTACGCGCCGCGCCGCATGCCTTCTTCAAGGCGTTGCGCCAGCTCTGCGACGACAAGGGCCTGTTGCTTGTGTTCGATGAGGTGCAGACCGGCATGGGCCGCACCGGCGAGCTGTTCGCCCACAAGCGCCTCGGGGTGACGCCGGACGTGATGTCGCTGGCGAAGGCGCTTGGCGGCGGCTTCCCGATCGGCGCCTGCCTGGCGACGGCCGAGGCCGCGTCCGGCATGACGCCGGGCTCGCACGGTTCGACCTTCGGCGGCAACCCGCTTGCGGTCGCGGCAGCGAACGCGGTGCTGGACGTCATGCTGAAGCCCGGCTTCTTCGAGCACGTGCAGAAGATGTCGCTCTTGCTCAAGCAGAAGCTGGCCTCGGTGGTCGATCGTCATCCCGACGTGCTCGCCGAGGTGCGCGGCGAGGGGCTCCTGATCGGCGTCAGGGCGGTGGTGCCGTCGGGCGACCTGGTGACGGCGCTGCGCGAGCAGAACCTGCTCACGGTCGGCGCCGGCGAAAACGTGGTCCGGTTCCTGCCGCCCTTGATCGTGACCGAG
This sequence comes from Bradyrhizobium sp., assembly GCF_017881085.1. Lineage (GTDB taxonomy): Bacteria > Pseudomonadota > Alphaproteobacteria > Rhizobiales > Xanthobacteraceae > Bradyrhizobium. Next base: position 15,230 of record NZ_JADGRI010000076.1, read on the forward strand.
GCGGAGATCGAGGATTCCGTGCAGCGGCTCGATCGGGCCTGCGTCAAGCTTTCCGGCGGTCAGTTGAAGCGGGCAGCGGGGCAATGAGCCAAGCCCTGCGCCATTTTCTCGATCTCAACGAGCTTCCGACCAAGGAGCTGCGCAACATGCTTGCCTTGAGCGTCGCGATGAAGGCGAAGCTGAAGGCCCACAAGAACAATCAGGGTGAGAAGCCGAAGCGGCCGCTCGAAGGCAAGACGCTGGCGATGATCTTCGAAAAGCCGTCGACCCGCACCAGGGTGTCGTTCGACGTCGGCATGCGCCAGCTCGGCGGTGAATCGATCATGCTGACCGGGGCGGAGATGCAGCTCGGCCGCGGCGAGACGATCGCCGACACCGCGCGCGTGCTGTCGCGCTACGTCGACGCCATCATGATCCGCATCCTCAATCACGACGCGCTTTTGGAGCTCGCCGCGCATGCCACCGTGCCCGTCATCAACGGGCTGACGCGGCGCTCGCATCCGTGCCAGGTGATGGCCGACCTGATGACGTTCGAGGAACATCGCGGTTCGATCGAGGGCCGCACCGTGGCCTGGAGCGGCGACGACAACAACGTGCTGGCGTCATGGGCGCATGCGGCGGAGCGGTTCAAGTTCACCTTGAACGTCGCAACGCCGCCGGAGCTCGCGCCGAAAAAGCCGATGCGGGACTGGATCAAGGCGACAGGGGCCTCGATCGTGCTCGGCAACGATCCGGAAGACGCGGTGCGCGGCGCCGACTGCGTGGTCACCGACACCTGGTTCTCGATGGGTGACAAGGACGGCGAGCACCGCCACAATCTCCTGAAACCCTATCAGGTCAATGCCCGGTTGATGTCGCTCGCAAGACCCGACGCGCTGTTCATGCATTGCCTGCCCGCCCATCGGGGCGACGAAGTCACTGACGAGGTGATCGACGGGCCGCAGTCGGTGGTGTTCGACGAGGCCGAAAACCGCCTGCACGTGCAGAAGGGCATTCTGGCCTGGTGTTTTGAGACGGTGGCCTAATCCCTTCCCCTTGTTGGGAGGGTGGCGCGAAGCGCCGGGTGGGGGCAGCGCACGGCAGTGCGCGAAAATCTCGTGTGCTGAAGCAGTCCCCACCCGTCACGTTGCTCGCTTCGCTCACAACGCGCCACCCTCCCCACAAGGGGGAGGGATAAGAAGTGCCGTTTCACGCCGATCTTTCGCGCCTCTCAAACCCTTTCGTTTCCTGCGTTCCGACCCCAGATAAAGCGCCATGACTTCACAATCCCCTGACATCAAGACTGACAAAACCCCGATCCGGGCACCGTCGGCGGTTCCGGTCGACGACGCGGTGCTGCCGTTCGAGGTCGATACGCTCGACCTGCGCGGACGGCTGACCCGGCTCGGTCCCGCGCTCGACGATGTCCTGGCCAAGCACGATTATCCCGCTCCCGTGGGCAAGCTGCTCGGGGAAGCGATCGTGCTTGCGACCCTGCTCGGCTCGTCCCTGAAATTCGACGGCCGGTTCATCCTGCAGACCCAGACCGACGGCCCGGTGTCGTTCCTGATCGTGGATTTCCAGGCGCCGGACCGGCTGCGCGCCTATGCGCGCTTCGACGCCGCGCGGCTGAAAGAGGGCCAGGATTCCGGCACGCTGCTCGGCAAGGGGCATCTTGCCATGACCGTCGATCAGGGGCCCGACATGAGCCGCTATCAGGGCCTGGTGGCGCTCGACGGCGGCACGCTCGAGGACGCCGCGCATGAATATTTCCTGCGCTCGGAACAGATCCCGACGCGGGTGCGGCTCGCGGTCGGCGAGGAGTGGCGCGGCGGCGCAGGCGAGCGTCCAAAACATCGCTGGCGCGCCGGCGGCATGCTGCTGCAATTCCTGCCCAAGGCGCCGGAGCGGGCGCGGCCGGCCGACCTGCATCCCGGCGACGCACCGGAAGGTGTCGTCACCCCCATTGTGGCGGAGGACGACGCCTGGGTCGAAGGCCAGTCGCTGATCGCAACCGTTGAGGATATCGAGCTGATCGATCCCGATCTGTCGGGCGAGCGGTTATTGTATCGCCTGTTTCATGAGCGCGGCGTCCGCGTGTTCGCGCCGCTGCCCTTGCGCGCGCAATGCTCCTGCTCGCGCGAGGCGGTATCCTCGATGCTGAAAAGCTTCGCGCCCGATGACCGCGCCGCGATGGTGCAGGACGGCAAGGTGGTCGTGACCTGCGAGTTCTGCTCGTCGGTCTATCAGTTCACGCCGCACGAGGCGGGCGTGGAGGAGTAGGGGCGGGGCATTTTACGATCGCGCGCTTGAAGGGCCGCGATCGATCCATTTGCTCCAGGGCGCGCTGGCCAGCGTTTGAAAATCGGTAGAGAGAGGACGGCGGCTTTGCCGCTCATAGGCCGCCACGATCTGTTCGGACTCCCTGATCTTCCGCTTGAGCTCGGCCACGATCTCCTGGCTCTGGTCGGTCACCTTCGGCGTCGCGATCGCGCCAAAGGTGAAGCGGGAGGTTTCGAATTGCTTCAGGGCGTCACGGTGTTTTCTGATCTGAGCCCGATGCCACGCGATTTGACTGTTACTGTCTGCCGCCATGTGAATCCCGCCATGTAAGGCTCTTGGAGCCGAACGCGAGCATAGGTGATTCGCCGCCGGTCGCTGGTGGCCGAATGGAGGCGTTATCGCGGCCCGGACGTGGCGGGATTGATTTCTGATTTTCCGAATTTCTTCTTGACGTCCGGGTAGAAACAGGAATAGAGCGATTTGGTCCCGTCCCACAGAGGGGCGACACGCGATCGTCACGGCCGCGGGGCGGGATGCGGTGGACGCGGATGCGCCGATGACGAACGGCACTGAGGCGGACGGCGAAGTCGTGTGGTCCTGATGCCCCGACGCTGGCATCAAGTTC
>NZ_JADGRI010000313.1 GCF_017881085.1 Bradyrhizobium sp.
ACTGTCCGGCTTCGGCGGCGTGCTGGCCTTTGCGCGGCGCGGCATCGTCGATCAGCACCGATGGATGACGGCCGAGGAGTTCAACGAAACCTTCGCGCTCTGCCATTTTTTGCCCGGCCCGAACATCGTCAACCTCAGCGTAGTGTTCGGATCGCGCTTTCGCGGAGTTCCCGGCAGCATCGCGGCCTTTGCCGGGCTGCTCGGTCCTCCCGTGGTCATCGTGACCGTCCTGGCTGCGCTCTATGCGCGTTTCGGCGAAATCGACGCGCTTCGGCGCATCCTGTCGGGCGTGTCCTGCGCGGCGGTCGGGCTTTTGATATCGGTGGTCTTTCGGATGATGATGCCGCTGATCAGGAAGCGCGATGTCGTGGGCGTCGTGGTGCTGGCCGCGGTGTTTACCGCGATCGGCGTGCTGAGGCTGCCGCTGCCCGCGGTCCTGCTGGTGGCGATCCCGCTCAGCATCGCCACCACCTTTGCGATGCGCCGCCGGGTGGCGGCATGAATCTCAACCAGAGCCCGATCTGGACGCTGATCTCGACCTTCGGGCTGATGTCGCTGTTCGCGGTGGGCGGTGCCAATGCGGCGATCCCCGAGATGCACCGCATCGCGGTCGACGTTCAGCACTGGCTGACCGACAAGCAATTCGCCGATGTCTATGCGATCTCGCAGCTCTCGCCGGGGCCCAACGTGCTGATCGTGACTTTGATCGGCTATGCCGTCGCGGGCGTCGCCGGCGCGCTCGCCGCAACCCTTGCGATGTGCGTTCCGACAGCCATGCTGGCCTATTGGGTGAGCCGCCTGCTGACGCGTTCGAGCCATTCGCGCTGGCCCACCATTATCCAGGCGGCGCTGGTGCCGCTTTCGATCGGGCTGATGGGGGCCAGCGGGCTCGTGCTGGCGCTCACCGCCGATCGGACCTGGACGGCCGCTTTTGTCACCGCCGCCGTCGCGGTGCTGGCTTTTGCAACGCGGCTCAATCCGCTCTGGCTGTTGCTCGCCGGCGGCCTCTTGGGTTTTGCCGGCGTGATCGGATGAGATAGGCAGCCGCCGCGTAACCCGAAGTTAATGGCTGCCGGGGCTGATGGTAGATGGAATGCCGCCGATGCGCAGCCGCGCCAGGCGGAGGCGCGTTTTCGGAGACATCTGATGCATCGGGTAAGTCGCGTGCTTGCGGCCGGGACGCTGGCTGCGCTTACCGGTGTTGGCGCGATCGCCGCGCAGGCCGAGGACTACCCGATCCGCAGCATCACGATGATCGTGCCGTTCGCGGCGGGCGGTCCGACCGACGTCGTCGCGCGTATCGTCACGGCGCATATGGCGAGAACGCTCGGCAAAAGCATCATCATCGAAAATGTGGTCGGGGGCGGCGGCACTACCGCCACGATCCGCGCCGCGCGCGCCGCGAACGACGGATATACGCTGATCGCGGGACATATGGGGACGCACGCGGCCGCGGTCCCGCTTTACCCCAACCTTGCCTACGATCCGGAAAAGGATTTCGCGCCGGTGGCGCTGTTGGCCGGCACGCCGATCGTGATCCTGGCGCGCAAGGATTTTCCGCCCAGGGATTTCCGGGAATTCATGGTTTACGTGAAAGACCACGCCGACGCCGTCAAGGCGGCGCATGCCGGGGTCGGCTCGGTGTCGCAAGTGGCGTGCCAACTCCTCGATTCGATCCTCGATATCAAACCGGCAGGCGTGGCGTTCAACGGCACCGGCCCGGCGATGAATGCGCTGGTCGCCGGACGGGCCGACTACATGTGCGACCAGATCGCCAACGCCGTGCCGCAGATCGGGCTCGGCACGATCAAGGCCTATGCGGTGGCAACGCCCGAGCGCAATGCGGCGCTTCCGCAGATTCCGACCAGCAGCGAGGCCGGCTTGCCGGCGTTCCAGGTCCAGGCGTGGAACGCGATCTTCGCGCCGAAGGGGACGCCTGCGCCGGTCATCGCCAGGCTCAACGCGGCGGCGGTCAAGGCGCTGGACGATGAAGCCGTCCGCCGGCGTCTGCTCGAACTCGGCAACGTGATCCCCCAGCCTTCGGAACGCACGCCGGAAGCGCTGGCGGCGCTGGTGAAAAGCGAAATCAAGCGGTGGAATTCGGTGCTGAAGCCCGCCGCCCATTGATCCCGAAGGCGTGATCGCAAACGCCGTGATCCCAAGGCTCGATCCCAAGGCTCGATCCCAAGGCTCGATCTCGAGGCTCGTCGCCCCTCCAGGCCTTGCCGTTTGGGGCCCGGATGGTCATTTTTCCGGGTATAATGGACGGGTTCCGCCGAATCGGCGCTGTCGGATAACCGGTCCGGCCGCTAGAACGTGCTTTCCTGGAATTCGCCTTCGCCAAAGGCTCATGACGCAGCACCATGAATCAGTATCACGACCTGCTCGAACGGATTCTGTCAGACGGCGCGGAGAAGGGTGACCGCACCGGCACCGGCACGCTGTCGATCTTCGGCCATCAGATGCGCTTCAACCTGGCCGCCGGATTTCCGATGCTGACCACCAAGAAGCTGCCGCTGAAGTCGATCGTGTACGAGCTCTTGTGGTTTCTCAAGGGCGATACCAACATCAAATACCTCAAGGACCATGGCGTTTCGATCTGGGACGAATGGGCCGACGCCAACGGCGATCTCGGCCCGGTCTACGGATCGCAATGGCGATCCTGGCCGGCGCCGGACGGGCGCCACATCGACCAGATATCCAACGTCATCGACATGATCCGGCGCAATCCGGATTCGCGGCGCCTGATCGTCAGTGCATGGAATCCGGCCGACGTCGACAAGATGGCGCTGCCGCCGTGTCACTGCCTGTTTCAGTTCTACGTCGCAGGCGGCAGGCTGTCGTGCCAGCTCTATCAGCGTTCGGCCGACGTCTTTCTCGGCGTTCCCTTCAACATCGCATCCTATGCGCTGTTGACGATGATGGTGGCGCAGGTGACGGGACTGAAGCCGGGGGACTTCGTGCACTCCTTCGGCGACGTGCACCTCTATTCCAACCATGTCGAGCAGGCCCGGCTGCAATTGACGCGCCCGACCCGGCCGTTGCCGGTGATGAAGCTCAATCCCGACGTGGAGGATATCTTCGCGTTCCGCTACGAGGACTTCACGCTGGCCGGCTACGATCCGCATCCGCACATCAAGGCCGAGGTCGCGGTGTGATCGCGACTGCCCAGGCTCTTCCTGACATCAGGGTTTCTCCTGAAATCGTTCTCATCGTCGCGGTCGCCGACAACGGCGTGATCGGCTCGCGCGGCGCCATGCCGTGGCGGCTGAAATCCGACATGCGGCGCTTAAAGGCGATGACGCTTGCGAGGCCCGTCGTGATGGGGCGCAAGACCTTCGCGTCGATCGGCAGGCCACTTCCCGGCCGCACCAATATCGTCGTCACCCGCGACGCCGGTTTTCGCGCGCACGGGGCGGTGGTGACGACGTCCATTGCCGATGCCCGCGCGGTCGCCCGGGGCGACGCGCTGCGGCGTTTCGCCACTGAAATTGCCGTGATCGGCGGTGCGGAAATCTACACCCAATGGATGGATTGCGCTGACCGTCTGGAGATCACCGAAGTGCACGCCCGGCCCGAGGGCGATACCTGTTTTGCCGCAATTGACGCGGCTATCTGGCAAGAGGTTGCGCGCGAGCGCCATCCGGCAGGCCCGGACGACAGCGCGGACTTCTCCTATGTGACATATCGCCGACGAAAGTCGCATTAACTCCATTTGGCAATGTTTACATTGACAATTTGCCGCTCAGGCATAGCTGCTTCGAGCCAGAAGCTTGCGTTGTAAGGGCCCGGGCGGTCCCCTATAAAGCCTGCGGACATTGCGAGGCCGGGCATCCGCCCATGGGCCGCGCGAAGGAGACCAATCGATGCCGTGGAAGAATCAAGGCGGAGGCCCATGGGGCTCGGGTCCGAAGGGACCGTGGGGCTCCGGCCCGCAACCGGTGGGGCCAAGGCCGCCCGATCTTGAAGACCTTCTGCGCCGCGCCCAGGACCGGCTGCAGCAGTTGCTGCCGGGCGGGTATTTCAGCGGCATCGGCATCATGCTGGTGCTGCTCGTCGCGGTCGCGATCTGGGGATTGTCCGGCTTCTATCGCGTGCAGTCCGAAGAGCTCGGCATCGTGCTGCGCTTCGGCAAGTATGTGCGCGACGCTCAGCCCGGCTTGAACTATCACTTGCCGTATCCGATCGAGACCGTGCTGCTGCCGAAGGCGCTGCGGGTCTCCACCATCTCGATCGGCATGACGCTGATCGACGATCCCGCCCGCCGCGGCAGGACGATGCGCGACGTGCCGGAAGAAAGCCTGATGCTGACCGGCGACGAGAACATCGTCGACGTGGATTTCACCGTGCTGTGGCGCATCAAGCCGAAGGGCGCCGCCGATTATCTGTTCAACATCCAGAATCCCGAAGGCACCGTGAAGGCGGTCGCCGAAAGCGCGATGCGCGAGGCGGTCGGCAAGGCCAACATCCAGCCGATCCTGACCGGCGCCCGCACCACCACGGAAGCCAACGTGCAGGAATTGATGCAGAAGACGCTCGACAGCTACGGCTCGGGCATCCTGGTGCAGCAGGTGCAGATGCAGAAGGTCGATCCGCCGGCGCAGGTGATCGATTCGTTCCGCGACGTGCAGGCGGCGCGCGCCGATCTCGAGCGCTTGCAGAACGAAGCGCAGACCTATGCCAACCGCGTCGTTCCCGACGCCAAGGGACGCGCGTCGCAGATCCTGCAGGCCGCCGAAGGCTACAAGCAGCAGGCGGTCGCCGAGGCCAAGGGACAAAGCTCGCGCTTCCTCAAGGTCTACGACGAATACAAGAAGGCGCCTGACGTGACGCGGCAACGCATCTATCTGGAGACGATGGAGCGCGTTCTCGGCGGCTCCGAGAAGCTGATCTATGACGGCGGCGGCTCGTCCTCGCAGGGCGTGGTGCCGTATCTGCCGCTCAACGAACTGACGCCGCGGCGTCCGCCGGCGGCGACGACGGGCCAGCCGCAACAGCAGAGCGGAGCCACACGATGAGATCCCCAGTCGCAGGCATCGTTGCGCTGATTCTGCTGCTTGCCGTCCTTATCGTCGGCTACAGTTCGGTCTTCACCGTGGATATGACCGAGCAGGCCCTGGTGGTCCGGCTCGGCGCTCCGCAAGCCCCCGTCACCGAGCCGGGCCTGCATTTCAAGGCTCCGTTCATCGATACCGTGATCCCGATCGACAAGCGGATCCTCGATCTCGAAAATCCGTCGCAGGAAGTGATTGCGTCGGACCAGAAGCGGCTGGTGGTCGACGCTTTCGCCCGCTACCGCATCAAGGACGCGCTGCACTTCTACCAGAGTGTCGGCTCGATCCAGGCCGCCAACATCCAGCTCACGACGCTGCTGAACGCTTCGCTGCGCCGGGTGCTCGGCGAGGTCACCTTCATCCAGGTGGTGCGCGACGAGCGCGAAGCCCTGATGGCGCGGATCCGCGATCAGCTCGACAAGGAAGCTGGCGGCTACGGTATCCAGGTGGTTGATGTCAGGATCAGGCGTGCCGATCTGCCGGAGCAGAACAGCCAGGCGGTCTACCAGCGCATGCAGACCGAGCGGCAGCGCGAAGCCGCCGAATTCCGCGCGCAAGGCGGCCAGAAGGCGCAGGAGATACGCTCTAACGCCGATCGCGAAGCCACCGTCATCATCGCCGAGGCCAATTCGACCGGCGAGCGGGTGCGCGGCGAGGGCGATGGCGAGCGCAACCGGCTGTTCGCCGAGGCCTATGGCAAGGATCCGGATTTCTTCGCCTTCTACCGGTCGATGACGGCGTATGAAAACGGGCTGAAGAGCAGCGATACCCGTTTCCTGCTGAAGCCGGACTCCGACTTCTTCAAGTTCTTCGGCGGCCCCGGCAAGGCGCCTGCGGCGGATCAACCGGCGGCAGCCAAGCCATAATGGCAAATCACGAGCGGTGCGCAGTGAAACTTCGCCCCTCGCGAGAGCATGATCCGGAAAAGTGGGGACCGATTTTCCGAAAAGATCATGCTCAAACAAAGAGATGAGATCACGATCCGATAGGATCGTGATCTCGAAGCAAAAAAGAACATCAACGGGAGGTTTCAGTCCGATGAGGTCCATAGCGTTCGCCGACTTCCTCATCGGTGTGGGCATTCTGTTTGTGCTTGAAGGCCTGATGTTCGCGGCAAG
>NZ_JADGRI010000077.1 GCF_017881085.1 Bradyrhizobium sp.
CACGATGTTGGCTCCGGCCATCGCATAGGCTGCGACATTTCCGGCATGGATGCCGCCGGCGGCGGCAATGACTGGATACGACGATCGCTCCGCCGCCATGATCGCCATTCGTGCAACCAGCGAGGCGATTTCGGCCGGCGTGAATTTCTCGGCCTGGATCACGTCGAAGCCGACACTCGCCGCGACGATCGCCTCCTGCAGCGTATTCACTTCGATCACCAGCTTCTTTTCCGGCGCGGCGCGGCGCAGCCGAGCGACGGACTCCGCGAGCATTTCCTCGCCGAGAAAAGCGCGATGCTCCGGGAAGACCAGCACCGTCTCGGACAATCCGAGACGATGCATCACCGCGCCGCCCGCCTTCACTGCCGCGACCGCAAAACGCTTGGTGCCGGGAACGTTCTTGCGCGTGCAGGCGACCGCGATATTGGGCGCAACCTCACTCGCGGCATCGACGATGGCGCGGGCATCGGTTGCGACCCCGGACCAGATCTCGATCAAGGTCTGCGCCACCTTCCAGCTGCGCAGCAGCGCCGACGCCGGACCATGCGCGGTCAGGATCGGCCCAGGAAACGGACAGAGCACTTTGTTCTCCAGCGCCGATCCAGTCCGGATCGCCGTCAAGGGATCGGCGTTGCGCGTATCGACAGCCGAGGCCGCGCCGCGATCGTTCGCAACGCGCCACTCGTCGATTTTTCGACATGGCAGGATTTGCACGATCCGGGCCAATCCGCACGAATCGGATTTTCGCCGGTCGCGCTGCCGGATCGCTGCAAGTGCGAAGGCAATTTAGGTACTGAAACGGTCGCATGTCTCCGACACGGCTCGTTATATTCATTACAAAGTGCAAGGATCAACCGGCGAGAACCGAGCTTGATGATGCGAGGATACCAGCGTGGATCTGGCGTGCGACGATCGCTCTACTAAGACCGGTCATTTCGCAAAATTCTGCGATCGAATATGTTGCCCGCGTCAACGGTACGATACGTCTTTCACGTGGCCGGCGTGTTTTGGAGAGCATCTGGCGCTCACCTGATCCAGAATAATGCCGCCAACCTTATTGTCTGTAACGGCAATATTCGTCGCCGTTGTCGTATTCGACGCAGATTTTAACGCGATGCCGGGGGTGGACTTCATCGGAATAACCCCTGTTGTCCCCATCCCGGTCCGCATAATCGTCGTCTCGATTTCCCCGATCGCTGTAACGTCCGCGATCCATGTCGCGATCGCGGCCAGTCTCTCGGTCGCGATGCATTCTCCAGTTGGAGCCCATTCCACGGTCATCGCGGCCCATACGGTCGCTGTCGTCACGGCGCATCATTCGATCATGCCCCATGGCTCGATCATCGTCTTTCGATCGATCACGGTCGGTTCGCTGATCCCGCTGTTGCTGAGAATTCTGATCAGGTTGTGCGGGAATGGTTTGTGGGGCTCCCGCCGACGGCTTTGGTTCGCCTTGGTCTTGAGCGAATGAGGAGTTGAGGCTGGATGAAGCGGCGAGCAACATAGTGGCAAGCAAAAGAGCGCGCATGGATATCCCCCATTGGCATCGTTGCGGCTATCTTCTGACGATCACCGAAAGAATGCCGGTGCGGCTGCGGCAACGGAGCTACGGTGCTCCCGCGAAGTCTTCAGTCCGTGGTCAATTTCGACCACTTTGAGATTAAATGAATTGGCGACCGGCCCCGCTAGGCTGGAACCATTGCCGTTTCCCACCTGATACTAGGCGCGGGCCGCCTGCTACCTCAGATTGCTTTTGTTGGCGAACTGTGAACCAGCCCACAGCGGCCTCCGGCTGCCTGCCCTAGTTTGCTCAAACCGAATTACTTTGAGCAGTACAGGAGAAGGCCATGAAAGCACTCAGAATTACTTGCCTGACTCTTGGAGTTGTCGCGTCGATTGTCCTTGTCGGGCCTTCCGCACATGCCAAGTCCAAGAGTATGGGCGTCAAGATGAGCACGGTGAGTAGCTATCAAATCGGCGCCGGTCCCGGAATCCATTGCCATGGAACATGCACTGCGAGCGGCAAGACTCATGACTATGACTGTCCGGGCGACAACAGCGGCGGCATCCCGGTTTGCCACCTCGCCTGCAATGCGCGCCCGCCGCAGCCGGTGGAGGATTGCCTGTTCAAGTAATCCAGCAATCGCGCAATAGCGCCTTTGCACTAAACCCGCACCGGTTGGCGGGTTTTCTTTTAACCTTCGAACTGCCGCAATCTCGTGACCGCCGGCTACGCGACCTTCCGCTTTTCCATGACTTGCCGGAAATTCGTTGCCAGCTCGCCATAATAATTGGCAAGCACCTCGAAGAAGGTCCGCTGGGGCCCTTCGGCGGCTTGCCTGGCCCACTCCACGCACTGGGCGGCCTTGGTCTCGTACTTCTCGACTTTGGTTTGAAGATCCGTCCCCACGGCACTACTCCACGCAACACACAACCCAAGATCGTAATTTTGCATGCACCCGGTTCGAAAAGATGGCGACGCCAAGGAAATTTCGCAGCGCCGGAAAAAATATGCGCCGTGATCCGCGGCTGCGACCGCCTCACCCCCGTCAAGAGGTATCGAAGCGCGAACCGCCGCGCTTCGATCTGCATGATCCAGTCGGTCGCAGGCGCGACCGGCGCATCCTGTCCCGACCGGATACCCTTCCGTGCCGGCGATCGCGCGCCCGGCGCTTACGGCTTCTTCAGGCAAAGGCCGATGGTCGGCGGTGTCCCGCATTTCGCGCCATCCGGCGCACCGCCGGCGGGGCAGAACACCGACACCAGCGTCTCGTCGGCATCACAACTGACCGCACCATCCGCCTGCACCGATCGAATGACGGAAGCGCCCGCCGGTCCAGGGTCACCTTTGTCACCCTTCGACCCCGGCGCGCCCTGCGGCCCCTGCGGTCCCTGAGGACCCGCCTGTCCCTGCGCCCCAGGGACGCCCTGCACGCCCTGCGCGCCCTGCGGTCCGGCCGGGCCTTGCGCCCCGGCGTCGCCTTTCGGGCCCGCGGGCCCCGGTTCCTTTCCGCAGGCTGCTAGTGACAAGGCGAGACCGACCACAACAGCCACCGCTATCCTTTTCATTTTCGCTCCCTCTCCGCCCAAGAATTCCTACCCGTCGGCATTAAAGGGACGAAGCGACAGGCTCGCAACAGAAAACCCGCCCCGTGAACCAGCGGGCTCTTGCACGGCCGAAAGTGCGCGCCCGCGCGCTTTGGCTTTCAGGGTGGTTTCGATTCAGTAACACGCGCGCGGATCGGCCTGCACGTACTGCCCGGACGGGTAGCGATAGTAACAATTGCCCTGAGACAGGTAATAGCCGGGCCGTGACGCGGCCTGTGCGCCGATGATCGCACCGGTCGCGCCGCCCGCGATCGCACCGGCAGCGGCACCGCTCGCGTGTCCCGTCAGAAGGCCACCGAGCAGCCCGCCGACAATGGCGCCGCCGACCGCGCTAGCGCCTGGATCAGGCGCGGGTTCCGGCGGCGGCGGTGCATAGGCACCGGGAGGCGGCGGGGCGTAACCATCGGCGACGGGCGGCCCGTAGGGGCCGCCGATATCGTCCGCATAGTCCTCCGAGATGTAGGTGGGCGGACCTTCCATCGGCTGCGGGTAGTAATACCAGACGCCGCCGACATCCCACCACCAGCCGTCACGTCCGTTGTGACTTTCGTGATGCCAGCGTCCGCCCTCCCAGGCGAGGCGGCCGCGATAGGCGTGTCCGCCGAAATTGCGCGCCGGCAAGGCGCTGTGGGCAGGGCGCGCATCTGGTGGCCCGCGATGGATATCCTGCGGCCCCCGGCCGGCCACGGGCCCGGGTGCATGTCCGGGAACCGGTTTGGACGCTTGCGCTGCGCCTCCCGCCGGTGGCTTGGAGCCCTGAACCGCTCCCTTGTTCACAGGATGTTGCGCGGGTTCTTCGGCGTGGGCTGAAAGCGCGAAAACCGCCAGGGCGGCAACCAGAGGAAGAATAATCCTGGATCGGTTGAATGCGTTCATGTTCGCACACCCCATTGTTCGTCAAGCCGCGGCGCTCAGGAGCACGGGCTATATCTGCGCTGATTCACGCCACCGACGCTATTGCTGATGAGCCGCTCGCCATTTGTCTCGTTACAAATCAGTAAAGATCGAGCCAATTTGTGTTCCCGCTTGGGCAGCCCTGACGATCATTGCAGGCTTGTCTCGGGAGACGCCCCTCAATGCCGGTGGTGATGTCGCGACTGGTGTCCGCGATGGGCGGGTGATTGCACGTCCGGCGGTGACACCTGCTGCCGCGATTCCTGAAGCCGCCGCTGATAGCCGGGCGAATTCATGATATTTGCGGCGCCGCCGCGGGCAAAGCCCGGCGCGCTTGAACCCACGATGGCAGTCGCGATCGCCGCGGCCGTGAGACACGATTTCAGAAATTTCTTCATGTTGAATATCCTTGTCTGGCGTCATCCTGTCGCAGGTAACTGCCGAAAACCAGCGTTATCAGGTCCGGCGATTCAGCTGAGTGATCGGCGTCACAGCCTTCCCCAAGCCCCCTACGCGAGCGAGACTGTGCCCGTTACACAATTCAAGCGCGGCAAATCCGTGATGCCCCGGGGCTTATTGCGCCGGAATGACGTTGCAGTTGGTGCGTCCCGACATCAGGCAATCCTGTATCTTGCTGGTCGCGGTTAGTTCGCGGGCGAGCCATAGCCCGACAGCCAGCAGCACCACCGCGATCGCGAGGCCCGCGATCGCGCCGCGCCGGGTGCCGCCTTGTTCGGGATCGGTCATCGACAGAAAAATCCGGAAACAATAATGTCATGCAGCGGATCGCCGCAGCTTATCGATATCACGATCGGGGCATCAAGGCTCGTCCGATCAGTTGACCACGAAGCGAGAACCAAGATTCCGCGGCTCCTCGTTCCAGCGACGGTCTCGAAAAGCGCACACAATTGGCCGCTGCTCGAACACAAGCGCGGCCGACAAGCTACTATCGATAGAACGCCTGCGCTTCAGGCGGTTGGCTGCGATATCGGCCGCCCCGGCCCATTATTGCCGCGCATCCGAACCAAAAAATTACCACTGACACACCCTCGCCGCCCCTATTTCGATGGCATCCCGGCGCGGGCGGATGTACACCGCTCCAAGTCACGCAGGCAGCGCTGTCCTGCCCTCATGTGGTTCGGCGGAAAGCCGGTCACCTCACAACGAACAAGAAAGCGACAAGGCGATTTCAATGAGTGGATTCAAGGAACCTAGCTTTGCGGACCGGCAGAAGGCGGCGCAACAGGCGAAGCAGAACATCCTGAGCAAATTCCGCAGCCAGCCGGGTCCCGACGATCCCGCCGTCAAGCAGCGGCAGGCCGAGCGCGAGGCGGTCGCGGCGGAGCGCGCCAAAGCCAAGCTGGCCCGCGAAGCCGCCAAGACCGAGCAGAAACAGCGCGAGGAAGAGGCAGCGGTTGCGGCCGCAGCCCAACTCGCGCGCGACAAGGAAGAGGCCGTGGCACGCGAAGCCGCGCTCGAGGCCGAACGCAAGGCCGCGCGCGATGCTCGCTATGCGGCGCGCAAAAAGAAGAAGAAATAGCCGACCGCTCCGGACGGCCCAAGCTTAAGTGATGAGAGATAGATGACGGCTGGTCACAGGCCCGCCGCGATCGGGCGAGCCTGTGCCGCAGACGAGCGTTCGGCTCAGTTCTTCTTCATCCCGTCGTCTTTCTTCATGCCGTCCTTCTTCATTCCGTCGTCTTTCTTCATCGAGTCCTTTGACATCGTGTCCTTCTTCATCGAATCCTTGGACATCGAGTCCTTCTTCATGCCGTCGTCCTTGCCCATCTTGTCCTGGGCGAAGGCGGCCGGCGCGAGCGCCAGGCTGAGCGAGAGCGCCGCGGCCGAAATTCCGAGCGCGATGCGGGTGCTGATGGTCATTGGTTGGTCTTCCCTTTGGAGCCGGTTGAAAGCGACGTATGCCGCTAAGTCCAAGACGGTCCCGCAGCCTCGTTTGTTACCCCGGCCTGAAAAATTTTAGGCAAGGCCGTCTGACATGTCCCTGGCCCTAGGCAATGAACCCCGCCAAAAGCTCCATTCGGTCTTTTTTCCGTCGAATCTCTCGGCAAGTGTGCGCCGCAGCAAGGAAGCAAGACTTTCTTAACGCTCCGCTTCCCTAACGCTCCGCCTCCAACTATCAAACTAGAGAAACTTCGGGCGAATACAGGCTAATATGCCGGCAACGCGCCCGAACCATTCCAACCGATATTCGCTCAGGGGACTTCCATGCTCACACGTCGCCACGTTCTCGCATCCACGCTTGCCGCGCCCGCCATCCTGCGCTTCGGCACCGGCACGGCCCACGCCGCGACCACGCTGAAAATCTCGCACCAGTTTCCCGGCGGCACCGTCGACAAGGGTGACTTCCGCGACCGGCTGTGCCGGATGTTCGCCGCCGAGGTGGCAAAGCGGAGCGGCGGCGAGATTGCAGCCGAGATCTACCCCAACTCTTCGCTGATCAAGACCAACGCGCAATTCTCGGCGATGCGCAAAGGCGCGCTCGATATCAGCCTCTATCCGATGCCCTATGCCGGCGGCGAACTGCCGGAGACCAATATCGGCCTGATGCCCGGCCTGGTCGCGACCTACGACCAGGGCCTGGCCTGGAAGAAGAATCCGATCGGCAAGGCGCTGACGGATTTCCTCGCCGACAAGGGCATCATCCTCTTGACCTGGGTCTGGCAGGCCGGCGGCGTCGCCAGCCGCTCGAAGCCGATCGTCGCGCCGGAAGACGCCAAGGGCATGAAGGTCCGCGGCGGCTCGCGCGAAATGGACATGGTGCTGCAGACCGCCGGCGCGTCCGTGCTGTCGGTGCCCTCGAACGAAATCTACGCGGCGATGCAGACCGGCGCCTGTGACGCCGGCATCACCTCCTCCACCAGCCTGATTTCGTTCCGGCTCGAGGAAGTCTCGAAGGCGTTGACCTCGGGCGCCGGCGCCTCCTACTGGTTCATGCTGGAACCGCTGATGATGTCGAAGTCGATTTTCGACGGCCTGCCGAAGAAGCATCAGGACATCATTCTCGCGGTCGGCTCCGAGCTCGAAGCCTTCGGCAAGAAGGGCGCGCAGGACGACGATATCGAAGTGGCCAAGGTCTATGAAAAGGCCGGCTGCAAGATCGCCAAGCTCGATATCGCGACCGTCGGCAAATGGCGCGACATTGCGCGCGATACCGCGTGGAAGGACTACGGCGCCAAGACCGCCACCGCGGCCAGCCTGTTGAAGCTTGCGTCCGATGTCGCCGCATGATGCATGGTCCGGTCGGGGATCAGCCGGACCGTTCGAAGGCCGCTGCGGGCAACCCGCTCGTGGCGGCGGTCGAGCGCGGGCTTGACGTCTGCAACATCATCATCGTCGCCTTCGCGGCGCTGGCGCTGATCGCAGCCTGCGGTATCCTCAGCTATAGCGTGCTGAGCCGCGCGCTGTTCCACAGCGCCAATTACTGGCAGGACGAGGCGGCAGTGTTTCTTCTGGTTGGCGCCACCTTCATGACGGCGGCTTACGTGCAGGGACAGCGCGGCCATATCGGCATCGAGGCCTTCGTGGGCCTGTTGTCGCCGATGGCCAACCGGATCAGGCTGTGGCTGGTCGACGTCGCAAGCTTCCTGTTCTGCACCTTCTTCGCCTGGAAATCCTGGACGCTCACGCATGAAGCCTGGGCCGACGGCCAGGTCTCGAATTCGATGTGGTCGCCGCCGCTCGCCATCCCCTACGGCCTGATGGCAATCGGCATGACGCTGTTGTGCGTGCAGATCCTGCTGCAGATCGTCGTTCCCCTGATCGGTACGGCGCGCCGATGACCGTGGTCGGAATCGGCATCAGTTACGGGCTCGCCACCCTGGTCGCGATGTTCTCGGGTATGCCGATCGCGTTCGCGCTGGGCGCGGTCGCGGTGTTGTTCATGGGCATCTACATGCCCGCGGCCTCGCTGGATACCGTGACCCAGAACGTCTATGAGGAAATGGCCTCGATCACGCTGTTGTCGATCCCGCTCTTCATCCTCAAGGGGGCCGCGATCGGCAAATCGCGGGCGGGACAGGATCTGTATTCGGCGCTGCACGCCTGGCTGCATCGTGTGCCCGGCGGGCTCGGCGTCGCCAACGTATTCGCGTGCGCGCTGTTCGCGGCGATGGCCGGCTCCTCGCCCGCCACATGCTCGGCGATCGGATCGGCCGGCATCCCCGAGATGCGCAAGCGCGGCTATTCCGGCGGGTTCGCCGCCGGAATCATCGCCGCCGGCGGCACGCTCGGCATCCTGCTCCCACCGTCGATCACCATGATCCTGTTCGCGGTCGCCGCGGAAAAATCCTTAGGCCGCCTGTTCCTCGCGGGCATCGGACCCGGGCTGCTGCTGGTCACGCTGTTCGGTATCTACGCGGTGATCCGCTTCCGGAAAGAATATGCCGCCGCCAGCGCGCTCTACGCCAAGACTGGCGCTGCCTCGGCGATCCTGCAGCGCGACGAGTTCACCATGGCCGAGCGCTTCAGCGTGCTGCCGCGGGTGCTGCCGTTCGTGCTGCTGCTGACCGGCGTGATGATCGCGCTCTACGGCGGCTTTGCCACACCTTCGGAAACCGCCGGCCTCGGCGGGCTCCTGGCGCTGGTGCTGATCGCGCTGATCTACAGCGTGTGGCGGCCTTCGGATCTGGCGCCGATCCTGAAATCGACTATCCGCGAATCCACCATGCTGATGATGATCATCGGCATGTCGCTGCTCTATTCCTACGTGATGAGCTATCTGCACATCTCGCAGTCGGTCGCGGAAGGGATCGTGGCCATGCAGCTGCCGCGCTGGGAATTGCTGGCGGCGATCCTGGTCATGGTGGTCGTGCTCGGCTTCTTCCTGCCGCCGGTGTCGATCATCCTGATGACCGCGCCGATCATCCTGCCGCCGCTGCGCGCGGCCAATTTCGACATCATCTGGTTCGGCATCATCATGACCATCGTCATGGAGATGGGGCTTATTCACCCGCCGGTCGGCCTGAATATCTTCGTTATCCGCAACGTCGCGCCGGATATTCCCCTGAGCGAGGTGATCTGGGGCACGCTGCCTTTCGTGCTCCTGATGATGCTGGCGGTGGTGGTATTGTGCTTCGTTCCCGGGATTTCCACGGCCTTGCCCGATCTGGTGATGGGGCCGGACGGGGGACGGTGAGTTTCGCGCACCTCATCTGCAGACACGGGTCATCCTCGGGACCCGCCGTGCCGCTCAAGCAGCCGTAGGATCTCCTTTTGCTGGGCTTTGGCCTCCGGCGAGCCGGTGCCCCCGCGACCGGTATTCCGTGTTGCGAGTTGCATCGGAGTCGAACCGTTCTTGTTCTTGCATCGGACATCGGCGCCACCGTCGAGAAGGACCCTTACCGCCGCGGCGCAACGCGTGCGTACGGCACGGTGCAACGGACTCACTCCGCTTTCGTCGATGGCATTTGGATCGGCACCCGTTTCGAGCAGTACGATGATCGTCTCCGCCTGTGCTTCGGGATTCCATCTGTGCGACGCCGGATTGCCGTCGACCGCGTAGTGAATCGGCTCAGCGCCACGGCGATTCCTCGCGTGAACATTTGCCCCCGCCGCAATCAGCTCTCGCGCAATCTCGTGCCGGTAGGCAGCGGCCGCAACGTGCAGTGCGGTGTCTCCCCGATACACGTAGTGACCGATTTCATCGAGAAAGTACTCTTTGGCTTCCTGGCGCGTCGCTCCCTGCCCGAGGCAGACGCGCGCCAAATCCGGCGACGCTGCAAGCAGTTGGGAAGCAGTCCCGACATCGCCGGCAGCGACGGCCCGCGCAAATCCCATCAGCGCTTGGTCATGCGGGCCGCTGGAGTGTGTCATGACTGGCGCCTTGCTTGGCGTTGAGCGCAGCCGCCACACGGCTTACGGGCGGCCTCCCGATCAACCGGCTGACCACGTTGGTCGCCGCCAGCAGTTTTGCCATATCAACCCCGGTCGTGATCCCCATGCCCTCCAGCATGTAGACCACGTCCTCGGTCGCGACATTGCCGGTGGCGCCGGGCGCGTAGGGGCAGCCGCCGAGACCGCCGGCGGCGGAATCGATCACGCGGACGCCCTCCTCCATCCCGGCATAGAGATTGGCCAGCGCCTGGCCGTAGGTGTCGTGAAAATGCATCGCCAGGCCGGCGATCGGCACGGTCCCGGCCACCGCGCGCAACAGAGCCTTCGCTTTCAGCGGCGTGCCGACGCCGATGGTGTCGCCAAGCGAGATTTCGTAGCAGCCGAGCTCCCACAGCATGTCGGCGACATTCACTACAGCGGATGGCTTCACCTCACCGTCGAAGGGACATCCGAGCACGCAGGAAATATAGCCGCGCACCTTGACGCCATCGGCCCCGGCGCGCGCCACGACCGGCCTGAAGCGTTCGATGGATTCCGCGACGGAGCAGTTGATATTGGCGCGGGAAAAGCCTTCCGACGCCGAGGCAAACACCGCTATCACCTTGGCGCCGGCGGCGCGTGCGGCCTCGTAGCCCTTTTCGTTGGGAACCAGCACATGGAATTCGCTGTCGGGGTGGTGATCGACGCCGCGCAGCACCTGGTCCGAATTCACCATCTGCGGGATCGCCTTCGGCGACACGAAGGCCCCGACCTCGACGGTATGCAGCCCTGCAGCTACCAGCGCCTCGATGAAGGCAATGCGATCGGCGACGCCGATCGGCGTCTTTTCGTTCTGTAAGCCGTCGCGCGGACCGACTTCGACGATGCGGACGCTTTCGCTCATGCTGATCTCATGCGGCTACGGGTTCGACCTCGGCCAGTTCGACGCCTTCGCCGACGATATCGCCGACCTTGCATTTGATGGCCTTCAGCACGCCGGCAAACGGCGCGCGCAGGGTCTGTTCCATTTTCATCACTTCCAGCGTCAGGATCGGCGCGCCCTTCTCCAGCGTCGCGCCGACTTCGGCCAATAGCGCCACCACGGTGCCGGGCAGCGGCGCCACGATCTTGTCCTCGCCGACCTGTTCCTCGGTCTCGCCGCCGAACGGATCGACCCAATGCAGATCGAAGCGGCCATTGCGGGTCCGCAAGTAAAGCTCATGGCCCTCGATAACCGAGACGACATGGGATTTCATGCCGTCGAGCCTGAGATCGAAGCCGCCGTCGTCGCTGGGCGAGGATGCAAAGCCAAATTCGCGATCACCGATCGACAGTTTCGCGGGCCCGCTGCCATAGGCCAGGCCGACCTTCTGTTCAGTGCCCTGCCCGGGACGGAAGGTGAAGAGCCGCTGCCGCCGGCCCACCGGCATCCAGCCTGATGTCAGCCACGGCGAATGCGCCCCGCGCCGCGCGGGTTCTGCCTCCTCGCCGAGGATGGCCGCTACCGCCGCACACAGTTCGAGATCGCCGGGCGCCGCAGGCGCGGGTGTCAGGTTGGTCAATTCGCGTTCAATGAAGCTGGTATCGATGGCGTTGGCGCGGACGTCCGAATGAGTCACCAGCGCCGACAGGAACGGAATATTGGTGACGATGCCGCGGACATCGGCTTCCTTGAGCCCGCGATTGAGCCGCGCGATCGCCTCGTCCCGGGTCGGCGCCCACGCGATCACCTTGGCCAGCATGGCGTCGTAATGCGGCGAGACCGCATCGCCCTCGCGGTACCCGGCATCGATGCGCAGGCCGTCCAGGGCTTCCGGCATGCGCCAGGTCCGGATCCTGCCGACCGACGGCATGAAATTCTTGTGCGGATTTTCAGCGTAGACCCGCGCCTCGATGGCGTGGCCGTTGAGTTTGATCTCATCCTGCTTGAGCGGCAGCTTTTCGCCGAAGGCGACCCGCAACTGCCATTCCACGAGGTCGATACCCGTGATCAATTCGGTCACGGGATGCTCGACCTGCAGCCGCGTGTTCATCTCGATGAAGAACACGTCCTTGCCGTCGGAGACGAATTCGATGGTGCCGGCGCCGACATAATCGACCGCGGCGGCCGCCTTGCGCGCGGCGGCGCAGACCGTCTCGCGCTGCTTCGCGTCAAGCGTCGGCGACGGGGCCTCCTCGATCACCTTCTGATGGCGCCGCTGCAAAGTGCATTCGCGCTCGAACAGCGACAACAGATTGCCGTGACTGTCGCCGACCACCTGCACCTCGATGTGGCGCGGGTTCTGCACGAATTTTTCGATCAGCATGCGATCGTCGCCGAAAGCGGCCTTGGCCTCGCGCTTGGCGCTTGTGATCGCGGCGGCAAGCTCCCCGGCCGAACGCACGATGCGCATGCCGCGCCCGCCGCCGCCGGCCGACGCCTTGACCAGAACCGGAAACCCGATCTTGTCGGCGGCCTTCGATAGCGTCGCCTCGTCCTGGGCTTCGCCGTGAAAACCCGGCACCAGCGGCACCCCGGCCTGCTCCATCAGCATCTTCGAGCCCGACTTCGAGCCCATCATCCGGATCATGGCGGCGGTCGGGCCGACGAACACCAGGCCCGCATCGAGGCAGGCCTGCGCGAATTCGGCGCTCTCCGACAAGAAGCCGTAGCCGGGATGAACCGCCTCGGCGCCAGTCTTTCGCGCCGCCTCGATCACGCGTTCGATGTTGAGATAGCTGTCGCGCGCCCGCGCCGGCCCGAGCAGCACCGCCTCATCGGCCATCGCGACATGCATGGCGTCGCAGTCGGCTTCGGAATAGACCGCGACCGTGCGCAAGCCCATCGCGCGCGCGGTGCGGATGACACGGCAGGCGATCTCGCCGCGGTTGGCGATCAGGAGGGTGCGAAACCGCCGGTAGAGTTTTGCGCGATCCATCGTCACATCCTGAACAGGCCGAATTTCGTGGGCTCGATCGGCGCATTCGAGGCCGCCGACAATCCGAGGCCAAGCACCAGCCTGGTATCGGCGGGATCGATCACACCGTCGTCCCACAGCCGCGCGGTGGCGTAATAGGGACTGCCCTGGCTCTCATACTGGGCGCGGATCGGCGCGCGGAATTTCTCTTCCTCCTCCGCCGACCAGGTCTCGCCCTTGGCCTCGATATTGTCGCGGCGGACCTGGCTCAGCACCATGGAAGCCTGTTCGCCGCCCATCACGGAAATCCGCGCGTTCGGCCACATCCAGAGGAAGCGCGGGCTATAGGCGCGCCCGCACATGCCGTAATTGCCGGCGCCGTAGGAGCCGCCGATCACGACGGTGAATTTCGGCACGCCTGCGGTCGCGACCGCCGTCACCAGCTTGGCCCCATCGCGCGCGATGCCGCCGGCCTCGTATTTCTTGCCGACCATGAAACCCGTGATGTTCTGCAGGAACACCAGCGGGATCTGGCGTTGGCAGCACAATTCGATGAAATGGGCGCCCTTCAGCGAGCTCTCGCTGAACAGGATGCCGTTATTGGCGATGATGCCGACCGGATAGCCCCAGATATGCGCGAAACCGCAGATCAGCGTCTGGCCGTATAGTTTCTTGAATTCGTCGAACTCGGACCCGTCGACAAGGCGCGCGATGATGTCATGGACGTCGAACGGTTTACGGCCGTCGGCGGAGACCACGCCGTAGATCTCTTCCGGCGCAAACAGCGGCTCGCGCGGCTCGCGCATGTTCAACCCGACGCGCGCGGGCTGCTTCAGTGTGGCGACGATGCGCCGCGCGATGCCGATCGCGTGGCTGTCGTTCTGGGCATAGTGATCGGTAACACCGGATTGCCTGGAATGCACGTCGGCGCCGCCGAGTTCTTCCGCCGTCACCACTTCCCCGGTCGCCGCCTTCACCAGCGGCGGCCCGCCGAGAAAGATCGTGCCCTGGTTGCGCACGATGATGCTCTCGTCCGACATCGCCGGAACATAGGCGCCGCCGGCGGTGCAGGAGCCCATCACAATGGCAATCTGCGGAATGCCCTGCGCCGACATCTGCGCCTGATTGTAGAAGATGCGGCCGAAATGCCGCTCGTCCGGAAAGATCTCGTCCTGCTGCGGCAGGAAGGCCCCGCCGGAATCGACCATGTAGACGCAGGGCAGATTGTTCTGCCGCGCGATATCCTGGGCGCGAAGATGCTTCTTCACGGTCATCGGATAATAGGTGCCACCCTTGATGGTCGCGTCGTTGGCGACGATGACGCATTCGCGCCCCGAGATCCGCCCCACCCCGGTGATGACGCTGGCGGAATGCACGTCGCCGCCATAGAGGCCGTTGGCCGCCAGCGGCGACAGTTCGAGAAACGCCGTTCCCGGATCGATCAGAAGGTCGACGCGCTGGCGCGCCAGCATCTTGCCGCGCGAGGTGTGCCGGATACGCGAGGTCTCGCCGCCGCCACCGGCGACCTGCTCGAGCTTTTGGCGGAGCTCCGCGACCAGCGCGCGCATGGCTTCCGCGTTGCGGGCAAAATCGGATGAAGTGGGATCGATGGTGGAATGAAGCGGCATGGCCTTCTGCTGTTGATTGTGCGCCGCATTTTGCGCATGGGGGCGGACGCCATGGTGTCATTGCGCCGCCGCCTTAGGCAATAAAGAACTTGGCCATCAAGGAAATTGGGCAGCCCGGAACTTGCGGTTCTTTGGAGGAAGCTGGCATCGGGCGCTTGGGATGGCCCCCTAATGGGTCCAGGGCTCGCTGCGCCGGAACGCGAAATTGTCGGCATAGGCGGCCTGCCGGCGGGCCGGCGCCTTGGGTTCGATGACCTGGTAGGCAATACCCTTGCCTTCGCAATAGGCCACCGCCTCCTCCTTGGTGTGGAAGCGGATGGTGAGCTGCTGCTTCATGTCGGCGGAAGAAGTCCAGCCCATCAGGGGTTCAATCGCGCGGGGCTGCTCGGGTTCGTAATCAAGCTGCCATTCCTTGGTCTTGGCGGTCCCCGATTGCATCGCGTTTTTGGCGGGCTTAAAGATGCGTGCGGTCATGGATGATCAGGCCCCGTGAGATTGCGGCATGGAAGCGCGTGGTGGAAACGGCCGGGATAGTATAGAGACACCTTTCAGGATTTTGATCGGTGATTCCCATCCCAGATGTTACCTTTTCCGGACCGGTATAGTCATTATGCTGCGGTGTGACAATCTTTGCCGCATGCACGGCTGATACCCCTGTCCTGCCGCCCGATCCCTCTCGAAACTATCAGTCCCAAACGGCCCCCATGAAAATCAACGCAACCCTCCCCGAAAAAGGCCGCGACCTCCGCCTCGACCTGTTTCGCGGGGTGGCGAACTGGGCGATCTTTCTGGACCACATCCCCGACAACGTCGTGAACTGGATCACCACCCGGAATTACGGCTTCAGCGACGCCGCCGACCTGTTCGTCTTCATCTCCGGCTACACCGCATCCTTCGTCTACGCCCGGATGATGCTGGATCGCGGTTTCATCGTCGGCGCCACCCGCCTGACCAAGCGGGTCTGGCAGCTCTACGTCGCCCATATCATTCTGTTCGTCATCTACATCGCCTCGATCAGCTATCTGGCACTGCGGTTCGGCGATTCCGAGATCATCAACGAGTTCAACGTCGCAGGCCTGGTCGACAATGCGACCGAGACGCTGCGCCAGGGCCTGCTCCTCAAGTTCAAGCCGGTCAATCTCGACGTGCTTCCGCTCTATATCGTCCTGATGGGGCTGTTCCCTCCGGTCCTTTGGATCATGCTGCGCCAGCCCAACTGGACCATGCTGGCGTCCATCGTGCTGTGGCTGGCCGCCCGGCAATTCGACTGGAATTTCAAGGCCTATCCCGCCGGGACCTGGTACTTCAA
Source organism: Bradyrhizobium sp. (assembly GCF_017881085.1). Lineage (GTDB taxonomy): Bacteria > Pseudomonadota > Alphaproteobacteria > Rhizobiales > Xanthobacteraceae > Bradyrhizobium. The sequence continues at coordinate 15,669 of NZ_JADGRI010000077.1, forward strand.
CCCGTATTGCTGGCAGGTGCTGTTCGTGTTCGGCTCGTGGTGCGCGCTTGGCGGCGCCGGAAAGTCGATGGCAATCATCAATGCGCGCGCCACGCTCTGGTTTTGCATCGCCTATCTCATCCTTGGCCTTGTCATGACCATGGCCGGCAAATTTCCGGATGTTGGGGCGATGTTCCCGCACTGGCTCTATTCAACCTTCAACCCCAACGACAAGACCAATCTCGCGCCCTATCGCTTCATCCATTTCGTTGTCATCGTGATCATGGTGATCCGCTTCGTGCCCAAGGAATGGCCGGGGCTGGAATGGAGGGTGTTCGATCCCTTGATCGTCTGCGGTCAGCAGTCGCTCGCGGTGTTCTGCGTCGGCGTCTTCCTGTCTTTTGTCGGACATTTCGAATTGATGATGAGCTCGGGCTCGCTGTTTGCGCAGATCTTCGTCAGCGTGACCGGCATCGCGATCATGACCATCGTCGCCTACTACATCTCCTGGTCGAAACGGCAGGACAAGCCGCTGAAGGCAGCCCCGGCGAAGGCCGGCTAGTTCCGGCCTGACCAGGCGTCGGTCGGACCGTTGGTTTCACGCCGGCCGCGCGCTTGTCATGACCATGGCGGCAACGTCGCTGTACACCCCAACCAGCGGCCCGACGATCCGGTGCAGCGCGTTTTTCGAGACCAGCGTATCGTGCAGGACCAAATGGTCTATTCCCGTGGTCAGGAAGCATACCACGGCATCGTCAGGCGTCTCCACGATCGGCTCGCCCTTCACGTTGAAGGAGGTGTTGATCAGGACGGGAACGCCGGTCAGCGCCTCGAACTCCCGGAGCAGCCGATACAGCATCGGATTGACGGCTTCCTTCACGGTCTGAACGCGTGCGGTGCCGTCGACATGGACAACGGCCGGAATCCTGTCGCGCCATTCGGGGCGGACGGACTTGGCGATCAGCATGAAGGGCGAATCCTCCTCGCCTTCGAAGATCTCCAGTGCCCGCTCCGCCAGCACGATCGGCGCGAACGGGCGGAATGCCTGGCGGTGCTTGACGCGGCGGTTCAGAATATCCTTCATTTCGGCTTTGCGCGGATCGGCCAGCAGGCTGCGGTTGCCGAGCGCGCGCGGTCCGAATTCGGACGCCCCCTGAAACCAGCCGATCACGGCCTGCCCGGCCAGCAGTCTTGCGGTGTCGCGGCAGATATTTTCGCTTCGCATGGCTTTGGCCTGAACGCGAACCAGAAACCGCGACGTGGCGCTTTCGATATCCTGATCGCTGTAACGTCGGCCGACATAGGAATGGTCCATGACGAAGGAGCGGCGTTGCTTCAGTATCTCCAGGTAGCCGTAATAGGCGCAGCCGATCGCGATGCCGTCGTCGCCGGCCGCAGGCTGAATCCAGACATTTTCGAATCCGGCCTCCCGCGCGATACGTCCATTGGCGACGCAGTTCAGCGCGACGCCGCCAGCCATGCATAGATTTCCGGCGCCGGTGGTTTCGCGCAGCCAGCGGGCTCGGGCCAGCAGCACGTTTTCGGTGTCGTCTTGCACCCGCCAGGCGAGATCTTCCCAATGCGACATCGCAGGGCTTGCTTCCCAGCCGCCGCGATCCATCACGAAGGGCTGCCTGAAGTCGCTCGTCCAGCGCGGCACCCGCAAGCTGCCGTCGGCGAGTTCGAGCAGATGTTTGATCTGATCGCGGCGGCCGTAGGGCGCGAGCCCCATCAGCTCGCCGCATCTATTCCAGTTGCCGAAAATATAGGTCGAGGCCCGGCTGTAGAGCGCGCCAAGTCCCGGCATGTTGTAGAATTCGTCGCTCAGGAAACCGCGGTCGGGCTCCATCCAGACTTTCTTCAGGCATTCGATTTTCGAGCCGGAGAATTTGTAATAGCTCTCGGATTCGCGCGCGAGCGCGGTCGCGGTATCGCCGGGCGGACAGGGTTCGAGCACATCGGAGCGATAACTGCCCACGCCGTCGACAATCATCACCACGCCTTCCTCGAACGGCGACACGGCGAAGGCGCTGTAGGCGTGCGCCAGATGGTGCGAGACCGACACCACCTTGTCGGAACGCGATAGATACAATGGGTGCTTGGCGGCCTCAGCCCGTTCATGGTCGGGAAGAAAGCCCGGCCGGTCCTGATAGACCAGCCGCTCTTCCATCTCGGTGACGGGGAGGATGTAGCAGTTGCGGACGATCAGATCGACGTCACCGAGCGTGATGCCTTCGGCATCGAGGCAATAATCGATCACCTCCTTGTAGAAGCCGCTGGCGTGCTTCTCGCGTGTGATCCGCTCTTTTGCGATCGCGAATGCGATGGCGCCGTCGCGCAGCAGGCAGGCGCTCACGTCATGGTCGTAGGTATTGAGGCCGAGAACGTAG
>NZ_JADGRI010000314.1 GCF_017881085.1 Bradyrhizobium sp.
GCGCGCCCACGTCATTGCCGTAATCTCGGGGGAAAGCGCAGTTGCACCCGCCCGTCCGTAAAACGCATTGTATCCGTCCCACAACGGCAGCCATTGGTCGTAGTCCTGCCGGGTCACCAGGCGGACAAACAGGTCGCCGGACATTTCGGATTTTTCATTCATCAAGGAAGCAACGTGGAAGGGCGGGCGCGAGCGCCGGTGATTTTACTTTATTAGGGACACAGCCGGGAAGGATCAATCCGGTTTGCGGCGATGCGGAGCCGCTTCTATTCGGCGGCGCGCAACTGCGCGGCAGCACCGCGATTTCCGCCGCCGCGCAGCGACCGGTAATATTCGGCCTTGGCGGGGTCGTCGGTATGGCGGACAAGCTCGGTGAGCGGTGTGAAGCTCAGCATCCGTCCGCCGTCCGGCAATGCCGTGCAGCTGAAGCGCAGCACCTTGCCGCCGGCGAGCTTGATATTGATCGGCGTGGAATCGCCCGATCGTATCATCTCCGTGCGCTGCGCGATGAAGGCGCTCAACTCTTCCTCCGGCAGTTCGAAGGCGCCGGTGTCGCGGCCGTGATACATCAGGGCGATGAAGGGCGGCTTGCTGTCGGCCTTGTTGTCGGGAAGCGAAAAATAATCGCGGAAGGCGCGGTTGATGAATTCGGCGCGGGTGTCGGAATCGAGCAGCACGATGCCGATGTCGAACTGGTCGAGTGCCGCCGACAGCCGCGCGGCCGTGGCAAAGTGTCTGCGTTCCGACGCGAACGCATCCATCATCCTTTGCCGCAGCAGACCGGTGATGGCGGCGGTGGCACCTGCTGTCACCGACAGCGTGGCCAGCCGCACCAGATCGCCGATGTCGTAGCCGGCCGCTGCGCGGTGGTTGAAAACGAACAACGCGGCAAAGGCGATCGCGATGGCGGCGCTGATCAGACTGGAGGCGAGGCCCGAGAGCCAGCCCGCGAAGGCGATGATGCATACGAACAGGGGCGCCGGATAGGAAACGGCAACGAGGTAACGATCGATAACGATGGCCATCAGAGCCGTCGCTGTCGTCAGAGCCGGACCAGAGATTGCGCGCCAGTCGAACCGCATGCCTGTTTCTCGTTCCTTCACGAGTGTAAGGCCTCTACCTTGACCGATGGTTGCATTCTTGGCGCGCTTTCTCGCTCGAATCCTTAAAGAACGGTTAGCCCGAAGCAGGCAGCTTTCCGGTCTTATTGGATCAAATGATATCGAAGGGCGAGGAGATTCGGGTTCCACGCGATGCTAGCGGTGGCGTGAGTCGTTCTTCTCGGGCTGCGACAGCACGGCGCGGCTTGCCGGATCGGCCTTGCGCGGCCACAGCGCATCCTCGCCGCGCGTGCCGGTGGCGATCAGCAGCGATGCTGCGAGCAGGATCGCCGCCGCCAGCGTCAGCGTTACAACTACGACAGGTGTCTTCATCGTTGCCCGATCGCGATGCCGTGCACCGCGTGTTGTCGCGCAAAATCGCGAATGGCCTGGAAAAATCTTTGGACTATGCGGGAAGCGGCATGGCCATCGCGACCTTGATCGACAGCACCGTGAGGGTGACGATCAGGCACAGCGACAACGAGCCGATCGCGAGCGAAGTCGCGACGGCGTCCGTCAGTTGGGACGATGCAGGCGCAGAGCCGCCGTTAAAGCCTGCTGCGCCGGGCGACCGTTTCATGGCCGAAACATCCTTCAAGGCGGGGCGAATCACCCGCGACCTGCGATACATCGCTGGAATCGCCGGCAATATTGCGGCGGGGCGGCCTCGAAAATGGCAAAAGCGCGGCAAACCCGCCGGTTATGCCCGCTATACCCCGCGTTATGCCCGCTATTTCGCGGCCTCTAGCCTCGACGGCGATGTGTCCACCTCGTCGACTTCGGCGCCCGGGCGCCAGTCCATGCTGACAAAGCCCGGAGTCTGCTCGACCCGGCGCAGCCAGGTGCGGATCGCCGGAAAGGTCGCGAGGTCGTAGTCGCAGCGGTCCGCGACATGGGTGTAGCCGTACACCGCGATATCCGCGACGGTGAGCTGGCCGGTGGCAAAATACTCATGGGTCTTGAGGTGATTTTCCATCACCTGCAACGCGGCGTAGCCGCGCTCCATCCAGTCTTCCAGCGCATGCGTCTGCAGGTCTCGGCCGCCCTTGACCAGCGCCAGCCAGAAATAGGCGGCGCCGATATTCGGCTCCAGCGCGTGCTGTTCGAAGAACATCCACTGCAGCGCTTCGGCGCGTTCGATCCGCGATTCCGGCGCCAGCGGGGTGCCGCCGGCGACGTACCAGAGGATCGCATTGGATTCGGCGAGGTAGCGTCCTTCCTCGACTTCCAGCAGCGGCACCTGGCCGCTCGGATTCTTGGCGAGGAATTCCGGCGTTCGGCTCTCGCCGCGCAGAATGTCGATCTCGATGGCGCGATAGGGCGCGTTCAGCAGCGCCAGCGCAAGGCGGACCTTGTAGCTGTTGCCGGAGCGCTGCATCGAATAGAGCTTGTACATTCGGCTTCGTTCGATTGGTAAGGAAGACAGACAGGTTTGCCGGTCACAAAGGTTGGGTCCCGCGCGCGCGGAGCGACGCCTTGTTACCCCGCAACGCGGCTAAACAATGATGCCGATGCCGGCGCGTCGCAAGGCCCGCAAGATGGAAAAGGTCGAAAACCTCTACTGCACTGCAACCGTGGAGAAGACTTTTCCAACACGCCTGAACAAATCGGATCACGCTTGCGCGAGTCTCCGCATGCCGGCAGCGGAGCCAGCATGATCGAGCTGCGCCCGCCGCAATGTGAAAACGTAAAGTGTTGACAACACCAGCAAGCCGAGCGGTATGCCGGTGACCCCGGCGACGCTGCGCGATGCCAGCGGCACGATCCAGGCTACTGCCAGCAGGCTGATCTCGTAGTCGCGGAATCCCCCGGCAAGACCGGCGCTGACGGTGAATGCAATTGCCAGAGCAAGGATCATGAGATCGTAATCCAGCACATGCGGTGAAGCCAGCAAGGTCGCGATTGCCAGAAGCGCTGACTTGACATCGGGGTCGCAGGATGAACGCCATGTCCAAGCCGTGCCGCACACGGTCGCGGCCGATACCAAGCCCTGCACGACATATGCGACCGGGACGCCGCCGCCCCACAGCCTTACCGCCGCAAAGACACTTTGCAGTTTTTCGAGACCGACATCGCCCTGCTCAAGCAGCAGCTTGCGCGAAGTCTCGGTGGACGCGGCGAACGAAAGCCATATATCGGCGCCAAATACCAGGCTTGTTGCGACCACCAGCATCAGCACCGTGATGCCGGCGGCAACGACGGTTCGCCATTGACCTGCGGCGAGCAACGCGAACGGCGCCACCAACGCAAGTTGAGGCTTGTAGGCGAGAAGACCAAACAGAACGCCGGAGACGATCGGCGCCGTTGGCAACGCCAGCAGGGCAGCGCCAAACAGTCCGGCCGAGAGAAACCCGTTTTGGCCGTGTCCCAGGTTGATGAAGACCGCCGGAAATCCCGCAGCGACCGGCAGCCATATCGGGCCGATCGCGATTCCCCGCCTGCGCAGCCTCCGCACGATCACGCCGATCACGGACAGGTACAGCGCGAAGGTGCTGATCTGCCAGGCCGCCAGCGCCAGCGGATAGGGCAATAATGCGAGCGGTGCCGCGACCAGCAGGAAGATCGGCGGATACAGCCAGCCGTAATAGGGCGTGGCCGCGCCGAAGATCTGCTGCTCACGGGCGTAGTGCGCGGCCATGTTGTAGACGTCGGCGGCCCGGCCATCGAGAACGAGCGAGCCGGCCGCGTAAAAGCTGGAGAAATCGGTCCCGATCGGCTTGCCGTTGCGGTCGACCAGGCCGTTCGACGAGGCGATCCAGCCGGCCGCCGCGATGACGCAGAAAGCGAGCAGTATCAGGCTGTAACCGCGGATCCGCGCGGCGGTCAGCCATCGGCCGGATTGCACCCCTTGCCAGAAATGAGTCATTTCGCCGCGGAATTTTATGAATGTTGCGCCACCCTAGCGGGGCGCCCTTTAAGGTTTCCTAAAGTTTGGCCGCATCCGGCCAAGCTTCTTGCGGTGCAGCGTGTCCCGCTTTAGGGTGCCACGATCCCAGAAAATAGAATCGTGGATCGCGAGCCGCACATGGTGTGTTGCCGATGTCTGCAAGGAGATGATGATGCCGTTTCTGTCCGCCGCGCTTGACCGTGTGAAGCCGTCCGCGACCATCGCGGTCACGGATAAAGCACGCGCGCTCAAAGCGGCCGGCCGCAACGTGATCGGCCTCGGCGCCGGCGAGCCCGATTTCGACACTCCGGCCAACATCAAGCTGGCAGCGATCCACGCCATCGAGGCGGGCAAGACAAAGTATACCGATGTCGGCGGCATTCCCGAGCTGAAGCAGGCGATCATCGCGAAGTTTCAGCGCGAGAACGGTCTGACCTACCAGCCGAACCAGATCATCGTCGGAACCGGCGGCAAGCAGGTGCTCTACAACGCGCTGATGGCCACCATCAATCCGGGGGACGAGGTCATCATTCCCGCGCCCTACTGGGTGAGCTATCCGGAAATGGTGGCGCTCGCCGGCGGCGACCCGGTGCCGGTGGTGTGTACGGCCGAGCACGGTTTCAAGCTGCAGCCCGACGCGCTGGAAAAGGCGATCACGCCGAAGACGAAATGGATCATCCTGTGTTCGCCGTCGAACCCGACCGGCGCCGCCTATACGCGCGCCGAGCTCAAGGCGATCACCGACGTTCTGGTCAAGCATCCGCATGTCTGGGTGATGACCGACGACATGTACGAGCATCTGGTCTATGACGACTTCGTGTTCACGACGCCGGCGCAGATCGAGCCGAAACTGTACGACCGCACGCTGACGGTGAACGGCGTGTCGAAGGCCTATTGCATGACCGGCTGGCGCATCGGCTACGCCGGCGGTCCCGCCGAACTGATCAAGGCGATGCAGACGATCCAGTCGCAGTCGACCTCGAACCCCTGTTCGATCTCGCAGTGGGCGTCGGTCGAGGCGCTCAACGGTCCGCAGGATTTCATCCCGGTCAACAACAAGGCGTTCAAGGAGCGCCGGGATCTCGTGGTGTCGATGCTCAATCAGGCCAAGGGTATCGATTGTCCGCGGCCGCAGGGCGCGTTCTATGTCTACCCGTCCTGCGCCGGGACCATCGGCAAGACCTCGCCGTCCGGCAAGGTGATCGCCAACGACGAGGATTTCGTCACCGAGCTCCTGGAGAATGAAGGCGTCGCGGTGGTGCAGGGTTCCGCGTTCGGCCTCGGACCTGCGTTCCGCATCTCCTACGCGGCGAAAAACTCCGATCTCGAAGACGCCTGCAAGCGGATCCAGCGATTTTGTGGCAATTTGAGATAGTCAAATCACGTCTCGAATATTCGCCGCCGAACTTTTGATGTTTCGGCGGCAACTTTCCGGAAGCGCCTTGTTTTGGACACGGCGCTTCCTTCCTGTCCGCTCCGCAAATTCAATTCGTCATGCGGAGACCAGATTAATGCGACTTTCGACAGTTACTATTGCCATCGCCGCGCTTGCGGGCTCGATCGCCAGCGCCAACGCGATGCCGCCCGTCCGCGCCGGCATCCTGCAATGCGAGGGCGGCCAGAATGTTGGCTACGTCGTCGGCTCGACCACCAGCCTGCAGTGCGTATTCCAGAGCGAAGGCCGCCGGCCCGAGCCCTACATTGCAACCGTCCGCCGCCTTGGGCTGGATCTCGGCGTCACCGATCAGACCAAGCTGAGCTGGGCGGTGAACGCGCCGACCAGCAGGGTTGGCTACGGCGAACTCGCCGGCAATTACGGCGGCGTCGGCGCCAACGCCTCGGTCGGGATCGGCGGCGGCGGCAACTTCCTGGTCGGCGGTCCGGCGAACGCCTACGCGCTGCAGCCGATCAGCCTGCAAGGCCAGACCGGGCTCAACGTCGCGGCCGGCGTGGCCTCGATCGAACTGGAGCCGGTGCGGTTCGCGCCTGGCGGCTATCGCCACCATTATCATCACCGTCACCATCACCATCGCGGCTGAGAAAGCGCGATGCCGACGAAAGAGGCCCGCGGAAGCGGGCCTCTTTTTTATTTGGCTCAAAGTCATTCCGGGGCGCGCGG
>NZ_JADGRI010000315.1 GCF_017881085.1 Bradyrhizobium sp.
CGAACGGGCTCAGATCCAGCGACGGGCGGCTGGTCAGAGCCGCCCGTTCGCACATTCTGCCAGATTTTGCAGACACAAGAGCGCGTTATAAGCCGTAAAACCATTGCGCGGGGAATGCCGGGTGATCCCGGTGTGACCTGACTAACGCGTGTGCGTTCTACCACTACCCCTGCACGCGCGGCTATCGGGCGCATCGGGCGCCCGGCATTCCCTGCGCCCTCTGATTGGAGAGGGCGGACGAACCGGCCAAACCTCGCGCGAAACACGCGGCGAGATCGCGAAGCTGTGGCTGCAAGAAGGTGGCTGTTTGAATTGAGGTGGGCGCACGCAGTACTCGTCATGGCCGGACTTGATCTGACTTGATCCGGGCATCCATCCATCTTCGCAAAGAAGTTCTCTCGAAGAAGATGGATTGCCGGGTCAAGCCCGGCAACGACGCCTTGTCGACATTCGCGCGACCGTTGGCTGGATCTGGCCTACCCGTTTACTTCGCATCCTCCAGAATCATCGCGGCGCCTTTTTCCGCGATCATCGCGGTCGGGGTGTTGGTGTTGCCCGAGGTGATCGTCGGCATCACCGAGGCGTCGGCGACGCGAAGCCCGGCGATGCCGAAAAAGCGCAGGCGTTCGTCGACCACGGCGGTGGGATCGCTGGCGGTGCCCATCTTCGCGGTGCCGACGGGATGGAAGATCGTGGTGCCGATGTCGCCGGCGGCTTTTGCCAGCGAGGCGTCGTCGTCGCCGACCGCGGGGCCGGGCAAATACTCCTCGGGATGATAGGGCGCGAGCGCCTTCTGCTTCATCAGCCGCCGCGTGGTGCGGATGGCGTCGGCGGCGACCTGGCGATCCTCGCCGGTCGACAAATAATTCGGCGCGATCGCGGGCGCCTCGGCCGGCTCCGCGGAGCGGATGCGCACGGTGCCGCGCGAGGTCGGCTGCAAATTGCAGGCGCTCACGGTGATTGCGGGAAACCGATGCAGGGGATCACCGAACTTGTCGAGCGACAGCGGCTGCACGTGGAACTGGATATTGGCGCGGTCGCGATGCGGATCCGAGCGCGTGAAGATGCCGAGTTGCGACGGCGCCATGGTCAGCGGGCCGCGGCGGCGGAACGCATAGTCGAGCCCCATCAGGCCGCGCCGCATCAGCGAATAATAGGTCTCGTTGAGGGTGCGGACGCCCGAGACCTTGTAGATCGCGCGCTGCTGCAGATGGTCCTGCAGATTGCGCCCGACGCCGGGCCGGTCGAGCACGGTTTCGATTCCGAGCGGCGCCAGCCATTCGCCAGGCCCGATGCCGGAGCGGTGCAGCACCTGGACCGATCCGATCGAGCCGGCGCACAGGATCACTTCGCCTTTTGCGCGGGCCTCGACCGTTTCGCCACCCCGCATGAAGCGCACGCCGACGGCGCGGCCGCCCTCGACGATCAGGCGGTCGACCAACACGTTTTTTTCCAGCCGCAGGTTGGGACGCTTCAATGCGGGCTTCAAGAACCCTCGCGCCGACGACCAGCGGCGGCCGCGCTTCTGGTTGACGTGGAAATAGCCGATGCCCTCATTGTCGCCGGTGTTGAAATCCGCGATGCGCCGGATTCCCATCTGCTCGGCGGCGTCGCCGACCGCGTCGAGGATCGCCCAGGACAGCCGCGCCGCCTCGATCCGCCAGCCGCCGCCGCTGCCGTGATGCGCGCTCTCGCCGAGAAAATGATCCTCCAGCCGGCGGAACGCCGGCAGCACATCGTCGTAGCCCCAGCCGGAGAGGCCGAGCTGCCGCCAGTGATCGTAATCGGCGGCCTGTCCGCGCATCGAGATCATGGCGTTGATGGCGGAGGAGCCGCCGATCACCTTGCCGCGGGGATAGGCCAGCGAGCGGCCGTTGAGGCCTGGTTCCGGCTCGGTCCGGAACATCCAGTCCGAGCGGGGATTGCCGATCGCGAAGAGATAGCCGACCGGGATGTGAAACCAGATCCAGTTGTCGTCGCCGCCGGCCTCCAGGATCAGCACGCGGTTTTTGGGATCGGCCGACAGCCGGTTGGCGACGATGCACCCGGCGGTGCCGGCGCCCGCGACGATATAGTCGAAATCACCTTCAAGCTGCTTCATAAGGCATCACCATGCTGCCCTTCTTGGCATGATGCCGCCGTAAATCAAGGCCGTAGCCTTGTCATAGCACCTCTGTGCACCGTCCGAGGAGTGTTGGGCGGATTGCGACTGCATGCTAGACAGGCGAACCGTCATAGACCTTCAACCGAGAAGCCACATGCCCATCGTCAACCGCGTCGCCGATCTGCAACCCGATATCCAGGCTTGGCGCCGGGAGATCCATCAACACCCGGAGTTGCTGTACGACGTGCATCGCACCGCAGCATTCGTGGCGGATCGCTTAAGGGAATTCGGTTGCGACGAGGTCGCCACGGGTCTTGGACGCACCGGCGTGGTCGGCGTGATCAAGGGCCGCAAGCCGGCCAGCAACGGCGGCCCCAAGGTGATCGGGCTTCGCGCCGACATGGACGCGCTGCCGATCGAGGAGGAGACCAGCCTTCCCTACGCCTCCAAGACAAAGGGCTTGATGCACGCCTGCGGCCATGACGGTCACACCGCCATGCTGCTCGGGGCGGCCCGTTATCTCGCCGAAACGCGTAATTTTGCCGGCGACGCGGTCGTGATCTTCCAGCCCGCGGAGGAGGGCGGCGCGGGAGCCGCTGCGATGATCAAGGACGGGCTGATGGAACGCTTCGCCATCGACCAGGTCTACGGTATGCATAATGGTCCGGGAATTCCGGTCGGCTCGTTCGCGATCCGGTCCGGCCCGATCATGGCGGCGACCGATGCGATCGATATCAAGATCGAGGGGCATGGCGGGCACGCGGCGCGTCCGCACAAATGCATCGATTCCGTGCTGGTCGGCGCGCAGCTGATCACGGCGCTGCAGTCGATCGTCTCGCGCAGCGTCGATCCCCTGGATTCCGCCGTCATTTCGATGTGCGAGTTCCATGCCGGCAACGCCCGCAACGTCATCCCGCAGACGGCGGAACTCTATGGGACCGTCCGCACCCTGACCGAGGAAGTGCGGACGCTGGTCGAGAAGCGCGTGCGCGAGGTCGTTGCGGGCGTAGCGCAGATCACGGGCGCCAAGATCGATCTCGTGTACGAACGCGGCTATCCGGTGACGGTCAACCATGCCTCGCAAACCGATCTCGCTACCCGGGTGGCGCGGGAGATCGCCGGCGACGGCAACGTCCACGAGACGCCGCCGCTGATGGGCGCGGAGGATTTCGCCTACATGCTGGAGGCGCGGCCGGGGGCGTTTATTTTCTGCGGCAATGGCAACAGCGCCGGCCTGCATCATCCCGCCTACAATTTCAACGACGAGGCGATCGTCTACGGCACGTCCTACTGGATCAAGCTGGTCGAGAACACGCTGGCGGCGTGAGTTCGGACGAGGCGATGTCGTCGTTTGTTCATTCGCGCTTCCTATAAATCGATACGGGCGAGATCACGTATCGATCGGGATGCGCGGATTTTAGCTTGGGGCATGTGACGGGAGCGTGAAACGCCAGGAGGCAGGGTTGCCGCTAACCGTCTATCTGTCGGCCAGCCGACGAGTTGCTTTTTGAATTCGCGGGGAACATTGCGCCGGAGGCGATGTTGGAAAGGCGGGAAACCTCCCTCATTACCAACGGAGTGCGTCATGACCGCGAAAGACAAGGACCTCAACGACCTCTTCCTCGATACGCTGAAAGACATTTACTTCGCCGAAAAGCAGATTTTGAAGGCGCTGCCGAAGATGGCGAAGGCCGCCAGTTCCGACAAACTGCGCGCGGCCTTCGAAAAGCATCACGGCGAGACCGAAGGCCAGGTCGAGCGCCTCGAACAGATTTTCGAATTGCTCGACAAGCCGGCGCGCGGCAAGACCTGCGACGCGATCCAGGGCATCCTCGACGAGGGCAAGGAGATCATGGAGGAGTACAAGGGTTGCGAGGCGCTCGATGCCGGCATGCTGGCCGCGGCCCAGGCCGTCGAGCACTATGAAATCTCCCGCTACGGCACGCTCAAGCAATGGGCGCAGCAGCTCGGCATGAAGGATGCGGTCCGGTTGCTGGATCAGACGCTGCAGGAAGAAAAGAAGACCGACGAGAGCCTGACCTCGCTCGCGGAAGCGGCCATCAATCTCGCTGCGGCGGCTTAGCACACAAGAGTGGCGCGCTGCGCGGCATCCGGGGCCAGTCAACCACGCAGCGCGCCGACTGCTGTGCGGCGTTGCCGCATACCTTTCAATTAAAGGTTGCAAGCGCGAATGTCAAATCCAGACGGCGATGGAACCGGCATGAATTGTGGGCAAGCCCCCTGAGTTGTGTGCAAGCTTCAAGCCGCGCGCGTCGATTTTCGCAACAGCGCCGCGGCAATTTTCAGGTCATCGACAAAGCGCTCGTATTCCCGCGCCTTGGCGTCCTCATCCGGCAGCCGCAGCAGATAGGACGGATGCACCGTCACCAGCGCCTTGGTTCCATCATCGAGGTCGATCAGGCGGCCGCGATTTTTGTTGATCGGGGTGATTTTGCCGAACACGCTTTGCGCGGCGGTGGCGCCCATCGCCACCACCAGATCCGGTTTGATCGCAGCCAGTTCGCGTTCGTACCATGGCCGGCACGCCTTGATCTCCGGCGTCGTCGGCTTTTGGTGCAGGCGGAATTTTCCTCGCGCCAGGAATTTGAAATGTTTGACCGCGTTGGTGATGTAGGCCTTCTTGCGGTCGATGCCGGCTTCGTCCAGAGCGCGATCGAGCATCAGCCCTGCCGGTCCCACGAAAGGCTTGCCGGCGATATCTTCCTTGTCGCCGGGCTGCTCGCCGACCAGCATCAGGGGCGCATGCGGCGGGCCTTCGCCGAACACGGTCTGCGTCGCGTTTTTCCAGAGCGGACAGGCGCGGCAATCGGCAGCTGCTTCGCGCAGGGTTTCGAGGCTTTGGGATGCAGTCGCCATGGGCATTTTCCGCTTGCTGTGGAGAATATCATTGCGGCAGGCGAGGCTCAATTCGGGCAGGGGAGTAAGGGTTCCCTCGATCCCATTGGGATTGCTCAGGAAAAATATGCCCGCCAATCCCGATTGACTCTCCTGACCATGTTAGCTTTATATTAGAACATATCATGAACAAATAAGCCGGTCACGGGTTCATCAGAAGAACCAGTGACGGCCCAACCACCCCGGGAGCGCGGCATATGCGCGAGCGCGATCAGCAAAAGTGGAAGCCGGTTTTGCGTCCGATCGCGCTCCCATTTTTTTGAGAAAGCGCATGATCTTATCGCCAAACCGCTCACACTTTGACGGATCATGCGCCGCACGCATGAACACGCTTGCGAGCTTGCGAGGCAGTATCGAGCGCATCGAGTCGCACGGCGATGCGTATGCGCCGCGAAGGGTCGCGCTCGGGCATGCCGATGCGGATGCGACGTTGCAGGGCGGCCTCGCTTTGGGCGCGATGCACGAGGTGTTCGCCGAAGGTGGCCGGCAAGGCGCTACGGCGACAGGTTTTGTCGCGGGGCTTGCGGGGCGGGTGACCGCACGGCGGCCGCTGCTATGGATCCGGCAGGATTTTACCGAACTTGAATCGGGCGCGCTGTCGATGAGCGGATTGGCCGAACTCGGTCTTGATCCGCGTCTTCTCGTGACGGTGCGCGCGGCCGACGTTGAGGCCGCGCTGCGGACTGCCGCCGACGCGCTGGCCTGCGATGCGCTGGGCGTCGTGGTGCTGGAGGTCTGGGGCGAAACGCGTCAGCTCGATCTCGTCGCCAGCCGCAAGCTGACGCTGGCGGCGCAGGCCTCCGGCGTCACCGGCCTGTTGCTGCGGATGGCGGCGGAGCCACAGCCCTCGACGGCGGAGACGCGATGGATCGTGCGCGCGGCGCATTCGCCGCCCGCGGCGCCTTTAATGCCTGCGGCGCCCTGGGTCGCGTGGGGTGCACCGGTGTTCGACGCGCAGCTTGTCCGCAACCGTCATGGCCCTGTTGGCCGGTGGATCATGGAATGGAAATGTGATGAGTGCCTTTTCGCGCAACCGGCGGCGGATCCTCAGCCTGTGGCTGCC
>NZ_JADGRI010000078.1 GCF_017881085.1 Bradyrhizobium sp.
GATCGCCGAGGAGAGCGCGAAGGAAACCGTTAAAACCATTGCGTGCGGGGATGCCGGGTGATTTCCGGTGCGACCGCTGTGAATACTCGTGTGCATCTTTAACTACCACTTCGCACACGAGGCTGCGGGTGCACTGGGCACCCGGCATTCCCCACGCCCTCTTTCGGGGCGGAAGGTTTTGCAAGACTCGGGCGCATCGCGCCGCGGGATCGCGAAGATGTGCGTTGCCATGATTGCGAGCCAACGGGCTCGGGTGGTCCGGTCAATACGGCGGCTTCTTCCGCTCGCGCTGCGCCTTGGCTGCTTCCATCCACCACGCGAGATCGTCGGCGAACCGCGGAAACGCATGCTCGAGCGCCTTGCCGCCCTCGCCGGTCGACTTGCCGTCAGCGGACAGCGTCTGCGCGATCGGCCCGACCGCGATAGCGCTCGAGATCACCACCATACCCATTTCCGACAGCGTGCCGTGCCACGCCAGCGCAGCGCGGGCGCCGGCAAAACGGCCGGCCGAATAAGACGCGATGGCGGCGGGACGCCAGAACCATTCCTCGAGAAAATGATCGGTGAGGTTCTTCAGCCCCGGCTGGATGCCCCAATTATATTCGCCGGTGACGAACACAAATCCGTCGGCGCCACGGATCTGACCGGCGAGTTTTTCCAATGCGGCGGGCGCCTGCCCTTTCGGATATTCCTTGTACATCCGGTCCAGCATCGGCAGGCCGACCGCGCGAGCGTCGATCAGCTCGACCTCGTCGCCGCGGCCGCGCAGTCCGTCGACGACGAACTGCGCCAGGCGGATGCCCATGCGGTCCGAGCGGTAGGAGCCGTAGAACACGAGAATGCGGTTGGCCACGGGCCGGATCATAGCACAGGGAGCACCGCGCGCAGCCCCGATCCGCCTTGCGGCCCCGAACTTAGGCCGCCGCCGAACGACCAGAGGAGTCCAATCAAACGGGGGCCACCATGACCGACCAGCCGCCACCTACAACGTGAAATGAGAGAGCCGGTATCGGCCTGGCAATCCGGAGATCGTGGCCGGCCGCGCCAGTCCGCCCCAGCAACGTAAACCCGGGATTAAGACCGGCAATTTACGGTGAAGGCCCCATTCCTGACCATCGTGAACGGCTCAAAACCCATGAAAATCGATACCCTGCTGACCGCCGCCATCGTCTCGCTTTCAGCGGTCGGCGGAGGGCTTGCGGCCTATGTCGCGGTCACGAAATACCAGATGATGGACCGCGTTTCGGTCGCGCAAGCCAGGCTGGAGATCGTCCGGGCCGTGGGCGACCTTCCCCGCTATATCAATCCCGAGCGCGGCTTTTCCACCAACATCCTGTTCGGACCGCCGGCCGTCGATCCGAAGCAGCTTGCGGAACTCAACGACAAGTACCGCAAGCAGACCGACGGCGCGCGCAACAAGATGAACCAGATCAAGAGCACCCTGCCCGGTGCGCTCGATGACGGCGCCGCGGTGGGAAGCGCGATCGACGCCTTGAATACGAAATTCTCCGCGTTGCGCGAGTCCATCGACAAGGCCATCGCGGGTCCGGTCGACGCCCGCCGCGATGCGGCCAAGAAGATCGTCGCCGACAACTCGGCGTTCAACACCGCGGTCACCGCGCTGCTCGACGAGCAGGTCCGCAAGATGGCCCAGCTCGACGGCGACGCCTACCGCCAGGCAAGCTTCGCCAACATCGCCTGGACCCTGCGCGACATCGGCGGTCTCAATGCCAGCCTTCACAAGAACCTGGTCGGCGCCAAACGCGCGGCCACCGATGCCGAAAAGATGGATTTGAGCCGTGTACAGGGGCGCACCGACCAGATCCTCTCCTCGCTCCAGGAATTGCGCGGCAATCCGGCGACGCCCGCCAACGTCGCGGCGGCGCTCAACGGCATGAACGAAGCCTATGTCGAGCGGTTCGGCAAGGAGCTGAAGATGGTGAAGGACGGCGCCGTCAGCGGCCAATACGAGCACGACGCCGACGCCTTCTTCGTGGAGTCGCAGCGCGGCCTGGCCTCGGTCGTCGAGGTGCGCGACGCCTTCTATGACAACGCCGAACAAATCCTTGGAGCAGCCTATTCGGCAGCGCGCCTCAGCTTCATGATCGCGCTCGCAGGCCTCGCCGCGGTTGCCATTGCGAGCGCCGCCATGGTGGTGATGGTCCGCCGCCGCATTTGCCGGCCGATCCTCGACCTCACCGCCTCGATGTCGCGTCTCGCCGGCGGCGACGTTTCCAGCGAAATCCCGGGCACCGAGCGCAGCGACGAGATCGGCGCGATGGCGGCTGCCGTCGGGGTCTTCAAGAATAATATGATCGCGGCGGATCGTCTGGCCGCCGAGAAGGAAGCGGAGAATGACGTCAAGATGCGGCGCGCGCGCGTGCTCGACGACCTCACCCGCGCCTTCGAGGCGAAGGTGAGCGAACTGGTCGGCGGACTGTCGTCGGCCTCGGCCAAGATGGAAGATACCGCCCAGTCGATGACCTCGACCGCGGCGGACACCAACCGCCAGGCCGCGATCGTCGCCGCCGCCTCCGAACAGACCTCGACCAACGTGCAGACGGTCGCCAGCGCCACGGAAGAGCTGACATCCTCGATTACGGAAATCGGCCGCCAGGTCGCCCAATCTGCCGAGATCGCGGCGCGCGCCGTCGAGAATGCCCGTCGCACCGGCGATACCGCGCGCTCGCTGGCCGACGGTGCACAGAAGATCGGCGACGTCGTTACCTTGATCCAGAGCATCGCCGCGCAGACCAATTTGCTCGCGCTCAACGCGACCATCGAGGCGGCGCGTGCCGGAGACGCCGGACGGGGTTTTGCCGTCGTGGCATCCGAGGTCAAATCCCTGGCCGGCCAGACAGCGAAGGCCACGACCGAAATATCGGAACAGATCGCGGCCATCCAGACCGCCAGCGACGAGACGGTAACGGCGATCAGGAACGTGGCCGACGTGATCGCCGAGATCGATCAGATCGGCGTTGCGATCGCATCCGCCATCGAACAACAGGGATCGGCGACCAAGGAGATTTCCCGCAGCGTCCAGGAAGCCGCGCGGGGCACGCAGGAAGTCAACTCGAATATTTCCGGCGTCCAGCAGGCGGCCAACCACACCGGCTCCGCCGCCAATCAGGTGCTGGGCGCCGCAGCCCAGCTGTCGTCCCAATCGGGCGATCTCGCCGCGCAGGTCAATCGCTTCCTCTCTGAGGTCAGGGCCGCGTAGCCGGTGTGTATTCGAACGGCTCCGTTTCGATTCCATCGAAACGGAAAAGGTCCTAGTGCCGCTTGAAATACTGCACGTCACGCTCGTGCTTTTCGGCGGCGGCACGCGACTTGAAGGTGCCCAGATTGCGGCGCTTGCCGGTTTTCGGATTCACTTTCCGGGAATAGAGCCGGTACTCGCCCGATCGCAATTTTCGGATCATGGAACAGCGCCTCCTTCAGCGTATGCGTCGCAATAACCGCGATCGCCCCGCTCGCGTTCCGCCTTGCACGAGCCCTGCCGCTATTTCCCCACCTTCAGCGACATCATGAACGCGACGATCTCGTCGATCTGATAATCCACAAGGCGCGGATTTGGCATCGCCTCGTGCGGCCCCATGGTGCCGTGGTTCGAGGCGAGAAATTCCCGCAGCGCCTGTTCCGTCAACAACGGCCGCTGCGCCAGTGCCGCAAAACTCGGCCCGGGCGGCGACAGCAGCGGCAATGCCTTCGACTGCGGCGTCACGACATGACACGCGCCGCAGACGCGTTGAGCGAAGCTGCGCCCCGCCACGACCAGGTCGCTGTTGGGCGTCTGGCCCTGCGCGCCGGACACGAAGGCAACGGACAACATCAACGTCAGGAGGGCGGACTGGCGAAGCATCATGACGGCCTCCTTGCCGGCCGCGCGCCCGGAAGCGGCGGGCTCTACGGCTTCTTCTGCGGCGGCGCGAACGACTGATCGCTGAACGGCGACGTCGTCGGCACCTGGATGGCAACGAATCCACGTTGCATCGTTTGATGACAGGAATTGCAGCCGTCGGTCAATTCGCCGACCGCTTTCGCGAAGCGCTTGAAGTCCCTGGCGTCGATGGCGTCGGAAATCGACTGCACCGGCTTCGTCATCGTCGTGACGTTGCTGACGGGAATACCCTCATACAGCACCGCCGCCTCCAACAGGCCTGCCTTGAGCTGGCGAAGTTCATACGTCGCGAGTTCCCAGTTCTGGGCCTTGCCGGCGAACCACAGCTTGATGTGCCGCGTCTGCACCCCGTTCATGATGTCGCCGAGCCGCGGGACATATTGCTCGTTGGTCGGCGATGCACTCAGATTGGACTGGCCGGACTGCGCAATGGCCGGCGGTTCCAACGAGCCAACCATCAGCAGGGCAACAATATATCCACGTAGTTTCATCCGATGCTCCAGGCGGCTAGCGTTTCTGCCGCCCGTGTAGCATGGCCGGCCCCCCGCAGGGTTGATATCCATCAAGGTGGGTGCCGGGGGGCTGCCATGTCGTCACCACCGCGCTGACCCGGCACGGGACAAACGTCGGCTAAAAGCAAAGATTCGTGACGAGGTTTCCGCGCTTGTCCTTGATCACGAGCGGGCATTCCATGCGCTTCAATGCCTGCTTGGCGTCTTCATCGCCGAGCGCTGCGGCGCGCTGGTAATAGGCCTTGGCGGCATCGGAATCCTTCGGGCCGCCGCGGCCTTCCTGGGTGAACGCGCCCATCTGCGCCAGTGCACCGGGATGATTCTGCGCGGCCGCCTTCTCGAACAGGTTTCGCGCGGCGGTATCGTCCTTTGGCCCGCCGGTGCCGTTCGCCAGCATCAGCCCGAGTTGATATTGCGCCTCCGCATTGGTTTCGGCGGCCTTCGCCAACAGCTCCCGTGCGCGCGCAGGATCCGCCGCCGAACCGCCGCCACCGCCGAGTGCCGCGAGATTACTGACGCCGCGGGGATTGCCGGCCTGTGCCGCACGCTCGAACAGTTTTCGCGCCTGCGCTTCGTCCCTGGCGACGCCCGAGCCGGTACCGTAGAGCACGCCGAGTTCGACCATCGCTGAGGTCGAGCCCTTCTCGGCCGCCTTCCGCCAGGCCGCAATTGCTTCCGGCAACTGCCGGTTGGCGGCGTAGGCGCGGCCCAGTTGATAAAGCCCGCGGCGCGAGGAGCCTGACGCGATCCTGCAGAACTTGATCGCGGTCGCGACGTCCGACGGCGCCACATCGGGCGTGCCCTTGACGTCGACCGGCTTGTCGGGATCGGCGGGGTCGGCAGCGACGCGGTCGCACAGCACGAGATCGGCCGACTGCGCCCTTAGCTGACACGGACGGGCCAACCATGCGGACGCCGCGATCGCTATCGCCGAAAGGACAATTCGGCCTGCTACAGCCTTAGATAGCGCGCGGGACGGTTTCATCATGATCCACCAATTGATGGCGGCAGGTTAGCTTCGGAGAACAGGCGGATTCAAGGCTCGAGCCCGGACTCCCGCAGTACCGGGGCGACCTCCGGCGAAGCAAGATATCTTAACAGCGCGTCGGCTTGCGCGGGCTTCAACGACGCCGCCCAGCGGCCGGCGGAAAACACCGCGGCTGTCTGCAGTTCGCGCGGGATCGGCCCGACCACTTCGACACCCGCCACCTGCTTCAACTCGCTGATCTGCTGCACCGCCAGATCGGCCTCGCCGCTGACCAGCAAGGCTGCGGTCAAGCCCGACGGGATGATCCTCGCGCGCGCATTCACCTCGGAGGCGATTCCCAGTCGCTCGATCAGCTGCGCGAAGAAGATGCCGCTGGCGCCGATGCGTGAATAGGCGATCGAACGCGCTCCGAGCAGCGTCGCGCGCAGTGCGGACTCGGTTGCGATGTCGGGATGGGCGGCGCCGGCCTTGACCGCGATGCCGACAAAGGAACGCGCGAGATCAACGCAGCTTGCCGCGATACCACGCTTCCTTGCGTGGCGAGATCGTCGAGCGCCTGCCTGGTCAATATGACGACGTCGGCCGCCTCACCGCCGCGCAGTCGATCCAACAGCCCCAGCGTTGGCGCGAAATCGGCGTCGATGCGCGCGCCGCCCGCGGCCCAATATCGTCCTGCCAGGCCGCGCACCGCTCCCATCAGCGCGAGCGTCGAAAGCACGCGAACGACGTCTTCCATCTCAACTCCCTCGTCGCGGCTCTAAGTCACTCCGCAAGCCGGGACCGCTTCTAGCAGCCCGGCGCGCCGGAGGTGAAGCCGGAAACCGTGCCGTGGGAGGGAAGCGGCATACAGCTGATGGTGAACGCCAAAACGCAACGATCCGCCAAAGCGACCGGCGCTTTGACGGATCAGGTTGCGGCCCGGACCGCCCCCGGTCCGGGCCCCTATGTCCTTTCGTCTTAGGCCGCGGCCGCCTTGGCGGAGGTCGGCACCGACGAGATCGTCTTCAGGATCTGCGAAGCGATCTGGTAGGGGTCGCCCTGCGAGTTCGGGCGGCGATCTTCCAGATAGCCTTTGTAGCCGCTATTGGCGAAGCTGTGGGGCACGCGGATCGAGGCGCCGCGGTCCGCGATACCGTAACTGAAGGTATCGATCGAGGCGGTCTCGTGCTTGCCGGTCAGGCGCATGTGGTTGTCCGGTCCATAAACAGCGATGTGGTCGGCGCGGTTGGCCTTGAACGCCTCCATGAGCTTCTCGAAGTACTCCTTGCCGCCGACTTCGCGCATATAGGTGGTGGAGAAGTTGGCATGCATGCCGGAGCCGTTCCAGTCGGTGTCGCCGAGCGGCTTGCAGTGGAATTCGATATCGACGCCGTACTTTTCGGTCAGGCGCAGCATCAGGTAGCGAGCCATCCACATCTCGTCAGCGGCCTTCTTGGAGCCCTTGCCGAAGATCTGGAATTCCCACTGGCCCTTCGCCACTTCGGCGTTGATGCCTTCGTGGTTGATGCCAGCGGCGAGACAGAGGTCGAGATGTTCTTCCACCATCTTGCGAGCGACGTCGCCGACGTTCTTGTAGCCGACGCCGGTGTAATACGGGCCCTGCGGCGCGGGATAGCCGCTGGCCGGGAAGCCGAGCGGACGGCCGTCCTTGTAGAAGAAATATTCCTGCTCGAAGCCGAACCATGCGCCGGGATCGTCGAGAATGGTGGCGCGCTTGTTGGTGGCGTGCGGGGTCTTGCCATCGGGCATCATGACTTCGCACATCACCAGCGCGCCATTGGTGCGCGCGCCGTCCGGATAAACCGCGACCGGCTTCAGCACGCAGTCGGAGCTATGGCCTTCGGCCTGCATGGTCGAGCTTCCATCGAATCCCCACAACGGAAGCTGTTCGAGCGTCGGAAATACATCGAATTCCTTGATCTGCGTTTTGCCGCGCAAATTCGGCGTCGGCGAGTATCCGTCGAGCCATATATACTCGAGCTTGTACTTGGTCATTGAGCCTCTCATGAGTTGATGAAGGTGGGGAACCGAAGGCTGTTGGTCACCACATGCGTACCCGGCCACAATCGGCCGCTTCCTACCAAGCAATAAGAGTGCCAAATTGCCGCACTGCGGCACCGGGGTCGGTGGTGGGGTAGCCCTCAGCTTTGTCGCCGGGACTCAGATTTTGGGTGCGGCAAAGGCGCGCGGGGTACGTTCGCGCAGGCACAGGCACGGCACGATTGAGGCCCAAACGGCGCTCGATTCTGCGGCATCCAGTGGCCTGTCGCCTCGTTGCGATTAAAGCAGCGCCACAGACCGGCAGCCTTCGGCCGGATAGCCGGCCGCTCCCGCAACCTTGCCGACGGTTCAGGCGTTAGCCAGCCGAGACCTGCCGCCCCGGAAGCAAAATCGGGAAATGCCCATTATTTGTACACAAAATGACTTTCCCTTGATCAGGTTGCACCAGCGGCGTGCAGGGACGATATCGGATTCGGTAACCCGCCGAGAACGAGTCGGGCGCAGCATGGTCGATGTGCGGCAACCGTTCGGGAGCCAACCGGCACAACTTGCACCCAGTGCATCGACAAAAGGAGAGATGAGACGATGAATTCGAGTTTGAACCACGGATCGGCCAAGATCTATCAATTCCCGGCCGGGGGCCGCGCGGCTCTCGGTGGGCGTCGCTATGACGAGCCAGAATCGGCAATCGAGCAGGCTTCGTCGCGGGTGAACGAAGCGGTCTGCAGCGGCAGCTGGTATCACGAAGCGGCGATCCAGGAGTCCAAGCCGGCATGGGAGCGTTGATGCCAGTCGCAAGCCGGATACCGATACGCTGCCCGTCTACGCCGCGATATCGAGTGGGTTGAAAGGGTCGGGACGAAATCGTTCCGGCCCTTATTCTTTAGCAGGCCTTCTTTGTCCAAATTTTCTTCAGCCGGGCTCCTTAGCCAAGTTCGCACGCCGTCACCGGCCGCCTGGCGCGTTTGACCGTGGTGCCGGTCTTGGTGATTTTCAACGTGACGCCGCTTCCCGAATAACGCGCACCGGACAGGGCAAAGCGCCTGGCAAGCGTCACTGCCTTGCCATCGATCTGCAGATGGGCGCGCTTGTCGTATTCAAAAAATCCGACGATGAATTGAGCGCCGTCGGCGTAGCGATAATTCTGGAAGGTCTGCGCCATTGCCGGCGATGAGCCGGCCGCCGCGAGCAACAATATTGCACCAGGAATTGCAAGATTTGAATGCTTTCGCCAATTCATATTCGCCCCCTAATTCATGAGTATAGACCAGCCCAAACCGCGCGATATGCCTTGCCGGTCATTTCTCCGCCGCGGATGATGGCTTAGACTGCGCCGATGTCAGATACCCCTGCCCGCCATCTCAACCTCTCCGGAGCCAGCAATTTCCGCGATCTCGGCGGCTATCCCGGAACAGATGGCCGTATCGTGCGCTGGCGGCAGATCTTCCGTTCCAACCATCTCGGACACCTTACCGAGGACGACATCGAAGTGCTGCGGCCGCTCGGGCTGAAGAGTGCGTTCGATCTTCGCGGCACTGAGGAGCGCGTGGCGGCGACGTGCGGGTTAGCGGAGATCGCGGTTCATTCGCTGCCGATCGAGCCGACCGTGGTCGCGGCGCTGCGGGCACGCCTCGCCGACGGCGCCGTGCTGTCGTCGGCCGACGCGCTGGAGGTGATGCGCGATTCCTATCGCAACTATGTGCGTTACAACACGCCGAGCTTCCGCGCACTTTTTGCGCATCTGCTTGAAGACCGCGCGCCGCTGGTCGTTCATTGCACCGCCGGCAAGGACCGCACCGGTTTCGCCTGCGCACTGATCCTGCATGCGCTCGGCGTGGCGGAAGAGATGATCGCCGAGGATTACCTGCTGACCAACCGCTTCTACCGCCGCGATCCCGGCGCCTCGAGTGACCTGCCCGACGACGTCAAGCAGGTGCTCGGATCGGTGCGAGGTTCCTTCCTGGCCGCCGCGTTCGAGGCCATCAGCGCCGATTACGGCAACCTCGAAAGCTATTTCAGAGACGGCCTCGGCCTCGGTGCAGAAGAGCGTGCGGCGCTCGAGGCCCGGTATTTGGAACCCTGAGGTCCCCCGCCGGCCAAGGCTGGCCGTAGAAAGAAGTGGCGTTATGCCGCCGCTTCCAATTCCGCATCAAGGTCGGCGATGACGTCCTCGAATGCCGAAATCGCCTGCTGAACCGCGGCGATCTGCAGCAGTTCCCAGCTGCTGATCGGGCCGTTGCGGTTTTGCAGCGCGACTATCAAATCCCGCCGCTGTTCCTTGAGCTGAACCAGCGGCAAACCGTGATCAGGTAAATAACCCATGACGTCTTCCAACCCTCATTGGACTAGAACGCCAGCGTAGCCGGATTGGCCTGCAATCCGCTTACAGAACTCCGACAAATTTTAGCTAATGGCCGGGATTTGCCGATGCGGGGGATCTAGGCCGTCGCACCGAGCGCGCCCTCTGCGCCAAGTGCGAAAGCGGATATTTGAGACCGACGAGATCGAGGTGCTGCAAGGCCGCGGTGCATCAGCCATTTGAACCCCCAAAATATCAGGTCGCGGGGCGGTCCTCTTGAAACCGCCATTGGGCGCAAAACGTGCAGCATTGCAAATGAATTTGCCGTGGCGGTAGTGTGGGGTCCCTCTCCCCTCGCCCGGAGCTTCCCATGGACGGAAAAGTCGTTGTGATCACCGGCGCGTCGGGGGCGCTTGGCAAGGTGGTCGCGGAAACCGCAACCGCGCGGGGCGCCCGCGTCGCCGGGGTGGATCATGCGACCTCCCAACTCCCAGCGACGGAGAAGCGGATTGAGCTTGGCGGCGTCGACCTTTCCGACGCGATCTCGGCCAACAGAGCCATCGATGCGGCCGCGGCACATTTCGGCAGGCTCGACGCGTTGGTCAATATCGCCGGCGGCTTCGCCTTCGAGACGGTGGCCGACGGCGACTCCCAAACCTGGCAACGCATGTATGCCCTCAACGTCCTCACGGCGCTGAACGCATCGCGGTCGGCGATCCCGCATCTGGTAGCATCCGGCGCGGGGCGGATTGTCAATGTCGGTGCGATGGCCGCGCTGCAGGCGGGCTCCGGCATGGGCGCCTACGCCGCCTCCAAGGCCGGCGTGCACCGGCTCACCGAGGCGTTGGCGGCCGAGTGGAAAGGCAGGATCACCGTCAACGCCGTGCTGCCCTCGACCATCGACACCCCGGCCAATCGCGCCAGCATGCCGCGGGCCGATTTCGCCAAATGGGTGACGCCGCAAGAGCTGGCGGACGTGATCCTGTTTCTCGCCAGCGATGCCGCCAGCGCCGTCACCGGCGCGCTGCTCCCGGTGAGCGGGCGCGTGTAGTGAAAAGAACGAGATTGAACCTCACGCCTCTGCCAACTTCCTCAACACCGCGCTGAAGCGAATGCTGCGCTTGCCGACCAGGGCGGTTGCTTCCGCGACCGCTCCCTCATCGGTATAGGTGCCGGAAAAACCGATGCCGACTTCGTAGCCGCCGAACACCGGCCGTTCGCCCTGGCTTGGGGTGTGCTCGTGATTGACCAGTTCGCCCTTCCATCTGCCGTTCGCACTGGTGTAGGCGCCGACATAATCAAAGAACGCATCGCCGCCACGGATTCGGCCGTCGTGCAACACCATGACGCCGGTATTGCCGCCATCGATGCCGTCAAGCATCCGGATATGTATGGAATAGAGGCCGTTCCTGATGCCGCCTTCACTGGCCTTCGGTGCGGGCGGCGCCGCCGCTTCGCTGATCGGGGTCATCACCGAGTTAAAGGCAATGCTTGGCATTTGCGTGGTGCCGCCCTCGAAAAAATATTGCTCGCCCTGCTGGCGGCCTTTGAGCGAGAGCGTGACCTTGTCGGCCTTCAGCAGCGGCTGGAAACTCGGATCGTCGTTGTGCCGCATCGTCGAGATGTCCACCGACACCTCGCCGCCTTCGGATTCCCGGTAGGTGCCGATGAACGCGAACGCCGAATTGCCGCCCATCATCTTTCCATCATAGGCATAGATGACGCCACGGCGCGAACCGTGCACCGTATACATTTCCACCTTGTAGAGTCCTTTAAGCATCGTCGCTCCGGCCTTCCTGGCCTGCAACCCATACAATCGGCCGCCATCTGTCGGACGTGCGCGCCGTTCCCTTCAGTCCGGAATCGGCAAACGCGGCTTCGACTTAAATCGAATGCTCTGTTTGCCGGCGAGCGCGATGCCGTCGCCTTCCGCTGTTTCACCGGTATGGGTCCCGGCAAATCCGGTGGTCACCATCTTGCGTTTCCCGACCGGCCGCGCCCCGAATGTCGGCGAAGGTTCCTGGTCGGTCACTTCCCCTTCCATTTGCCGTTCACGGGCGCACAGGACCCGTAGGCAAAAAAGAACGACTCGCCCCGCCCATGGTACCATCGCGCAATACCATGACGCCCTGATTGCCGCCCTCGATGCCGTCAAGCATCTGCACGGTGATGTGTTAGAAGCCCGTTCCTGTTCCGCCTGCCGCCCGTCCGGTCCCGGACCCACAATAGCCGGACCAGTGTCGTTTGACCAAATCCCGGGGTCCGTGGTTTCCGCGATCCGGGCTAAACTGGCGGCATTGAGTCGCACAGGCGGTACTGGAGCCCTCTTGGAAACCGAGCTTTATCTGCCCGTCAAACGCTTCCTCGAAAGCCTCGGTTTCGCCGTCAAGGGCGAGGTCGGAGGGTGCGACCTCGTGGCGTTGAGCGGCGGCGATCCCCCGATCGTGGTGATCGGCGAATTGAAGCTCTCGTTCAATCTCGAGCTGGTGCTGCAGGCGGTCGATCGCGCCGGCGCCTGCGATGAGGTCTGGCTCGCCGCCAAACTGTCCGCCCGCGGCAAGGGACGCGAAAGTGACGCCCGCTATCGCAATCTCTGCCGCCGGCTCGGCTTCGGCATGCTGGCGGTCACCAACACCGGGGACGTGGAGGTAATAGTCAAGCCGCCGACGGCCAGCCCGCGCCGCGATCCGAAGAAGCGCTCCCGTCTGGTTGCCGAACATCGGCGCCGCAAGGGCGATCCAGCGCTCGGCGGCAGCACCCGCGCGCCGATCATGACGGCCTATCGCCAGCAGGCTTTGGCCTGCGCCTCCGCGCTGTCGCAGGGGCCGCGGCGCGTGCGCGATCTCAAGCCGGAGATTCCCGACGCCCCGAAAATTCTGCTACACAATGTCTATGGCTGGTTCGACCGCGCCGAGCGCGGCGTCTATGTCCTGACCGACGCCGGACATGCCGCGCTCAAGCGCTGGCCGCAGCAGCCGATTGATCTTGCCGGCGCCGGCGATTCAGCTTCTTGAACCGTGGCAATCGGAAATCGCGGCGGCTCAAATGATAGTAGTGACGCGCGTATGACAACGCGGCAAAGGCAAAGCCTCTGGTGCATAGCTGGATTGCCACACCAATTACATATTGCAATGCAACATGAGGGGTCCTACGTACTGCGGACCAATTGCGAGGCCCCGATGAGCGAAGACTGGAAAACCAAGTACGGAACGCGCCGTGTCCGGCGCGATCCGCCGACGCTGGATGAAGCGATTTTTGCCGCGGTCGGCATTACCGATGACCAGAAAGCGCAGGCTGAAATCGCCGCTTCGCTGATGGGGCTGCCGATCGAATCCGTGCTGGCCGAAGTGAAGAAGGTCGCGCGCACGACGGCGCGTTCAACCACCCGCGTGATCGCCGGCGAACAGGGCGCGCAGCGTTCGGTGGTGGTCGAACGTCGCGCGGTCAGGCGGTTCGGCAACGACAAGCGCACCGGGACTTAAGCGCGCTACACCGTTGCATTTATTCGCCGGCCCAAAGGCCGGCGAATTGCTGTTTGTAACGCCGTTAATCAGGCCGTCCGGCCCCAGCCAACCATTCCCAGCAAAGCCTTCCAGTAGACGCGGTTGAACTGGACCATGGCGCGCGTCGCCTCGGTCGGCGTTGCGATCGCGAGCTTTGCAAGTTCGATCTGCGGTTGCGGCTTCAGATCGATGGTGCCGGTGGATTCGCCGTGGCGGAACGTCAGGTGCGCGCCGAACTTATTGGCGAGCGCCCGCATAGCCTGATTCTGCGCACCGGTGGTGATCCGCAGCGCCGGATAGCCCTTCCATCGTGCTTCCGAAATCAGCCGCTTGAACAGGATGATGCCGACGCCCTGCCGGCGCACGGACGCCTCCACGGAGAAAGCGATCTCCGGCAACGCGTCCGGGGATTGATCCGGCGGATGCAGTTCCGCGGCACCGCGCACCACGCCGTCCTCGACATAGGCGACGATGATGGTGCCATCATCGGCGCATTTCGCGGCGTAGCGCTCGATGAAGCCGTCATCCATGAAGCCGTTGAAGCGGTCATGGCGGCTCTCCGGATCGAGCCGCAGCAGATGGTCGCGCAGTAACGGAAGTTCTTCTCGCTGAGATAGCGTCCGGACGTAGCCGCTGGCGAACCTGGAACGGGTATTGTCTTCGTGTAGCACGGCAAAACTCCTCTTGGATGGCCCTCGAGGAGGCGTCGAATCCCTAGATCACGAATATTGTGCATCGCAACATGGAATTCAAGAGCGCATCCCGCCTGAAATAACGGCAGAATGTCGCGACCGAATGGTTAACGAAATCGGACACCCGTATTCATACGAGCACCATCTGGGTCTGGGTCACCACTGCCACGAGTTTGCCATCCTCGGTCTCCAGCCGCGTCTGCCAGACCTGGGTGCGGCGGCCGCGGTGCACCGGAGTCGCGGTCGCGACCAGCGTCGTTCCCTCCCTCGCGCCGCCGATGAAATTGGTCTTGCTCTCAATGGTGGTGGTACCCTTGGCGTCCTCGGGCAGATTGACCACGGTGGCGGCGGCGCCGACCGAATCCGCAAAGGCCATGATCGCGCCGCCGTGAATGGTATGGCCGAGGGTGCAAAGATCCGGCCGAACCAGCATCCGCGCCACCACGCGATCCCGTTCCGCTTCGGTGAAGGTGACCCCCTTCAATTCGGCGAAAGGCATCTTCATGGAATTCACTTTTTCGAGCGGCGTCATGCGTCCTCCCCGGTTTTCTTCACGTCGTTGCCCTTAAGAACATGGAATGCCGCGTCAAATCAGGCAATGACGTCCGGGGTAATGTCACGATGACATCGGGTCCACAATTCGCCATGCGCCAGTTTCCTTCCAGCCGTGTGCAACGACCGCATCATCGAAATCAAATCGCCGCTGATCCTGCAGCCCGGCGCCGCCGCGCTGACCGATGGCCTGGACGCAATTGTCGCGGCGCTGTGGCCGGCACCGTCCTCCTGAGCTGCGAGCGCAGCAAGCCTCGAAGGCTGACGAAGAAAGCAACTACGCCTTCTCCACGCCGCACCATTCCGCGATGAACAGCGCGGTGGCCTTGGTCGACTTCCGCAACGAGTCGAGATCGACATATTCATTGAAACCGTGCATCGCCGCACCGCTGGCGCCGAAGCACAGGCTCGGGATGTTGTAGTTCAGCCCATAGAATCGAGTATCCGTGAGCGCGGTGAAGACAAGGTCCTGCACGGAACCTCCATAGACCGCGTTGAAGGCCTTGCCGAAGGCTGCTTCCGCTTCCGCCGAATCCTTCAGCTCATAGCCTTCCGAAAGAAATCCCGACCATTCCACATCAGGCGGATTGTTGGACAGGAAGCGGTGATCGCGCGCCGCCGCGGAAACATGGCTGAGGATTTCGGCCTGGCAGTTGGCCACCGACCAGCCCGGCAATATCGCGATACGGCAATCGACGTCGCACCAAGCCGGCACGCTGGAAGCCCAGTCGCCGCCCTTGATGATGCCGGGATTGAAATTGATCGGGTGCGTCACCGCCTTGAAATGGGGGTCGCTGCTGGCGCGTGCGTTCCATTCGGCCTCGAGTTTTTCCAGCGACTGGATCAGGTGATAGGCCGCGGTGATCGCGTTGGAGCCCGCGCCCGCCTCGAACACGTGCACGGGATGGCCGCGCACTTTGAGGCGGAACCAGATCACGCCGACCTGGGAGCGCACCATCTTGCCGCCGGTCGGTTCGGGGACGAAACAGGCGTCGGCGCGGTAGCCGCGCTGCAGGGTAGAGAGCGCACCGAGGCCGGTGCTCTCCTCCTCGATCACGGACTGGAAGTGAATCCGCCCGGTTGGCTTCACGCCTGCGGCCCGGATTGCATCGAGCGCATAAAGCGCGCCGATGGTGCCGGACTTCATGTCGCAGGCGCCGCGGCCATACATCCTGCCGTCCTTGATCACCGGCGAAAACGGCGGCGTCTCCCACATCTCCAGCGGGCCGGTCGGTACCACGTCGCAATGGCCCTGCAGGATCAGTGATTTTCCCTTGTTGCTTTGGGGACGATAGGTGCCGACCACGGAGCGCGCTTTGGAGAAATCGTGCTCGATCGGACCAAAGCCGCGCAAATCCTTCAAATCGTCGACGTCGATATGCCAGTCGTCGACCTCATAGCCACGCCGGCGCAGGAGATCGCCGATCATGTCCTGGCACGGCCCTTCGGCGCCGCGGGTCGAAGGTATCGCGACAAAATCCATTGTCGTCGCAAGCTGCGCGTCGAACTTGGCGTCGACGGCGTCGAGAATCCTTTGCTTGGTTTCGCTGGCGTTCATTTCCGTCACAATTTTCCGTTGTCGCTTTCAGAATCGCACCCGTGCCAATACAGTGGGGTATCCGGCCGGCGAGATTTCGCGGCCTATGGAGACACGGATGCCCGCCAACCGCAATATCCTCTACCTCATCGTCGGCGCTCTGATCGTCGCGGTGGGTGTGCTCGGCTACAATCTCTATCAGACCAAGAAGGAACCGGAGGGCCTGCAGATCAATGTCGGCCCGAACGGGTTGAAGATCCAAAACAAGTGAAACGATCCGCTGCGCCGGGCATGACGATCTCGCCCATCAGGATCTTCTCGATTTTGCTGCTTGGCGGTTTCGCGCTTTGGCCGCTTCCATCATCGGCCATGGAAGGCCAGGTGTCGCGGGAACAGGACATCGTCAATTTGCAACTGGGCCAGCGCGTCAAGGTCGACGATGGCACCTGTCCCGCCGGCCAGATCAAGGAAGTTTCCGGTGCCAGGATGATCGCAGGCGGGATTCAGCGTGCGGTGAAATGTGTTCCGCGAAAGAAATGATCGATTGCGGGGGCATTGCAATCGACACCGGCCCTTTGCCCGCGAGCGCGCGCCGGACGTTTCCAAACGCGCTATTTCGCCGGCTCGAACATGCATTGCAGCGTCGGCTTGGCAATCCTGGTGAAGGTGGGGCCGATCTCGGATTGTTTTGACGCCGGCACCCAATCGGTCTCGATGGTGGGCACGCCGGTTTCGCCGATGCCCCGCAGCAGCGCTTCGCGCAGGTCGTTGTCTTCGACGGCCGCGGCGGCATGATCGTGCAGGCAGGCGCAGACGGCTTCGGGATGCGCCCATCGCCCGAGCATATGAGGCGCGCACTGGCGCACGAATTCGGCGCGCGGATCGGGAAGTTTCTGCAGCGAGCGAAATTGTATTTGCTGAACTTGCGCCTGCTGGATCGGGGTCTGCTGAACCGGAATCTGCCCGCCTTGCGCGCGTGCCGAACCGGCCAAGACGAACGACGCGACAGCGACTGCGGCACTGATATGAAAATGCATGATGGCCTTACCGGCAACTTTCTTGAAGCGTCTGTCTCAGTGCCGTCTCAACGGACCGCAACGAGGATGGCCTGCCGAGCTGAAGTGACGGCCGGAGAGCCGGTATAGGCGAAGGTGCCGACACCCGGCAGGCTGCTATCGGCAGAACCAGCCATTGTGGCGGCGGCAAGCACGAAGGCGAAGGCTAGGATGATGCTGAGGGTTCGCATTTGACTGTCTCCGCTTGGCGCCACCGGCGCTGTCCGCCGTTCTTGTTGTCGCCTTGATAACCATGCGGCGTTTCCGGAGTTCTGCGCCAAAAGCGAAAAATGGTTTCGTCGCGCGGACAATTGTTTCGTCGCCGCGGGGCGGACGAAATAATCCCCAAAAAATCCCAATGACTTCAGTCGGATGCCCCGCCGGTTCATCGGCCTGGAGGGCAGCCCCGCGCTGGCCGATCGCGACCTTTCATCTGGGGCGCCGGGGCGGGCTTGGAAACGAGAGCCGCTTTTTAACCTTTCTCTGTTGAAGAAGCGCCCTGACGGCCCAAGACCTGCGTACCGCAACGTCGAGCCGGGCGTCACAATCGGACACGCGTTGCAACTTTTCTAGGCTGTTGCGCGTTGTGGTTTCGGCTTCAACGAGGGGATTTCAGTGTCGGGCAATGGCAACATCGGCGTCGGCGGTAAGACCGCAACGCGCAGACCGG
>NZ_JADGRI010000316.1 GCF_017881085.1 Bradyrhizobium sp.
GACAGCGGGTTCTTGATTTCATGCGCCAGCATCGCGGCCAGCGCGATCACCGAACGCGCCGCACTTCGATGCGTCAGTTGCCGGTCCATCTTGTCGGCGATGGTGCGCTCCTGCAGCATCACGACGATATGGCCGGGCCGCTCGGTCAGCGGCGCGACGTGAAGGTCGACCTGGCGGTCGCCGCCGATGCGCGGCGTGCCGAGATCGACCTTGTATTCGTTGACCGGCGAGCCGCTCGCGCGCACCTGGTCGATCAGCGCCAGCAGCGGGCTGCCGAACGGCACCAGTTCCTTGAGAGACTGGCGTTGCAGGAATTGCGTCGAGATCTCGAAAAACGATTCCGCGGCCATATTGGCATCGACAATCCTGCCGTCCGGCGCCACCAGCAGAACCGGATTGGGCAAGGCATTGAGGATAGCATCGCCATCGGACGGCATCGGCCTGCGATGTTCTGCGGCTGGAGTCATGCAGCAGCGCTCCATGCAAAGTCGTCAAACGCATCCTGAAGAGATCGATTCACGCCTGTGGGATCTTCCGACGTCAGAATCTTCGCGCGCCAGGTCTTGAGCGTGGCCGCCGGCGCGCGGCTGCATCGCGCCGCGACTTCCAGCGCCCAGCCGAGATGTTTGCGCGCGTGGCGAAGGCCAACGCGCAACCCGTAGTGACTGCAAACCTCGTCATGGAGTGCGCGGATATGGTTGAGCTGCACGGCGAGCGGCGGCGCCTCCTCGACGACGCCGGTTTCGAGCCGGCGCGCGATCTGGCCGGGCAACCACGGCTGGCCCTGGGCGCCGCGACCGACCATGACGGCGTCGGCGCCGGACTGCTCAAACGCGGACACGGCTTTCTCGAATGATGTGATATCGCCGTTGACGACGAGCGGAATGCTGATCGCATCCTTGACGGCGCGCACCGCGCTCCAGTCGGCGACGCCCCTGTAGAACTGGCAGCGCGTGCGGCCGTGCACGGTAATCATCCGCACGCCCGCGGCCTCCGCGCGGCGCGCCAAATCCGGCGCGTTGAGCGAGCGCTCGTCCCAGCCGAGCCGCATCTTCAATGTCACCGGCACTTTCACCGCCGATATCGTCGCCTCGATCAACCTCAGGGCGTGATCGAGATCGCGCATCAGCGCCGAACCAGACTGGCCGCCGGTCACGTGGCGGGCCGGGCAGCCCATATTGATATCGATGATTTCAGCACCCGCCGCTTCGGCGATCCGTGCGCCCTCGGCCATCCATTTGGTCTGACACCCCGCGAGCTGGACGACGTGGGGACCTATTCCGGTTGCCTCGCATCGCAGCAGCGACATCGGTCGGCCATTGACGAGATCATCGCTGGCTGTCATTTCGGAAACGACGAGTCCGGCCCCGAGCGCGGCCGTCAAACGCCGAAAAGGCACATCAGTGATGCCGGACATCGGCGCGAGAAGGACCCGGTTGGCGATAGTAATATCACCTATTCTCAATGGCTTAGAGCGAAATGTTTCCGAGCCGGTCACGGACTTCTCGTTTCTTTGACAGACGCCTCATCGCGAATGTCGTGACGCATTTTGCGCACAAATCTTGTGCAGTCAAGTTTCATGCCTACACTTTAGACAATTCTTGCAATTGTGCAAGTGCACTGCAGCAAAATAAGCTTTTCCCACAGCCATTGGGAATCACTCTGTTTTTGCATTCCCGGCATGATATGGGCAGTGCGCCGACCGACCCATGATCCCTCAGCAACCCAGAATCGCCAGTAATTGAGTGCAATGCCGAAATCTGCGCGGACCGCCGCCATTCTTGTCGCCGCCGGACGCGGCCTTCGAGCCGGCGCGGGGGGACCGAAACAATATCGCTCGATCGGCGGGCAGACCGTGATTTTCCGCGCGATGGAACCGTTTTGCCGTCATCCGCAGGTCTTTGCCGTGCAGCCGGTGCTCAATCCCGACGATACCGCCATGTTCAATGAGGCCGTCAGCGCCTTGCCGCACGAGCCGCCTGCCGAGGGCGGTGCGACTCGGCAAGCCTCGGTGCACGCCGGGCTCGAAGCGCTCGCCGGCCAGAAGCCGGATATCGTCCTGATCCACGACGCGGCGCGGCCATTTGTCTCGGCGGCGCTGATTTCGCGCGCGATCGACGCCGCCGGCCGTACCAGCGCGGCCATCCCTGCGATTGCCGTCGCCGACACCGTCAAGCTGATTGACGCAAACGGAAACGTCGAGGCCACGCCGGAGCGTGCGCGGCTGCGTATCGCGCAAACGCCGCAGGCGTTCCGGTTCGATGTGATTCTCGACGCCCACCGCCGCGCGTCGCGCGAGGGCCGTAGCGATTTCACCGACGACGCCGCGCTCGCCGAATGGGCGGGATTGACGGTGGCGACCTTTGAAGGCGATCCTGCGAATATGAAGCTGACGACACCGGAAGATTTTGCACGCGAAGAAGCCCGCCTCGCTGCCCTCCTCGGCGATATCAGAACCGGGACCGGCTACGACGTGCACGCCTTCGGCGACGGCGATAACGTCATGATCTGCGGCATCCGCGTGCCGCACACGCGCGGCTTCCTCGCCCATTCCGACGGCGACGTCGGCCTTCATGCGCTGGTCGATGCCATCCTCGGCGCACTGGCGGACGGCGATATCGGTTCGCACTTTCCGCCCAGCGATATCAAGTGGAAGGGCGCTTCCTCCGACCAGTTCCTGAAATATGCGGTCGATCGCGTCACCGCGCGCGGCGGCCGCATCGCCAATCTGGAAGTGACGCTGATCTGCGAGCGGCCGAAGATCGGACCGCTCCGCGACACCATGCGCGCGCGCATCGCCGAGATCACGGGTGTGAACATCTCGCGGATCGCCGTGAAGGCGACCACCAGCGAACGTCTCGGCTTCACCGGCCGCGAGGAAGGCATCGCAGCCACCGCGAGCGCCACCATCCGCCTCCCTTGGGACGATAAAGGTTGGAGCGACTGACATGAGCGGCAGCGACGCCCGCGCCCTCTCCCGCTCGCTGCTCGATCTTTGCCGGATGCGCAAACTGACCATCGCGACCGCAGAATCCTGCACCGGCGGCCTGGTCGCTGGCGCGCTCACCGACATTCCCGGCTCCTCCGACGTCATCGACCGCGGTTTTGTGACGTATTCCAACGAGGCCAAGCGCGCGATGCTGGGGGTCAAGGCCTCGACGCTCGAGAGTTTTGGCGCGGTCAGCAAGGAGACCGCGACCGCGATGGCCGTGGGCGCGCTGGAGCGCGCCGGCGTCGACCTCGCCGTCTCCATTACCGGCATTGCCGGCCCGGGCGGCGCTATGCCGGGCAAGCCGGTGGGCCTGGTGCATTTCGCGGTCGCCTCCCGCGACGGTCGGATTCTGCATCGCGAATGCCGCTTCGGCGCGATCGGCCGCAGCGCGGTGCGGGCGCGCTCCGTCGTCGAGGCGCTGCGGATGCTGACGGAACTGGCGCGCGGACCGCAGGCCGCCGCAAAACCGCGCCGCGAGGCCGCCAGCCGGTTGCGCCCGCGCGTCGCGCGCTCGCCGAGGCGCAGCGCCGTCAAACGTCGGCGACCGCCGCGGACGTGATCGATCAGGATGACGCCTTGCCTGCGATCCCCGGCCGTCCATAGATCATGTCCGCACGCTTCTCGAACGCCGCCGCAAAGCGCTGGAACGCGGCATCGAACATCGTGCCCATCAGCATCGCCAGCATCCGGCTCTTGAACTCGTAAGCGAGGTAGAAACCGACATCGCAGGACGTCTCCGACTTCGGCTCGAAGGTCCAGCGGTTCTCGAGATTGCTGAACGGCCCCTGCAGATATTCGACCAGGATTTTGAGATTGGCCCGGTCCAGCGTCACCCGTGTCGCAAAAGTCTCCCGCACCAGCTTGAACGATACCGTCATCTCGCAGACCACGATCTCGGTGCCGTCGGGCTTCGGCGTGCGCTGACGCACTTTCAGCGCGCTGCACAAAGGCACGAATTCCGGATAGCGCTCGACGTCGGCGACCAGATCGAACATCTGCGCCGCGCTGTGCTTGACCAGGCGCCTGGAGTTGAATTTCGGCATCGGCGTAAAGCTTCAGCGGGATTTTGCCGCGCGCGCCGCCCTGAGCCTGGCGAAATCATCGCCGGCGTGATGCGACGAGCGGGTCAGCGGGCTCGCCGACACCATCAGGAAGCCCTTGGTATAGGCGACCTTCTCATAGCCCGAGAATTCGTCCGGCGTCACATAGCGCATCACGGCGTGATGCTTGCGGGTCGGCTGCAGATACTGCCCGATGGTCAGAAAATCCACATCCGCCGAGCGAAGATCGTCCATCACCTGCAACACCTCATGGCGCTCCTCGCCGAGCCCAACCATGATGCCGGATTTGGTGAAGATCGTTGGGTCGATTTCCTTGACCCGCTGCAACAGCCGGATCGAATGGAAGTAGCGCGCGCCCGGACGCACGCTGAGATAACGCGACGGCACGGTTTCGAGATTGTGGTTGAACACGTCGGGTTTTGCCGCCACCACGATTTCGAGCGCGCCTTCCTTGCGCAGGAAGTCGGGAGTGAGAATCTCGATCGTGGTGCTCGGGCAGCGCGCGCGGATCGCGCGAATGGTCTGCGCAAAATGTTCGGCGCCGCCATCGGCGAGATCGTCGCGGTCCACCGAGGTGACCACGAGATGGGCGAGCCCGAGCTTGAAGGTGGCTTCCGCGACGTGCTGCGGCTCCGACGCGTCGAGCGCGCCGGGCATGCCGGTCTTGACGTTGCAGAAGGCGCAGGCGCGTGTGCAGGTGTCGCCCATGATCATGAAGGTCGCGTGCTTCCTGTCCCAGCACTCGCCGATGTTCGGGCAGCCCGCCTCCTCGCACACCGTGACGAGGCCGTTTTCCCTGACGATGTCGCGGGTCTCGGCATAGCCGCGTGCGGTCGGCGCGCGCACCCGAATCCAGGCCGGCTTCGGCGGCGACGGCGCGTCCGGCCGGTTCACCTTTTCCGGGTGGCGCGGGCGGAGCGGCGTGGCGG
Source organism: Bradyrhizobium sp. (assembly GCF_017881085.1). Taxonomy (GTDB): domain Bacteria; phylum Pseudomonadota; class Alphaproteobacteria; order Rhizobiales; family Xanthobacteraceae; genus Bradyrhizobium. The sequence continues at coordinate 4,983 of NZ_JADGRI010000316.1, forward strand.
AAATAGTATCGACGACGACGACCATGGAATATCCATATCCCTGAGCGGCTTAGCTAATCCCCTTGAAGGGGAATCGCAACCGCCCGGCTTGTTGGGCGCCATGCTTTAGCATATTGCCATCCCCGACGCATTTATGCCCTCCCAGCCCCCGATTTGCAGACCCTTGATCTGGAATGGCTCAAAGCCGCACATTCCCAACCCCGGCCGCACCCAAATTGGGCAAGCCACTCAAGCGCGCTTTCTTCGCCCGTAGCGTGCATGAGGTCGCGCCCGACCTGATCGGCGCGACCCTGCTGGTGAATGGAGTCGGCGGCCTCATCGTCGAGGTCGAGGCCTATCATCACACCGAGCCGGCCGCCCATTCGTATCGGGGCCCGACGCCGCGCAACCAGATTATGTTCGGCCCGCCCGGCTTCGCCTATGTCTACCGCTCCTATGGCATCCACTGGTGCGTCAATTTCGTCTGCGAGAAAGCAGGGTCCGCCAGCGCGGTGCTGATCCGTGCGCTTGAACCGACCCACGGCATTCCGGCGATGCGGAGCCGGCGGGGATTGCGCGACGAACGCGCGCTGTGCTCGGGTCCGGGGAAGCTCACCGAAGCGCTCGGCATCACGATTGCGCATAATGGATTGGCTCTCGATGCCCCGCCGATCGCGCTGTATGCTCGGCGGGAAAAACCGGAGATCGCCGCAGGCGTGAGGATCGGAATTACCAAAGCGGTCGAACTGCCGTGGCGATACGGGTTGAAGGGCTCGAAATTTTTGAGCAAGCCGTTTTGACACCACCGTCATTCCGGGCGATGCGAAGCATCGAACTACGAGCGCGATTGCACATCGGAGAATCTCGAGATTCCGGCTCTGGTACTTCGGACCATCCCGGAATGACGAGGGATGGATTGCTCCTCTCCTCGCAATGACGGCATATATGACTTCTCATTCTCGCGGCGCGGTGCGCCCGAGTTTTGCAAAACCTTACGCCCCGGAGGGCGTGGGGAATGCCGGGTGCCCAGTGCACCCGCAGCCTCGTGTGCGAAGTGGTAGTTCAAGATGCACACGAGTATTCACAGCGGTCGC